>NZ_LZZV01000105.1:0-194166 GCF_014170385.1 Delftia sp. UME58
CACGCAGACCAGCCAGGGCGTCCGGCAGTGCATCAGGCCGCTCAGGAAGCCGGCCAGCGGGCCGGGATAGTCGGGTTCGGCATCGGGCCAGACCGGCGCACCGTAGGCCGCGCCCAGTTGCGCATAGGCCTCGGCATGGCGATTGGCATTGATCAGCAGACGCCCCCCTGCCCCTGAACGACATCACGGGCTGCGTGCTGGCAGGCGGGCGCGGCATGCGCATGGGCGGCATCGACAAGGGGCTGCAGCCCTTTCTGGGTCAGCCGCTGGCAGCCCATGCGCTGGACCGCCTGGCTCCCCAGGTCGGGCATCTGCTGATCAATGCCAATCGCCATGCCGAGGCCTATGCGCAACTGGGCGCGGCCTACGGTGCGCCGGTCTGGCCCGATGCCGAACCCGACTATCCCGGCCCGCTGGCCGGCTTCCTGAGCGGCCTGATGCACTGCCGGACGCCCTGGCTGGTCTGCGTGCCCTGCGATACGCCGCTGTTCCCGCTGGACCTTGTGGAGCGGCTTGTGCAGGCGGCGCTGTCGCAGCAGCCTGCGGCCGACATCGTCGTCGCCCATGGCTGGGAGCGCTCGCTTGACGCAGATCAATCCCTGCTGCGGGCCCAGCCCGTGTTCTGCCTGATGCGGTCATCGCTGCGTGATAGTCTGCAATCGTTCATACGTTCGGGCGGCCGCAAGATCGATGCATGGACGGGCCAGCACCGCTGCGCCACGGCCCTCTTCGACCGCGCGGGCGACAGCCCGCTGGCCTTTGCCAACGCCAACACGCAGCAGGAGCTGCAGGCGCTGGCGCGCGCCGCAGCCACCCCGTCGTAGTGCCCCGCGCCGCCGGCCCGCACGCCGCCTTGCCCAACCGGATTCCGTTCTGATGACCGCATCCTTCCAGCCCGCATCCCCCACCACCGCATCCCCCCAGGACCTGAGGGTCGATCAGGCCCTGTCACAGCTGGCCAGCCTGCTGCAGCCCCTGGGCCCGGTGGCAGAGGTGGAGACGCTGGCGCTGGCCGATGCACTGGACCGCGTGCTGGCCGAAGACATCGTCTCCCCCGTCGATGTGCCAGCGCATGACAACGCCGCCATGGATGGCTATGCCTTCGATGGCTGCCAGCTGCAGGCTGCTCACGCCGGTTCGCCCGCTGCACCGCTGGCGCTGCGCGTGGTCGGCCAGGCCCTGGCCGGCAAACCCTGGCACGGCACCGTGCAGGCCGGCGAGTGCATCAAGATCATGACCGGCGCCGTGTTGCCGAGCGGGCTGGACACGGTGGTCGCGCATGAACGCACCGTGTCCGCAGGCACTGACCACATCGGCATTACGGCAGGCAGCGTGCGTGCCGGGGACAACCGGCGCCTGCGCGGCGAGGACCTGAGCCTGGGCCGCGTGGCCCTGGCGGCGGGCCAGCGCCTGCATCCCGCGGCCCTGGGCCTGATCGCCAGCCTGGGCCAGCCCCAGGTGCGCGTGCGCAGGCGGCTGCGCGTGGCCTATTTCTCCACGGGCGATGAAATCCTGCACCCCGGCACGGCGCCGCGCGAGGGGGCGGTCTACGACAGCAACCGCTTCAGCCTCATCGGCCTGCTGCAGCGCATGGGCGTGCAGGTGCTGGACCTGGGCGTGGTGGCCGATGAGCCCGAGGCCCTGCAGGAGCGCCTGCGCGAAGCCGCCTCCCTGGCCGACGTGGTGCTGACCAGCGGCGGCATCAGCGCAGGCGAGGCCGACCATACGCGCGCCATGCTGCAGCGCATGGGCTGCGTTCATTTCTGGCGCCTGGCCATGCGGCCGGGCCGGCCGCTGGCCGTGGGCCTGCTGCAGTCCGATGCGGGCACGCCATTTGCCGCGAGCCGGCCACCGGCACGCACCACGGTGCTGATCGGACTGCCCGGCAATCCCGTGGCTGCCATGGTGAGTTTTCTGGTCTTTGTGCGCCCGGCGCTGCTGCAGCTCATGGGAGCCGCCCGTGACGGTGAACCGGCCGCCCTGCCCCAGGCTGTGGCTGCGCAGGCCCTGTCCAAGCGGCCGGGCCGCACCGAGTACCAGCGCGGCATTCTGTCCATGGGCGCCGATGGTCGCTGCAGAGTGCGCACCACGGGGCCACAGGGCTCGGGCGTACTCAGTTCCATGGCCGAGGCCGACTGCCTCATCGTGCTCGAACATGAGCGCGGTGCCGTGCAAGCCGGCGAAACCGTGTCCATCCTGCCGCTGCAGGCCTTTCCCTGACAGGAGATTGCACATGCCCTTCCAGTCCAAGCACCTGACCGACGCCCCCGATCGCAGCACCGTCGACACGCTGCCCGGCGCTACCTTGCTGGAGTTCGGAACCGCCTGGTGCGGCCACTGCCAGGGCGCGCAACCGCTGATTGCCCAGGCGCTGGATGCCGCCCCGCAGGTGGCCCACATCAAGGTGGAAGACGGCCCCGGCCGGGCCCTGGGCCGCAGCTACCGCGTCAAGCTCTGGCCCACCCTGATCTTTTTGCGTGACGGGCAGGAGGTGGAAAGGCTGGTGCGGCCACAGCAGGCCCGCGAGATCGAGGACGCGCTGGCCCGCATCACCGCCCGGCACTGACGCTTGCGGCGCGGCCGCTGCCTGTGTATCGCCGACAATGGCCCGCATGCCGCCTCAAAAGAAGCCAACCGAATCCACGCCCAAGAAGCCCCGCCGCAACAGCGGCCGCCCGCTGGCCGACGATGCCGTGGGACGGGACATCATCCTGCAGACCACGGTCAACCTGCTCAAGACCCGCACGCCGGAGCAGCTGAGCATTCTGGAAATCGCGGCGGCAGCCGGTGTCACGCGCGCCCTGGTGCGCTACTACTTCAGCAGCCTCAAGGGCTTGCTGCAGGAGGTGACGGAGTCCCTGATGCGCGAGTTGCAAAACCGCATGGAAGTGGCGCTCAGGACGCAGGGCACGGTGGAAGAGCGTGTCTACCAGCGCCTGCTGCTGCGGCTGGACTTCATGCGCGAGCACCCGCAGTTCGAGCGGCTGGCGCTCTCCGAGATCTACCACTACGAAAGCGAAGAAGAGCCGCCGCCCTCGGGCACGCCGCTGCAGCGCATCACGCGGCGCGGGCTGGAGCTGACCTCGACCATGCTGATGGACGGAGCGCAGGCCAGCCACCCGGCACAGGTGGACCCGCGCTTCATCCACCTGGCCATCCTCAGCATTTCGGCCTTCCTGCCCACGGCACGGCCGCTGCTGGCCGAGCTGTTCGGTGAGGGACCCGAGGCAGACCAGCAGATCGAGCGCTACCTGCGCTTCATGTCCCATCTGCTGGCCGAGCGCATCAGGCAGGATGCGCCGGCGCAAGACCACCCTCCGTCCCCGGGCCACCACCCGGGATGACTTGCGCCGGCGCCCGCTGCTTCCTCCCTCCTTTCGTTCAGCGCCTGTTCAATCTAGTCCGGCTGTATGCCCAGCTCCTTTACCAGCCGCCCGAAGCGCTCGAAATCGCCGGCATTGGTCTTGCCCAGGCGCTGGGGCGGGCCGCCCACAGGGACGGTTCCCAGCGTGGCCATGCGCGCCACCACGTCGGGCATCCTGAGGATCTCGTTGAGGTGCGTATTCAGGAGCCTGACCACCTCGGCGGGCATGTTCCTGGGGCCGAACAGGCCGTACCAGGCGGTCAGCTCCACGTCCTTGTAGCCCAGCTCGGCCAGCGTGGGCACGTCGGGCGCCAGCGGTGAGCGCTGGGCGTCGGCCACGGCCAGCGCCACCAGCTTGCCGCCGGGCAGGTAGGGAGCGATGGAGCCCAGCGTGCTGTAGGTGAAGGGCACATGGCCGCCCACCACATCGGTGACGGCCGGGGCCACGCCCTTGTAGGGTATGGCCTCGAAGCGGGCGCCCGTGGCGCGCCGGACCATCTCGCCGAGGAAGTGCATGGGCGAGCCGTTGCCCGGCGTGGCATAGCCCAGCGAGCGGCCTTGGCTGGAGGAGATGGCCTCCTTGAAGCTGCGCACGCCCGCACCGGGCCCGGCGACGAGGAACAGCGAAGTGGAGCCGACCTCGATCACGGGCGTGAAGCCATTGAGCACGTCGTAGCCGTGGCCCGCGCCCAGCTTGAGCACCAGTTGGGCCATGGCAAAGGTATTGGGCGCCAGCAGCAGCGTGTAGCCATCGGCCGGTGCCTTGGCCACGAAACTGCTGCCTATGGTGCCGCTGGCGCCCGCGCGGTTGTCCACGAGCACGGACTGGCCGATGCGGGCCGACAGCTTCTCGCCCAGCAGCCGCGCCAGCGCGTCGGTATCGCCGCCAGCGGGGTAGGCCACGACGATGGTGACCGGCTTGTGGGGGTAGATCTGCGTCTGGGCCTGCGCCGGCCCGGCGAGCAGCGCCAGGGCCATGGCCGCGCCCAGGGCGAGCGTTCTGCGTTTCGCTTTCATGGAGAGGCTTTCATCGTGGTTTTTTCATTGTCAGCAAAGGTCGTTGCCGGGCTCACGCCTGGCGTATCGCCACGCGGTGCATCCGCCGCGCTGCGGGGTGGTAGTCATTGACCGCGTAGTGCTGCGTGGCCAGGTTGTCCCAGATGGCCACCGAGCCCTTGCGCCAGCGAAAGCGCACCTGCCATTCAGGCACCTTGGCCAGCCCGCTGAGCATGGCGATCAGGGCCGCGCTCTCGTCGCTGGTCACGCCTTCTATGTGCGTGGTGTAGAGCGAGTTCACAAAGGCCACGGGCAGCCCGGTGACCGGGTGCTCCAGGACCACGGGCTGCTCCAGCGGCGGATGCTTGAGGCGGGTGGCGCGATAGGCCTCGCCAGACGGATCTCGGCGCATCAGGCTTTGCCTGAGCGCTGGCGCCTCCCAGTTGTGGGTGGCGCGCAGCTTGCGCAGATAGGCCTGCAGCTCGGGCGCCAGCGAGGCGAAGGCCGTGGTCATGCTGGCCCACATGGTGTCGCCGCCCGTGGGCGGCACGTCCACGGCGTAGAGGCAGGCACCGGCGGGCGGCCTGGTCTGCCAGGTCAGGTCGGCATGCCAGATGTCGGTGCCGGTGCGCGTGCCCTGGCTGATCAGCAGCTCGACATGGGGATCGTCCGGGTGCGAGGGAAAGGTGGAGGACACGGGCTCGACCTTGCCGAACACCTGGGCCACGCGCACCTGCTGCGCGGGGCTCAGCGTCTGGTCGCGGAAGAAGATGACCTGGCGCTCGGCCAGCAGCCGGCGCAGCGCGTCCGCATGATCGCGTACTTGCGCCGGGTCCGAGAGAGCTATGCCGTGGATTTCCGATCCTATGCTCGGGGTGATGTGTTCGACTTGCATGAAATTCCTTTGCTGAAAAAACAGGGGAGGGGTGGGTGATCAGGCGGACGCGATGTCCTGCGGCAGCGGCATGGAGCGGAACCGGCGGCCGGTGGCATGGAACAGGGCCGTGGCCACGGCAGGCGCCGTGGGGCCCAGGGCCACTTCGCCGCAGCCCTGGGGCGGCCGGTCGCTTTCGACCAGGACCACCTCCACGCGGGGCATTTCGGCCAGTTGCAGCAGCGGGTAGTCGTGGAAATTGCTTTGCTGCACCACGCCCTTGTCAAAGCCCAGCCGGCTCTTGAAGGTGTTGGTCAGCGCAAAGCCGATGCCGCCTTCGACATTGGCCTTGACCAGTCCCGGGTTGACCACGCGGCCCGCGTCGATGGCGCAGATGGCGCGCTCCAGCCGCACGCGGCCTTCCACAACACGCAATTCCATGACCAGTGCGACGAAGGTCTGGAAGCTCTCGCCCCGCCCCGTGTAGACGTTGAAGGACATGGCGCGGTGCAGGCCTGCCGGCGCGGGCTGCTCCCAGCGCGCGGCCTGCGCCGCCGCATCCAGCACGCCCAGCGCCAGCGGCTGGCCGGCCAGCAGGCGGCGCCGGTACTGGTAGTCGTCCACGCCTGCGGTGTGGGCCAGCTCGCTGATGAAGCTTTCCAGGAAGAACACGCTGGACGTGGTGCCCACGCTGCGCAGATAGCTCAGCGGTATGGGCTGCTGCACGTCCACGGCATCCACCAGCAGGTTGGGCACGCCGTAGATCAGGTCGTAGATGGACTCGACCATGGTCTCGTCCCAGCCGCCTGCATCGGCCATCTTCTTGGGGTTGATGGCCCCGTACAGCGACTGGCCCGAGATGCGCGCATGCAGCGCGGCCGGCATGCCGTCGGCGCCCAGCACGGCACTCAGCCGCCCCGAGGCACCGGGCCGGTAGTAGGAATGCCGTATGTCGTCCTCGCGCGAGCGGATGACCTTGACGGGCCGGCCCACGGCCTTGGATGCCGCTGCCGCATGCAAGGCGAAGTCGGGCATGTACTTGCGCCCGAAGCTGCCTCCGAGGAAGGTGGTGTGCACGATGACCTTGTCCGCAGGCACCCCGCAGGCCTTGCCCAGTTCGCCACGCAGGAAGTCCTGGCCCTGGTAGGGCCCCCAGGTCTCGACCTCGCCGTCGCGCACATGGACAGTGGCGGCCAGCGGCTCCATGGTGGCGTGCGTGATGTAGGGCGAGTGGTAGTCGGCCGTGATCGGCTTGCCCGCCGCCAGCATTTCGCGCGGCTTGCCCAGGCTGCGGGCAACGACGGCCTTGTCGTTCGACAAGCCTGCGACGAACTGCGCATGGATGCGCTCGCTGTGCACGCCGGCCGCCGCGCCGGCGTCGAATTCGATGTCCAGCGCGTCGGCGGCCTGCTTGGCGATCCAGTATGAATCGGCCACCACGACCACGGTGCTGGGCGCGGGGTCGGGCCACTGCGTGGTGCGCACGACGGCATGCACGCCGGGGCGCGCGCGCACCTCTGCCTCGTTGCGGATGCGCACGATGCGCCCCGTCACGCTGGGCGCCATGCGCACGGCGCCGATCAGCATGCCGGGCACCTCGACGTCAATGCCGAAGACCGCACTGCCATCGACCTTGGCCGGGGTGTCCACCCGCCGCAGGTTGCGGCCGATCAGGCCCTGCTCGGAAGCCGACTTCATGCGCGGGCGCGCGGCGATGGACAGCCTGGAGGCCTCGGCCACGATCTCGCCGTAGCCCACGCTGCGGCCCGTCGCGGAGTGCAGCACGCGGCCGGCGCGCGTGCTGCACTGGGATGGCCGCACGCCCAGCCGGGCCGCGCCGGCACGCAGCAGCACATCACGGGCCTGGGCACCGGCCAGGCGCATGCGCTCGTAGAAATAGTTCATCGACATCGACGCGCCCACGAACTGCTGGAACGGCATCTCGCCCGCATCGTTGCGATAGGCGTCGCGCCCCGTGACGAAGCGCACGGTCACGCTGGCCCAGTCGGCATCGAGCTCGTCGGCCAGCACCTGGGGCAGGCCCGTGTAGATGCCCTGGCCCACCTCGCACTGCGACACGCCGATCACCACCTGGCCCGAAGGCTCGATCCAGAGCCAGTCGCCGATGGAAGAGGCCGTTGCTGCCGCTGCACCGGCCCCCGCTGGCGCGGCCTGCGCCAGCGGAACCAGCAGGCTGCCGGCAGCAGGGGCCACCAGCAGCGCGGCAGCGCCCTGGAGCAGATGCCTGCGCCGCAGCGAGATGGCAGAGCCGGCCGTGCGGCCCCGTTCATTGCTTGGACGCTGCGGCATGGATGGCCTCCCGGATGCGGTGGTAGGTGGCGCAGCGGCACAGATTGGTCATGGCCTCGTCGATCTGCGCATCGGTGGGCTGTGGATGGGTCTTGAGCAGCGCGGCAGCGGCCATGACCATGCCGGACTGGCAGTAGCCGCACTGCGGCACGTCCTTGTCCATCCAGGCCTTCTGGATGGGATGGGAACGGTTGCTGGACAGCCCTTCGATGGTCGTGACCGCCTTGCCGCCCACCGTCGAGACGGGCAGCACGCAGGAGCGCATCGGCTCGCCATCGACATGGACCGTGCAGGCCCCGCACATGCTGATGCCGCAGCCGAACTTGGTGCCGGGCAGCTTGAAGTGATCGCGCAGCACCCACAGCAACGGGGTCTGCCCGTCGCCGTCAAAGGCCACGCTTCGGGAATTGAGGGTGAATTTCATCGTGGGGTCTCCAATGCGCCCGCGTTGCCGGGGCTGCATGTCTCATGCCTCTCAGAACGAGTGGTGTATGCCTGCCGCAATCACGGTCTGCGTGCGCCCGCTGGCAACGCCCACGGAATTCATCGCCGCCACGCCATCCGAGGCGCGCTGGTGCGTGACCGAGGCATGCAGCTGCGTGCGTTTGGAGAAGGCGTAGCGCGCGCCCAGGTGGACCTGGTTCCACTTCGTCTGCTCGAAGCGGCTGAAGGAGTAGCCCGTGTTGATGGTCACGGCCTGGCTGGTCTGCCAGGCCAGGCCCAGGTCGAGCGCACTCATGTTGCTGGAGGCCCCGCCGTACTTGAGCGTGGAACGCGTCAGCAGCGCGTTGAGCCGGACCGGAAGCGCATCGAGCTGGTGACCGCCGCCGATGCCCAGCACCTGGAAGGTATCGAGCACCAGGGGCCGGCCCGCCACCAGGTCCTGGCCCAGCGCGTTCGCCAGACCCGTGCGCCCGGCGATATCGAAGGCACGTCCACGCGCATCGGTATAGGCCACGGCCAGATTGAGCTTGGCACTGGAATAGCTGCCCATGACGCTGTAGGTGCGGTTGGCCTGCGAGCGGCCCGGCACCTCGCCAAAGCCGTACTGCGCGCCGAACTGCATGCCGCCCATGCCGGGCGTCAGGTAGACCACGGAGTTGTCCACCGGAAACTGGCTGGACAGGCCGTCCAGGTTGCCGGGGTGGTAGAGATAGAAGTTGTAGAGCTGGTAGCCGTTGCCCCACTGGCTCAGCGTGCCGGCCGTGAAATCGACCTGGCGACCCAGCCGCACCGAGCCCATCGACGCGCTGTCCAGACCCACCCAGGAAGCCCGGTTGAAGTAGCTGGTCGGCGAGATCGGCGAGCCGATGTCCGTGAGGAATCCGTTCTCCAGCTGGAACGAGGCCTTCATGCCACCGCCCAGATCCTCCGATCCGCGCAGACCCCAGAGGTCAGGCTGGGAAATGGCCGAATCCATGCGCGTCAGCCGGCTCCCGCGCACATCGCTGATCCAGGGCATGGTCAGGTCCATGCTGCCGTACAGCGTCACCGAACTCTGGGCCAGCGCCGCTCCCGCGCCGCCCAGCATCGCCAATGCGGCAATGGCTTTGTATTTCATCGCAAGGCTCTTTCATCGTGAGATGGGTAAAAAATTCCACAAGTGGCAATTTTTAACACCACGCCACGGAAGATGCCTGGCAGGGCGCGAACTAATTTCCACTTATGGAAATATTAGCTGCGCCGACCGAATCCTGGTTCTGGGGTTTTCATCTACCGCGTTGGAGGTAGGTCTCGGGACGTGGAAACAAGGGACGGGCATTGCACCCGCCCTCGCACCAGGCGCTCAGCGCCCCAGTGCCTGGTCCACGCCCTTGTTGGCCAGGGCGTCTGCCCGCTCGTTGCCAGGGTCGCCTGCATGGCCCTTGACCCAGCGCCAGTCGATGCGGTGGCCGCCGCCCTGGACCAGGGCGTCCAGCCGCTGCCACAGCTCGACGTTCTTGACCGGCTCCTTGGAGGCCGTCTTCCAGCCCTTGGCCTTCCAGCCATGGATCCATTCGGTGATGCCCTTGAGCACGTACTGGCTGTCGATGTAGAGCACCACATCGCAGGGCCGCCTGAGCGCGGACAGCGCCTCGATCACGGCCATCATCTCCATGCGGTTGTTGGTGGTGTTCAGCTCGCCGCCGAACAGCTCTTTCCTGGCGCTGCCGGCCTCCAGCACCACGCCCCAGCCGCCGGGACCCGGATTGCCCTTGCAGGCGCCGTCCGTGTAGATAACAACTTGATTCAAAAAATTTCCTTGGGTTGAATGGCCCGGCCTTCAGGCCGGTTGGAATGCGGATCGCTGCCCTGCACCGCCTGCGCCGGCATGCGGTGGGCCACAGGCACGGAGGCGCCCGACACGGCTGCGCGGCCACGCCAGGCAGGCTCCAGCATGCGTGCACCCGGCACGCGCTTGACGGCCACCACGCAGTACACGCCGCCCAGCATGGGCCAGCCCAGCCGCCCCACGCGGTCCATGAACTGCCAGCGCCGCAGCCAGCGATCCGTCTGCACGGCAGGACGATAGCAGCCGAACTGCACGGCCTCGATCTCGAAGGCCAGCAATCGCAGCCAGTCGCGCAGCCGCCAGTAGCCCACGCCCCAGCCCACATCGGGCAGATACACGCCGCGCTCGGCACGGCGCTGCACGCCCAGCAGACTGGCGGGGTTGAGCCCGCACACGACGATACGGCCCTCGGGCATCAGCACCCTGGCCGCCTCGCGCAACACGGCATGCGGGTCCGGCGAGGTCTCCAGCGTATGGGGCATCACGACCAGGTCGAGGCTGGCCTCGGGAAATGGCAGCGCGGCCGGATCGGCCAGCAGCGCCACGGGAACCTCCAGCGGCGGCACGCCCTCGGCTGGCACCGCATCCTGCATGGAATCCAGGGCCAGCCAGCGGTGCGGCATGCGATTGGCGCGCAGCCCCTGGAGCATGGGCATGCCCAACTGCAGGCTGTGATAGCCGAAAATATCGGCCACCGCCTCGTCGCAGCGCTGCTGCTCCCATTCCAGCAGGTAGTGGCCGAGGGCAGATTGCGTCCAGTGATGCGTCCCTATAATTTTGCTGCTCATGAACCTGTTGCCCATCCCCGCTTTTTCCGACAACTACATCTGGCTGCTGTACGACGCAGGGCGGGCCCTGGTCGTCGATCCCGGCGATGCAGCGCCCGTGCTGGCCAGCCTGCGCCAGCTGGACTTGCAGTTGCAGGGCATTTTAGTCACCCACCACCATGCCGATCATGTCGGCGGCGTGGCGCAGCTGCGCCAGGCCACGGGCGCCCAGGTCTGGGGCCCCGCCTACGAGCAGTTGCCCGAACCCGTGCAGCGCGTGCAGGGTGGCGATACCGTGCAGGCCCTGGGCGGCCCCTGGCAGGTCATTGACGTGCCCGGCCATACCAGCGGCCACATCGCCTTCTACAGCACGGCGGCGCAGGCGCAGCCCGTGCTGTTCTGCGGCGATACGCTGTTTTCAGGGGGATGCGGGCGCCTGTTCGAAGGCACGCCGCAGCAGATGCAGCAATCGCTGGACGATCTGGCCGCGCTGCCGGACAACACCCTGGTCTGCTGCGCACATGAGTACACAATGTCCAACCTGCGCTTTGCGCAGGCCGTGGAACCAAACAACCAGGCCCTGGCTCACTACCAGAGGCATTGTCAGGCGTTGCGCGAGGCCGGCCGGCCCACGCTGCCTTCCCTGATGGAGACCGAGCGCTCCGTCAATCCCTTTCTTAGAACGCGCGAATCCGCAGTGGCCGCCGCCGCCGCAGGCTTCGACGCACAGGTAAGACAGCAGGACCCCGCCAGCGTGCTGGCCGGCCTGCGCCAATGGAAAAACGTCTTCTGATGAAACTGCTACACACCCTGCTGCTGGGCAGCCTGCTGGTTCTTGCGGGCTGCGCCACCACCAGCAGCCCGGACCTGGCCGGCACGGCCCCTGCCCCCAGCACCGCACCACACTCCCCGATGTATCCCAACGGACCGCTGAGCCCGCTGGGCACAGGCAGCGCCGGCAACGGCGGCGTGGCCTCGCTGGAGACCACGGGCGATCTGTGGGTACGTATTCGCCAGGGCTTCGCCATGCCCGATCTGGACCAGGATCTGGTCAAGGACCGCGAGCAGTGGTATGCCAGCCGGCCCGACTACATACAGCGCATGACCGAGCGCTCCAGCAAGTACCTGTTCCACATCGTCGAGGAGCTGGAGCGGCGCAACATGCCCACCGAGCTGGCGCTGCTGCCCTACATCGAGAGCGCCTTCAACCCGCAGGCCGTCTCCACCGCCAAGGCGGCAGGCATGTGGCAGTTCATGCCGGCCACCGGCACCTATTTCGACCTCAAGCAGAACGCATTCCGCGATGACCGCCGCGATGTGCTGGCCTCCACGCGTGCCGCGCTGGACTACCTGCAAAAGCTCCATGACATGTTCGGCGACTGGCACCTGGCCCTGGCCGCCTACAACTGGGGCGAAGGCAGCGTGGGCCGCGCCATCAAGCGCAACGAGAAGCTGGGCCTGCCCACGGGCTATACCGACCTGCAGATGCCGGCCGAGACCCGCATGTACGTGCCCAAGCTGCAGGCCGTCAAGAACATCGTGGCCAACCCCGATGCGTTCAACACCGAGCTGCCGCTGATCGAGAACCACCCCTACTTCCAGACCGTCACCATCACCCGCGACATCGACGTGGAGCTGGTGGCCAAGCTGGCCGATGTATCGACCGATGACTTCAAGGCGCTGAATCCCAGCTTCCGCAAGCCGGTGATCTTTGCGGCCGGCACGCCGGAAATCCTGCTGCCCTGGGACAACGCCAAGGTGTTCCGACGCAACATGCAGGCCTTCGACGAAGGCCAGTACGCGAGCTGGACCGTGTGGACCGTGCCCTCCACCATCAGCGTGGCCGAGGCGGCCCAGCGCGTGGGCCTGGGCGAGTCCGACCTGCGCGCCCTCAACAACATCCCCCCGCGCATGCTGATCAAGGCCGGCTCCGCGCTCATGGTGCCGCGCGGCGCCAACGTGCGAGCCGACGTGGCAGGGCACGTGGCCGACAACGGCCAGATCAGCTTTGCCCCCGAGATCGTCACGCGCCGCACCACCATCAAGGCACGCAAGCGCGACACGCTGATCAGCGTGGCCAACCGCTACGGCGTCAGCGCGTCCAATCTGGCGGACTGGAATGACCTGAAATCCTCCGCCACCCTGCATGCCGGCCAATCACTGGTGGCCTACCTGCCGGTGCGCGCCAGCGGCGGCGGCAATGCCAGGGCAGCCAAGCCCACCGGGGCCGCGCGCAAGGTAGCCGTGCAGCCGCAAAACCGCAACGCCAAGGTGTCGGTCACCACGGCGCCACGTGGCGGCAAGCCATCCAAGGTGAAAAAGCGCTGAAGGCGCTGAAGGCGCGGAAGGAGCTAAAGGCACCGTCACTGCCCCACTCCAAAGAGCCCGCTTTCGCGGGCTCTTTTGCGTGCGGCCCGGGGCTCAGGTGTGGAAACGCTGGCGGGACTGCCGCACGAACTCGTTGGTGAACGAACGCTCCAGGTCGATACCGCTGCGCGCCAGCGCAGGGTTGAGACGGACCAGGGCACGCAGGGCCGTGGCAGGCCCGTCATCGGGCATCAGGCCATCCGGCGAGATGGTGGTGCGCATGTGCTCGAAGGCCGACAGATAGGCGCGCCGCGAGCCCAGCAGATAGGGTGCAGGCACGGCCCTGAGCACATCCATGGGCGCGGCGGTCTGCAGCCACTTGAGTGATCGGACCATGGCATTGCTCAGCGCCTGGGCCTTGGCCGGGTTCTTGCGCAAAAAGGCCTGGGTCGCGTACAGCGTGCCCGAGGGCATGGATCCGCCGTACAGCTGCGCGCTGCTGCGCAGGTCACGCAGGTCTCTGACGATGCGCACGGCACCCTTGTCCTCCAGCACGCTCATCAGCGGGTCCGCATGGCACAGCGCATGCACGCGCCCGGTGCGCAGCGCCTCCATGGCGTCGGGCCCCGAGCCCACACCCACCAGTTGCACCAGATCGGCCTCCAGCCCTTCGCCCAGCAACATCAGTTGCACGGCCCGGGCCGTGGATGCACCCAGCGAGGACACGCCCACGCGCCGCCCGCGCAGATCGGCCAGCGCCTGGTAGCGCGGCATCCAGCGCGAGGACACGCCCAGCGCAATCTGCGGCGCACGCCCCTGCACCACAAAGGCACGCAGCAGACTGCCGCGCTGCTGGGCGACAAGCGTGTGTTCATAGGCACCCGCGCACACATCGGCGGCGCCCGATTCCAGCGCCTGCAGCGACTGCGACCCGCCCGGATAGTCATCGATGCGCACGGTCAGGCCCTCGGCCTCGAAGTACCCCAGTTGCTGGGCAATCACCAGCGGCAGGTAATACAGCAGGCCCTGACCGCCCACGGAAATCGTCACCAGCTCGGCCGAACCGAGGGAAGGAAACGACCAAAGGGAACCCAGCCCCATGAGGCTCAGCAAGGTTCGGCGATCAAGCACGTGGGAAGACATGATGGT
Source organism: Delftia sp. UME58 (assembly GCF_014170385.1). Lineage (NCBI taxonomy): Bacteria > Pseudomonadati > Pseudomonadota > Betaproteobacteria > Burkholderiales > Comamonadaceae > Delftia > Delftia sp. UME58. Next base: position 14,040 of record NZ_LZZV01000105.1, read on the forward strand.
TATTTTGCTGCAGTGCAACACGATCATGCCCAGAGCCCGCATGCACAGCATCGGTGCTTGCCCGTATGTGAAACACCGTAGGCCTCAGGGCCGTCCTGCGCATGATGGACACGCGCCCGGCCCTCACGCAGGCCTCAGCGGTAGCCTGCGAAAAACAGCAGCAGATTCACCACCAGCGCCAGCGCCCAGGCCAGACTGCGCAGCGTGGCACGGTCCGTCACATAGAAGGCGATGTAGGCAATGCGCAACACAACAAAGGCCACGGCCAGGCCATCGACACGCGCGGACGGTGCGCCCAATTGCCAGGCAACCAGCAGGGCGCCAATGAAGAAAGGCAGGCACTCGAAGCTATTGGCCTGCGCCGCGTTGGCCCGTGCCTGGTAGCCGGTCTGCTGCGCCAGCCAGGCCCGGGGTTCGTGGTTGTCGAAACCGCGCTGCCCCGGCCGGTGCTTCATGCCGGGCGCCTTGGCGATGTAGGCGCAGGCCAGCGGCAGCAGGGCCGCCACCAGCAGGCACCAATGCGCTATGGAGAAGCCGCCGGGCGGCAGGATGACAGAGGTCGGCATACAGGCTCCTGATGAAAAGACAAGAAACGCCAGCCGCCTCGGCCACTACCGGCGGTCCACCAGCGCATGGGCGATCGTACCCAGGTCCACGTACTCGAGTTCGCTGCCTATGGGCACGCCGCGCGCCAGCCGCGTCACATGGATGCCGCGCGCCTTCAGGGCCTCGCTGATCGCATGGGCCGTGGCCTCGCCTTCCGCCGTGAAGCTGGTGGCCAGGATCACCTCCTGCACCTTGCCGTCGCCGGCACGCTCCAGCAGGGATGACAGGTTCAGATCGCGAGGACCTATGCCGTCGAGTGGCGACAGCCGCCCCATCAGCACGTAGTAATAGCCCTGGTAGGCACCCGTGCGCTCCATGGCCGCCATATCGGCGGGCGCCTCCACCACGCACAGCCGGGCCGCGTCACGCCCTTCATCCTGGCAGATGGAGCAGATGCGGCCTTCGGTGAAGGTATGGCAGCGCTCGCAGTGGGTGACCGACTCCACGGCCGTGGTCAGGGCACGGGCCAGTTGCCGCGCGCCGTCCTGGTCGCGCTGCAGCAGGTGGAAGGCCATGCGCTGCGCCGACTTGATGCCCACACCCGGGAGCCTGCGCAAGGCCTCGATCAGGCCATCGAGCGATTGCACGTCCGACATGGCAGCTTCCTTTCAATGGAGAAGGTTCTCAGAAAAAAAGCGATCTGCAGGGGCAGATCGCTCGATGGCCACTCCACACGAGTGGGCAGCTGGAGAAGCCGGCATGGCCTCTCCAGGCTGTTCGGCACAACCGCTGGGGCCTGCCTCAGAACGGGAACTTCATGCCGCCCGGCAGGCCGGGCATGCCGGCCGTGAGCTTGCCCATCTTCTCGTTGGAAGTCTCTTCGGCCTTGCGCACGGCGGCGTTGAAGGCGGCAGCCACCAGGTCTTCCAGCATGTCCTTGTCTTCGGCCAGCAGGCTGGGGTCGATGGTGATGCGCTTGACGTCGTGCTTGCAGGTCATGACCACCTTCACGAGGCCCGCGCCAGACTCGCCTTCCACCTCGATGTTGCCCAGTTCATCCTGGGCCTTCTTGAGGTTGTCCTGCATGGCCTGGGCTTGCTTCATCAGGCCGGCCAGTTGTCCTTTGTTGAACATGTGAGTTCCTTCTTCTGTAGGGTAAAAACGAAACGCTCTAGAGCGTGTCAGGGCTGAATGGATACGGGCTTGATACTGCCGGGCACGATTTTCGCGCCATGGCTGCGGATCAGGGTCTGCACCAGAGAATGATTCATCACGATGTCTTCTGCAATGCGCTGGCGCTCATGGCTGGCCACCGCATTGCGCCGCGCGGGGCTGTCCACCACGGCGCCCTGCTCGACATGCAGTTGCCGCGCCAGGCCAGCGGCCTCCAGCGCTGCACGCAGGCGCTCACGCGTGGCGGGCTGGGCCAGCGAGCTGCTTTCCACGCGCAGCGTCCATGCATCGCCATCGCGCGCCACCAGTTGCGACTGCAGCGCCAGCTGCCGCGCCAGCGCCGTGACGGCCTCGGCCTGCACCAGTTGCTGGACGGCAGCGTGCCAGACATCGCCCTCGGGCGTGCGCTCCACGGTCGGCGCGGGAGGCGCAGCGGGGGACTGGCGGCCACGTTCGGGAGCGAAGTCCTGCACATCGATCTGAGTGTCGATCTGCGGTTCGGCCTGCCGTGCCACGGCAGCGGCAGGCGGCTCCAGGGCCAGATCTCCGTCATCGCTCCAGCGGCCTTCGTCGGCCCAGCCTTCATCGGGCATCCCGGCCCAGGCACCCTCGTCCGGTGCATAGACATCCTGCGCCTGCGGCGCCTCATCGGCAGAAGAGTCTTCGTCTTCCTGCACATCGTCCAGGGGCTCTTGGGCGACACCGGCGGCCGGCTTCACCTCTGGAGCAGCGGAAGGCCTGGCCTCCTGGACAGGCGCAAGCACAGGTTCCGGCCGGGCAACTGCCGCCACGGCCACGGGCGCCTGAACAGGCGCTGCAGCCGCAACGGCTTGCACCACGGGAGCGACCACGGCGGGCGCAGCGGTCACGGGAGATGCGACAGGCGCGACAGGAGCAGGAGGCGCGACCGGGACGGGCATGGCCGCCTTGGCTGGGACAACGGGGGCCTCGGGCACAGCGAGAGCCTCAGGCACAGCGGGCTGTGCGGGCCGCGGCTGCGCCACGGGCGCGGGAGATTCAGGCTTCGCCGTGGAGGGGGTCAGCGCTGGAGTTTTTTTTTCAGCCGCGCCCAGGGCGGGCTCTGCAGATTGCGGCTTGAACGCCAGCAGCCGCAGCAGCGCCATGGTCAGCGCCGCGTACTCGTCGGGTGCCAGGCCCAGTTCGGCCCGGCCATGCAGGCAGATGCTGTAGAGCAGCTGGGTTTCGTCGCGCGGCATCAGCACCGCAAGGCGGGCGATCTCTGCGGCTTCTGGATCGCTGGCGTCGGCAGCCATCTGCGGCACGGCCTGTGCCACGGCCATGCGCTGCAGCACGGCACACATTTCCTCCAGCGTGGAGGCAGCGGACAGGCCATTGCGGCGCAGCGCGTCGGAGGTTTCCACCACCACCTGGCCATCGGCCTGGGCGAGTGCCTCGATCAGGCGGAACACATGGCTGCGGTCCACGCTGCCCAGCATCTGGCGTACCGTGGCCTCCTGCAGTTGTCCGCTGCCAAAGGCAATGGCCTGGTCAGTCAGCGACAGCGCATCGCGCATGGAGCCACGCGCGGCGCGCGACAGCAGGCGCAGGGCCTGGGGTTCGGAGGCCACGCCTTCCTGCCCCAGCACCTGGCCCAGATGCTCCAGCACGGTCTCGGGCGCCATGGGCCGCAGGTTGAACTGCAGGCAGCGGCTGAGCACGGTCACGGGCACCTTCTGCGGATCGGTGGTGGCCAGCACGAACTTCAGGTATTCGGGCGGCTCCTCCAGCGTCTTGAGCATGGCGTTGAAGGCCGTGTTCGTGAGCATGTGCACTTCGTCGATCATGAAGACCTTGAAGCGTCCCTGCACCGGCTTGTAGACAGCCTGCTCCAGCAGGCTCTGCACCTCGTCCACGCCACGGTTGGAAGCAGCGTCCAGCTCCGTGTAGTCGGGAAAGCGCCCGCTGTCGATTTCGATACAGGCCGCACAGACGCCGCAGGGCGTTGCCGTGATGCCGCCCTGGCCATCGGCGCCCTGGCAGTTGAGCGACTTGGCCAGAATGCGCGAGACCGTGGTCTTGCCCACGCCGCGCGTGCCGGTGAACAGATAGGCATGGTGCAGGCGCTGCTGCGTCAGGGCATTGGTGAGCGCCTGAACGACATGCTCCTGCCCCACCATTTCAGAGAAATTGCGGGGGCGGTATTTGCGGGCCAGCACAAGATAAGACATCCCGCGATTCTACGGGGCTGGGCGCCCTTGCCTGAGGCGACCCGGGTTTGGCCGGCCATGTCGTCCGGGCGGCCCGGTGTTTGCCCCTATAATCGAGAGTGACGGGCCTCCTCGCATGGGGAAGCGGCCAACCGGGTCAGGTGGGGAACCAAGCAGCCCTAACCGTGAAACCAGTGCCGAGGGCAAGGCTCGTCACCTTCATTGAACAGCAGGCCCTGCGGGCGCCTGCCCCGTCCAGGCCCGCTGCGGCACCCACTCCTCCTTAACGCTCTGCGCCATCCACCTTGAGATAGCGCGCAACGCCTTGCGCCGCCTGCAGACCGCTGGCCATGCACGCCGTCAGCAGGTAGCCGCCCGTGGGAGCCTCCCAGTCCAGCATCTCGCCGGCGCAGAAAACGCCAGGAGCGGCTGCGCACATGCCGTTGGCGTCCAGAGCTTCCAGCCGCACGCCGCCTGCCGTGCTGATGGCCTCGTCAATGGGTCGGGCCGCCACCACGGTGATGGGCAGGGCCTTGATGGCATGGGCCAGCCGCACAGGGTCAGCTACACCTTCCTTGCCCAGCACCTCATGCAGCACGGCGGCCTTGATGCCGTCCAGACCCAGGCGCCCCTTCAGATGGCTGGCCAGGCTGCGCGAGCCGCGCGGATGGCGCACTTCCACCAGCACGCGCTCGGGCGTCAACTGGGGCAGCAGGTCGAGATGGACGGTGGCCTGCCCGTCGCGCGCAATCGCTTCGCGCAACGCCGCAGAGACGGCATAGATCAGGCTGCCCTCCACGCCCGTGGTCGTGGCAATGAATTCGCCCTTGCGCGAGAAAACATGGCCCTTGCCATCATCAAAGGACAGTGCCACCGACTTGAACGGCTGACCTGCAAAGCGCTCGGTGAAATAAGGACTCCAGCCGCGCGCAGGCTGGGGGCTGGCGCCCAGCAGCTCGGCCATGAACTCCCGGCGATCGATCTGTCCGCCCGAAGCCGCGCCATCCAGACCCACATCGAACCCGCAGTTGGAAGGCTTCAACACAGCGACTTCAACACCGCGCTGCTCCAGCAAGGGCAGCCAGGCGCCATCCGAGCCTAGGCGCGCCCAGCTGCCACCGCCCAATGCCAGCACCACGGCCCTTGCCCGCACCTGCAGCCGCCCTTCGGGTGTATCAAAGCCCAGCGCATCGCCGTCCTGCCAGCCCAGCCAGCGGTGGCGCGTGTGCAGCACCACGCCCTGGGTCTGCAGACGCACCAGCCAGGCACGCAGCAAGGGCGCAGCCTTCATGTCCTTGGGGAATACGCGGCCCGAGCTGCCCACAAAGGTTTCCACGCCCAGTTCACCGGCCCAGGCACGCAGTTGATCCGGGGACAGCAGTTCCAGCCAGCGCGACACCTCGGCACTGCGCTCGCCGTAGCGGGAGACAAAGGCGGGCAGGTTTTCGGAATGGGTCAGGTTGAGCCCGCCCTTGCCTGCCATGAGGAACTTGCGCCCAGCAGAGGACTTGGCCTCGAACACATGGACATCCAGCCCCTTGCCGGCCAGCCCTTCGGCCGCCATCAGGCCCGCAGGCCCCGCACCGATCACCGCCACATCGCAGTTCATCGTGCGCGCTGCCGCACCGGGTTCAAAAGCATCCATCACATCAGTTTCCATTCCATGCTCGCATTCAACTTGGCGCTGCCGGCCGGCACATATGCCTGCAGCGCGGGCGCGCAGAATACCCTGCCGCAGGCCGGTCTGCGCGCAGGCGCCACTAATTCCCGGAGTCCCGGCAACCCTGTCGCCACCCCATAAACAGCTATGACAGTCATAGCATTGAGCTACCGCCCATACGGTGCAGCAGGTGATAGGTTTCTGTCACAATCTTTTTGCGGTGCGGATTTTCCTGCGCCTTCCTCATTGCGAAAAATCAAGGACTCCACCCATGGCCAGCGAACTGATCAAACACATCTCCGACGCAAGCTTTGAAGCCGACGTCTTGCAGCCTGGCACCACGGTGCTGGTCGATTACTGGGCCGAATGGTGCGGCCCCTGCAAGATGATCGCCCCCATCCTCGACGAAGCAGCGCAGACCTACAAGGAAAAGCTGTCCATCGCCAAGATGAATGTGGACGAGAACCGCGAGATCCCCGCCAAGTTCGGCATCCGCGGCATCCCCACGCTGATGCTGTTCAAGGATGGCCAGCTGGCCGCCACCAAGGTGGGCGCCCTCAACAAGGCACAGCTGTCCGCCTTCCTGGAACAGCACCTGGCCTGATTCCCCCGACGGCCCCGCACACGGGGCCGTCACAGATGCGGGCCGGCGTTGACCGCCGCTCCGCATCGCACTGGCGCACAAACGAGGCGCCAGCGCAAATTTCCCTGTGACCTTCGGATTTTTTCCTGTCATAATGCCCTTCATCACCGGCCTTATGCATTGAAGGCCGCGCTGAGACCCTCAGGCAAGCCAGCCCACTTCCACAGTGTTTCGCTTGGCTCAACGCCTTCCCCTGGTTTCTTTCCACTCCGTTCTGGAGTCACTCCATGCACCTTAATGAACTCAAGGCACTGCACGTGTCTGAAGTCCTGAAGCAGGCCGAAGCGCTTGAGATCGAAAACGTCGGTCGCATGCGCAAGCAAGAGTTGATGTTCGCCATCATCAAAAAGCGAGCCAAGGCAGGCGAACAAGTGTTCGCCGACGGCGTGCTGGAAATCCTGCCGGACGGTTTCGGCTTTCTGCGCAGCCCCGACACCAGCTATACGGCCAGCACCGACGACATCTACATCTCGCCCAGCCAGGTCCGCCGCTTCAACCTGCACACCGGCGACATGATCGAAGGTGAAGTGCGCACGCCCAAGGATGGCGAGCGCTATTTCGCACTGACCAAGCTCGACTCCGTCAACGGCGGCTCGCCCGAGCAGAACAAGCACAAGGTGCTGTTCGAGAATCTGACCCCGCTGTTCCCCACCCAGCAGCTGCGCCTGGAGCGCGAGATCAAGGGCGAGGAGAACATCACCGGCCGCATCATCGACATCATCGCCCCCATCGGCCGCGGCCAGCGCGCGCTGATCGTCGCACCGCCCAAGAGCGGCAAGACCATGATGATGCAGAGCATCGCCCATTCCATCACGGCCAACCATCCCGACGTGCACCTGATGGTGCTGCTGGTCGATGAGCGCCCCGAAGAAGTGACCGAGATGCAGCGCTCGGTCAAGGGCGAAATCATCGCCTCCACCTTCGACGAGCCCGCCACGCGCCACGTGCACGTGGCCGAGATGGTGATCGAGCGCGCCAAGCGCCTGGTCGAGCTCAAGAAGGACGTGGTCATCCTGCTGGACTCCATCACCCGCCTGGCCCGCGCCTACAACAACGTCGTGCCCTCGTCGGGCAAGGTGCTGTCGGGCGGCGTGGACTCCAACGCCCTGCAGCGCCCCAAGCGCTTCTTCGGCGCGGCACGCAATGTGGAAGAAGGCGGCTCGCTGACCATCATCGCCACGGCCCTGGTCGATACCGGCAGCCGCATGGACGAAGTGATCTTCGAAGAGTTCAAGGGCACGGGCAACAGCGAACTGGCCCTGAACCGCCGCCTCTACGAAAAGCGCGTGTTCCCCGCCATCGAACTCAACAAGAGCGGCACACGCCGCGAAGAACTGCTGCTGGCTCCCGAGATCCTGCAAAAGACCCGCATCCTGCGCCAGTTCATGTACAACATGGACGAGATCGAGGCCATGGAGCTGATGATCAAGAACATGCGGGCCACCAAGACCAACGTGGACTTCTTCGACATGATGCGCCGCGGCGGCTGATCGCAGCGATCCAGCCCACGGCCCCTACAGACGCCTCGCTCACGCGGGGCGTTTTGCATTCCAGCCGCCCGTCTCACCAAGCTGCGACAGACGTGCCCAGCGCACAGGCCGCGCGCTCCCAATGCATGGGCGCACCCGCCACCTCCACCGGCGCCCGCAGGCGCCGCGCCGCGCCCCAGGAGGTCGCCTCGATCGCCGCGCTGAAATCCTCGGCACCGTTCACCGGCGCCAGCAGGCAGGCATCCGGGTCGCCCACGCCATGCCCCGCCAGAAGATGGGCCGTGCGCGCCAACGAGGCGCGCACCGTGCTGCCGCCCTGCCCCTGCATGCGCCGCACCAGCGCCATCACCACGGCGGCAGCCATCAGATAGCCGGTGGCGTGGTCCAGCGCCTGCAGCGGCAGCGGCGTGGGTCGGTCACGGCCCAGCCGGTGCATGCCTGCATCGGCGATGCTGGCGCTCATCTGCACCAGGCTGTCGAAGCCGCGCCGCTGCTGCCAGGGCCCGCTCCAGCCATAGGCATTGAGCGACACATCGATGAGCCAGGGATTCAGCCGACGGCGCCACGCGGCCCCGAATCCCAGCCCCTCCAGCGCACCGTCCCGGTAACCGTGGACCAGCACGTCGGCACCGGCCAGCAGTTGCTCGAACACGACACGATCCTGCGGCGCCCGCAGGTCCAGCCGGGCACAGCGCTTGCCCAGCGTGACTTCCGGCACCGTGCCAGGCTCCTCCCAGCCCGGTGGATCGATACGCAACACCTCGGCGCCGTGGCCCGCCAGCCATCGCGTGGCAGCGGGGCCGGCCAGAATGCGCGTCAGGTCCAGCACGCGCAGCCCCTGCAGCGGCCGCTGCGCCGATGGTTGCCACGCACCAGTACTGAAACTGAAGGGCTGGCCCGGCTGCGGATGCGCCTGCCACGCCAGCAAAGGCTCCTGCTGCACGGCCTGCCCCTGCGGATGCGCAGCCCAGGCAGCCAGCCCGCGCATGGCGGCGGCACAGCCTCCCTGCGCGACAACGGCCGACTCCAACTCATGCGCCGTCCAGCGGCTCACCGCCGTCGCCACAGCCTCCCGGTCAGCCGGTGCGCCGAGCACGGCCAGCGCCGCTGCGCGGTGGTGGGGCGCATTGGTATGCAGGCGGATCCAGCCATCGGCCGTGCGGTAGTCACCGGCCACGGCGTCCCACAGCGCGGGCATCTCCCAGCCCAGTGGATGCAGGCTGCTGCCAAACCACAGGGACGCGAGCCTGCGGTCCACAACCACCTGCGGCGCGGCAGCGCCGCATTGGGCCACCAACTCGGAGATGGCAAGGCCTGCCACACCCAGGCTGGCTGCCGCCAGATCGGAGACCGGGAACACCGAGGCCAAGGCGCCTTGCCCGCGCATCTCCAGACGGTGCAGCGCGCCGTGGGCACCTCCCAATGCCGCCCAGATCTGGGCGGCGCAGTGATCAAAAGCGGAAGAGGTCGGAAGACTGGACATGGAGCACTCCTGGCAACGGAAACAAGGGTTGGAACCCGCACCATAGATTTCCAGAAAATATTGTCAATATTGATTAAATAAATCAACATATCATCACACCCATGCCCGACTACCTGAACTCGACCGAAGCCACCGCACTGCTGGGCGTGAGCCGCGCCACGCTGTATGCCTATGTCAGCCGAGGACTGCTGCACGCCCACGCGGCAGACACGCCGCGCGAAAGCCGCTACCTGCGCGAGGAGGTCGAGCAGCTCGCACGCCAGCGCGGCCAGGGCCGCAAGCCGCGCGAAGTGGCCCAGGCCGCGCTCAGCTGGGGCCTGCCGGTGCTGGAGTCATCGATCACATTGATAGAACAGGGTCGCCTGTACTACCGAGGCGAGGATGCCGTGGACTGGGCGCGAACCCGCACGCTGGAGGAGACGGCCGCCCTCCTCTGGCAATGCCCGACCACGGAGGCCTTCGCGGCAAACGCCGTGGAGGCCGCGCCTTTGCTGTCCGACCTTCAGCAGCGCATGGCCGGCCAACCGTGCGAAAACACATTGCTGCCCCTGTTCACCGTCGCCAGCGATGACGCGGCCACTGCCGCATGGCAGCAATCGCCAGAACGGCTGGCGGCTGGCTGCGGAGCGCTCCTGCGCCTGCTGGCGGCCTGCCTGCTGGGCACGGCGCCGGACAAGACCCCCATCCACCTGCAATGCGCCCAGGCCTGGGCGCTGGACGCACAAGGCGCCGACCTGGTGCGCATGGCCCTGGTGCTGTGCGCCGACCATGAACTCAACGCCTCCGGCTTCACGGCGCGCTGCGTGGCATCCACGGGCGCCAGCCTGCGGGCGGCCGTGGTGGGAGGCCTTGCCGCCCTGACGGGCGGGCGCCACGGCGGCACGACCGCGCGTGTCGAGGCGCTCTGGGACGAGCTGGGCGAGGCGCAGGCCCCGGCACGCCTGCGCCAGCGCCTGGCGCGCGGCGAGACCCTGCCCGGCTTCGGCCACCACCTCTACCCCGAAGGCGATGTGCGCGCCGCCCTGCTGCTGGAAATGCTGCCCAGGCAGGGACCGGCGGCGGCCCTGGCGGCCGAAGTGATGGCACTCACTGGCCTTGCCCCTTCGGTCGATTTCGCATTGGTGGCACTGCGGCGCCACCTGCAGCTGCCGGCGGGCAGCGCCTTCGGGCTGTTCGCTCTGGGCCGCTGCGCAGGCTGGCTGGCGCAGGCGCTGGAGCAGCGCGCCACCCGGCAGATCATTCGGCCGCGCGCGGCGTACACGGGCCCCAGGCCCGGCGGCTTGGCACGCAACTGAGCACTATGCAATAATGCAGGGCTTTTTCTTGCGGAAAGTACGCTTGATTTGAACCGCTACAAAGGTTGCAGCGGGTCAGGCACGGCTACCGCACTTGCATCAGAAGGAAAGATCATGAAAGAAGGCATCCACCCCAACTACCGCGAAGTTCTGTTCGTGGACCTGTCCAACGGCTTCAAGTTCGTGACCCGCTCCTGCGTGAACACGAAGGAAACCGACACCTTCGAAGGCAAGGACTACCCCCTGTTCAAGCTGGACACCTCGTCCGAGTCGCACCCCTTCTACACCGGCACGCAAAAGTCGGTGGACAACATGGGCGGCCGTGTGGAGCGCTTCCGCAACCGTTTCGGCAAGAAGTAAATCCTGCTTCTCCGGCCAGAAGGGCAGCACGGGCAACCGCGCTGCCCTTTTGTTTTTCGCAGTCCGGCCAATCCCCGCCGGCCAGTCATGTCCCACGCTTTTCGAGGCCCTTGCTTCGCGTATTCTTGCGCCCTCCGTTGCAGAAAGTCCTGTGAGTGAACCAGCCCACCCCTGCCATCGTTGCCCAAAGCGCCGTGCGCCGCCTGCCCCGCTGGTCGCTGTTGCTGCTGTGCCTGGCCTATGTCGTGCCCGGATATGTGGGGCGCAGCCCCTGGCGCATGGCCGACATGGAGGCCTTCGGCTACATGCGGGAGCTGGCCCTGGGCCATACCTCGTGGCTGGCACCGCGCATGGCGGGCCTGCTGCCCGAATCCGAGGGCCTGCTGTCGTACTGGCTCGGTGCGCTGGCCATGCAGGGAGCGCCTTCCTGGCTGCATCCGGAGATGGCGGCACGCCTGCCCTTCATCGCCATGCTGGTGCTCACGCTGACGGCCACCTGGTGGGGCGTGTACTACCTGGCGCGCACGCCGGGCGCGCGCCCCGTGGCCTTTGCCTTTGGCGGCGAGGCACAGCCCACCGACTACGCACGCGCCATGGCCGATGGCGGCCTGCTGGCCCTGGTGGCCTGCCTGGGCCTGGCCCAGCTTTCCCATGAGACCACCAGCTACATGACCCAGCTCGGCTGCGCGGCCCTGCTGTTCTTTGCCGCCGCAGCCATGCCCTACCACGGCCGCACCGCGATGCTGGCGCTGCTGCTGGGCCTGCCCGGCCTGGCGCTGAGCGGCGCGCCGACCGTGGCCACGCTGTTCGGCCTGGGCGGTGCGGCCATGGCGTTTTTCTCGCGTACCTGGGGTGACGAGCCCTCGCCCGCGCCGCGCGAGGCACGCATCTGGACCGCGCTGTGGCTGGGCGTCACGCTGCTGGCGGCGGCACTGTCCTTGTGGCTGGACCAATGGGCCTGGCGCCTTGTGGACAGCGGCACCGCCAAGGAGTGGCAAAGCCTGGTTCGGCTGCTGCTGTGGTTCAGCTGGCCGGCCTGGCCGCTGGCCATGTGGACCCTGTGGGTCTGGCGCCGCCAGATCGCCACGCCTCGCCGCTATCCCCATCTGGCGCTGCCGCTATGGTTTGCCATCATTCCGGTGATCGCCTCGCTGAGCACGCTGCCTGCGGACCGCGCCCTGCTGCTGGGCCTGCCCGCCATCGCCACGCTGGCAGCCTTTGCCCTGCCGACGCTGCGCCGCAGCATCAGCGCCTTGATCGACTGGTTCACCCTGCTGTTCTTCAGTGCCGCCGCCATTGCCATCTGGGTGATCTGGCTCTCGCTGCAGACCGGCATTCCCGCAAAGCCGGCCGCCAATGTGGCCAGGCTGGCCCCGCAGTTCACGCCCGAATTCTCGGTGTTCTCCTTCGCCGTGGCGGTTGCCGCCACCTTGGCCTGGTGCGTGCTCGTCGCCTGGCGCACATCGCGCAACCGCGCCGCCATCTGGAAGAGCCTGGTGCTGCCGGCCAGCGGCGCCACGCTGGGCTGGCTGCTGCTGATGACGCTGTGGCTGCCGCTGCTGGACCATGCGCGCAGCTTCGAGCCGCAGATACGCCAGGTGCTGGCCGAACTGCCCAGGGATGGCAGCTGCGTGCAAACCTATGGCCTGCCCCGCGCGCACATTGCGGCGCTGCGCTTTTACGGCGACATCGACACCCAACGCCTGAGCATGGCCGGCGCCGCCCGCTGCGACTGGATGGTGGCCGAGGAAGAAACCTGGCTGGACCCGCACAGTGCACGCCTGCAGGGCACCTGGGAAACCGTGGCCCGCGTGGTGCGCCCCACCGATCGCAAGGACTTCCTGCTGGTCTTGAAGCGCAGGCCCGAGGCAGGCCCCGCCCAGGCCAGGCCATGAGCCAGCCTGCGCGCGCGCCACTGGGTACCGAACGGCGCACCATCGCCCAGCACGCGCTGACCGTGCTGGCCGGGCAGCTGGCGGTGATGGCCTTCGGCGTGACCGACACCATCGTGGCGGGCCGCTACGCCGAAGAGGCGCTGGCAGCGCTGTCCGTGGGCTCGGCCATCTTCGTGAGTGTCTATGTCTCGCTGATGGGCATCTTCCAGGCCCTGCTGCCGCTGTGGGCCGAGCATCGCGGGGCCGGACAGCCCGAGGCCATAGGCCGCACGCTGCGCCAGGCCATGTACATGCTGCTGGCCGCCTGCGCCCTGGGCATGGGCGTGCTGCTGTTTCCCGATGCGCTGCTGCGCTGGGCCGATGTGCCGCCACCGCTGCAGGTGGAGGTGCGGGCCTATCTTTCGGTGCTGGCCTGGAGCCTTCCGGCCGCGCTGCTGTTTCGCATCTACAGCACACTGAACCAGGCGCTGGGCCATCCCCTGCTGGTGACCTGGCTGCAGTTGCTGTCGCTGCTGCTGAAAATCCCCCTGTCGATCTGGCTGGCCTTTGGCGGCGCCGGCCTGCCTGCGCTGGGCGCCGAGGGCTGTGCCTGGGCCACGCTGGTGGTGAACTACGCCATGGTTGCCCTCGCATTCGTGCTGATGCGCAGCCAGGGCCTGTATGCGCCCTTGGCGCTGTGGCGGCGCATGGAGCCCCCGGACTGGCCGCAACTGGTGCAGTTCGCTCGACTGGGCGTTCCTGCAGGGCTGGCAATTTTGGTGGAGGTGACCTCGTTCACGCTGATGGCCTTGTTCGTGGCGCGCCAGGGCACGCTGGCCTCGGCCAGCCACCAGATTGCTGCCAATCTTGCGGCGCTGTGCTACATGGTGCCCCTGTCGCTGGCGATTGCCACCAGCGCGCGGATCAGCTACTGGCGCGGCGCGGGGGACGAGGCTATGGCGCGCCGCCTTGTCACCATGGGCTGGCGGCTTGCGGCAACGGGTGGACTGGTGCTGGCCTCGGCACTGTTCCTGTCCCGCGAGGGCCTGGCCCGCATCTACAGCAGCAACCCCGAGGTGGTGGCCACTACCGCCAGCCTGCTGGCCTGGGTGGCTGCCTACCATGTGGCCGACGCCGTGCAGACCTTCTGCCTCTTCGTGCTGCGCTGCTACCGCATCACCGTGGCGCCGCTGGTCATCTACTGCCTGCTGCTGTGGGGCGGCGGACTGGCCGGCGGATACTGGCTGGCCTACGGCACGGACAGCGCCCTGCCCGCCTGGCTGCACCATGGCACGCCCGCCCCGTTCTGGGCCGGCAGTGCCTGTGCGCTGCTGGTGACGGCCCTGGTGTTCAGCACCATCGTGCGCAAAGCCACAAGCCGCTGAACGGCCTTGGCCGTTCACACGGGGCCACCCCTATGCTGCGCGGCTTTCGCGGGCCTCGCCGACTTCGCGCGTGCCTGGGGCCGCAACGCGGACACGGCTGGCCGGAAAGGTCACGGAAAATTCCGACCCCTGGCCCGGCGCGCTGGTGATGCCCAGCTTGGCGCCATGGCGCTGCAGCACGTGCTTGACGATGGCCAGGCCCAGGCCCGTGCCGCCGGTGTCGCGCGAACGGCTGCGGTCCACACGGTAAAAGCGTTCTGTCAGGCGTGCCAGGTGCTTGGGTTCGATGCCAGGCCCGGAGTCGTGCACGGCAAAGCGTGCCGATCCATCAGGCAAGGTCTCCCAGGCCACCTCGATGCGCCCGCCTGCCGGCGTGTAGCGCATGGCGTTGGCCAGCAGATTGGAGAAAGCGCTTTGCAGCTCGGCGCTGGCGCCGGCCACCTCACCGGCCTGCGCCAGCACCTCGGCCGACGGAAAGCTCAGCGCATGCGGCAGGGATTGCTTGCGCGTGAGCATGGAAGACAGGCCGCGCGCCTCGTTCTCGCAGCGCTGCATCAGCTGGGCCACGGGCACCCATTCGTTGCTGCTGGGCAAGGGGCTGCCCTCCAGGCGCGACAGCGCCAGCAGGTCTTCCACCAGATGCTGCATGCGCTCGGCCTGCTGGGCCATCAGTCCCAGGTAGCGGTTGCGCTCCTCGGGCTCCAGCGGCAGGTTCTGCAACGTCTCCACAAAGCCTACGAGAACGGTCAGCGGCGTGCGGATCTCATGCGAAACATTGGCCACGAAGTCGCGGCGCATGGCCTCGGCCTGCTCCACCGCGGTGACATCGCGCGCCAGCAGCAGCTTGCGCCCTTCGCCATAGCCATACAGCTGTACCGACAGCTTGACGGGCCGCGAGGCCGTGCTTTCGCGGCCCTGCATGACCAGGTCGCGTGAGAAGTCCTGGGTGGCGAAATAGGCGCTGAACTCGGGATCGCGCACCAGGTTGCCAATGCTTTGCAGCAGGTCGCGTTCGGCATCGAAGCCGAACTGCCGCGCCGCGATCTGGTTGCACCATTCGATGCGCCCATCGGCGTCCAGCAGGACCACGCCATTGGGGCTGGCCTGCAGGGCCGAAAGAATGTCGTTGAGGCGCTGATCGCCCTGCTGCACCTGCTGCACGCTCTGGCGCAGCCACCGGCGCATGCGCACGCTGGCCTCGCCCCAGATGCCGCTGAGTTCGGGCGCCTCCCGCAGCTCGGACTGGCGCAGCCAGGACAGCAGGCGCATGGCATTCCAGCTGTCCACCAGCCACCAGATCCAGCCCGCGCACAGCGCCCCCGTCAGGGCCGCCACGGCCTGGGCGGCCATGCCGGGGCTGGAGGCGGACATGACGCCCCAGAGCCACCAACCCAGCAATGCGCCCGCGATCTGGGACGCCAACAAGCGAAAACCTCGCCAACCCATACTTGCGCCTTCTTTGCGTTGTATTCGCTGCCCTGGGCAGCGGCGCCCTGGCATGGCCCGCGAAGGCCATGCGTGGATTCATGCGGAAAAAACGACCTCAGGCCAGCGCCTGCGCGCTGAGCCGGTAGCCGGCGCCGCGTACCGTCTCGATCAATGCACCGGCCATGCCCAGCGCCTCGCGCAGCCGCTTGACGTGCACGTCCACCGTGCGCTCCTCGATGAAGACGTGATCGCCCCAGACCTTGTCCAGCAACTGGGCACGGCTGTGCACGCGCTCGGGGTGCTTCATCAGGTAGTGCAGCAGCTTGAACTCGGTGGGCCCCACCTTGATCATGTCGCCCTGCCAGCTCACGCGGTGCGCGGCGGCATCGAGCACCAGCTCGCCGATATTGACCTTGTCCTGAATCTGCTCGGGCGCACGGCGCCGCAGCACGGCACGGATGCGCGCGAGCAGCTCCTGGGTCGAGAAGGGCTTGGTGATGTAGTCATCGGCGCCCGCATCGAGCCCCGCCACCTTGTCGGGTTCATCGCCGCGCGCCGTGAGCATCAGAATGGGCACGGCCTTGGTGCGGCTGTCCGCGCGCCATTTGCGCGCCAGGGACAGGCCGCTGGCGCCGGGCAGCATCCAGTCGAGCAGGATCACGTCGGGCAGCACGGCATCGAGCTCGCGCTGCGCCGTCACGCCGTCCTCGGCCCAGACCGGCTGGAAGCCGTTGTGCCGCAGGTTGACAGCGATCAGCTCCGCGATGGCGGGCTCGTCCTCGACGATGAGGACCATGGGCATCTTCTTCATCCGTTGTTCGCCTCCGGCACTTACAGCACTGCCGACTCGATGGCATCCATGGTCTGGTGACGGACATCCTTGCCCTCCACCAGATAGATGATCAGCTCGGCCACATTCTTGGAATGGTCGCCGATGCGCTCGATCGCCTTGGCCAGGAACAGCAGGTCCAGGCTGGCCGAGATGGTACGCGGGTCTTCCATCATGTAGGTGATGAGCTTGCGCACGAAGCCGTCGAACTCCTGGTCGATCAGATCATCTTCCTTGAGGATGGCCACGGCCGCCTTGGTATCCAGGCGAGCAAAGGCGTCCAGCGTCTTGCGCAGCAGGCCCGAGGCCATCTCGGCCGCCGTGCGCAGGTCGCCCGTGGGCAGGGAGCGCGCAGCACCGCTTTCGATGATGGACTTGACCATGCGCGCCATCTTGTGCGCTTCGTCACCCATGCGCTCCAGATTGGCCGTGGCCTTGGAGAAGGCGATCAGCAGGCGCAGGTCGCGCGCCGTGGGCTGGCGCCGGGCGATGATGGACGAGAGTTCGTGGTCGATCTCCACTTCCATGGCGTTGACGCGCTTTTCCGCGGCATCGACCTGCTCCACGGCCTCGATGCTGAAGCGCGACAGCGCATAGACCGCCTGGCGGATCTGGGACTCGACCAGACCGCCGAGCTCCATGACGCGCGCAGAGACGCGGTTGAGTTCGCTGTCGAACTGGCTGGAAAGGTGTTTTTCGTTCATCGATTGCTCCTGCTCAGCCGAAGCGGCCTGTGATGTAGTCTTCCGTTTCCTTGCGCTGGGGCTTGAAGAACATCTGTTCGGTGTCTCCGAATTCCACCAGGTCGCCCAGGTACATGTAGGCCGTGTAGTCGCTGCAGCGCGCTGCCTGCTGCATGTTGTGCGTCACGATGACGACGGTGTAGTCGTTCTTCAGCTCGGCAATCAGCTCCTCGATCTTGGCCGTGGAGATCGGGTCCAGGGCCGAGCAAGGCTCGTCGAGCAACAGTACTTCAGGCTTGATGGCAATGCCGCGTGCAATGCACAGGCGCTGCTGCTGGCCGCCGGACAGGCCCGAGCCGCTTTGCTGCAGCTTGTCCTTGACCTCGCCCCACAGCGCGGCCTTGCGCAGCGCCCATTCGACACGGTCGTCCATGTCGGACGAGCTCAGGTTCTCGAACAGCTTCACGCCGAAGGCAATGTTGTCGTAGATGGACATGGGAAACGGCGTGGGCTTCTGGAAGACCATGCCCACCTTGGCGCGGATCAGCGCCACGTCCTGCTTGCTGGTCAGCAGGTTCTCGCCGTCCAGCATGATCTGGCCTTCGGCGCGCTGCTCCGGGTACAGCTCGAACATGCGGTTGAAGGTACGCAGCAGCGTGGACTTGCCGCAGCCCGAAGGACCGATGAAGGCCGTGACCTTCTTTTCGGGGATGTCCAGGTTGATGCCCTTCAAGGCGTGGAACTTGCCGTAGTAGAAGTTCAGGTCGCGAACCGTCAGCTTGGAGGAGTTCAGCGCGGTGGAAGAGGTCGCAGTCATTGCGTGATCCTTGTCCTTGTTGATTGCTTGTTGCTGCATTACTTCTGGCGGGTCAGGAACCGCGCCAGGATATTGAGGCCGAGCACCGCCACGGTGATCAGGAACACGCCGGCCCAGGCCAGCTGCTGCCAATTCTCGTAGGGGCTCATCGCGAACTTGAAGATCGTCACCGGCAGGCTGGCCATGGGCTTGGACAGGTCGGCATTCCAGAACTGGTTGTTCAGCGCCGTGAACAGCAGCGGAGCGGTTTCCCCGGCAATGCGGGCCACGGCCAGCAGCACGCCGGTGATCACGCCGGCACGCGCTGCACGCAGCGTCACCATGATGATGACCTTCCACTTGGGCGTGCCCAGCGCGTAGGCGGCTTCGCGCAGGCTGGCGGGCACCAGCACCAGCATGTTCTCGGTGGTGCGGATGACCACCGGAATCACGATCAGCGCCAGCGCCACCACGCCCGCATAGCCGGAAAAGCTCTTGAAACGCGCCACGACCACGGTGTAGACGAACAGGCCGATCACGATGGAAGGCGCCGACAGCAGGATGTCGTTGACGAAGCGCGTGGTATTGGCCAGCCAGCCGCGCGCATCGTATTCGGCCAGGTAGACACCGGCCATCACGCCGATGGGCGTGCCGACGAAGGTGGCCAGCGCCACCATGATCAGCGAGCCGAAGATGGCATTGGCAATGCCGCCCGCCTCGTTGGGCGGAGGCGTCATTTCGCTGAACAGCGCCAGGCTCAGGCCGCCTATGCCCAGCGTGATGGTTTCCCACAGGATCCAGATCAGCCAGAACACGCCGAAGGCCATGGCCGCCAGCGACAGGGTCAGCGCGACCTGGTTCACGCGCTTGCGCTTGGCGTATTTGGCCTGGCGCACGCGCGTCAGCTCGGCGGCATTGATCATCTTGGTGGAGGTGCTGCTCACGAGCGGGCTCCTTCATTCTTCTGCAGACGGTTGAGCAGCACCTTGGAGCAGGCCAGCACCACGAAGGTGATGAAGAACAGCACCAGGCCCAGATAGATCAGCGAAGCCTGGTGCAGGCCTTCGCCCGCTTCGGCAAACTCGTTGGCCAGCGCCGAGGTGATGCTGTTGGCAGCCTCGAAGACCGACAGCGAGTTGAGCTGGTTCATGTTGCCGATCACGAAGGTGACGGCCATGGTCTCGCCCAGCGCACGGCCCAGGCCCAGCATCACGCCACCGAGCACGCCGGTCTTGGTGTAGGGCAGCACGACCTTCCAGACCACTTCCCAGGTCGTGGAGCCCAGGCCGTAGGCCGACTCCTTGAGCAGGGCCGGCGTGACCTCGAACACGTCGCGCATCACCGAGGCGATGAAGGGGATGATCATGATGGCCAGGATGATGCCGGCCGACAGGATGCCGATGCCCACGGGCGGGCCGGACACGAAGGCTTCCAGATAAGGGACGCCCTGAAACAGCTTTTGCAGCGGCTGCTGCACATAGGTGGAGAGCACGGGACCGAAGACCATCAGCCCCCACATGCCGTAGACGATGGAAGGCACGGCGGCCAGCAGCTCGACGGCGGTGCCCAGCGGGCGCTTGAGCCAGGCCGGCGACAGCTCGGTGAGGAACAGGGCGATGCCAAAGCTCACGGGCACCGCAATCAGCAACGCGATGGCCGAAGTGGCCAGCGTGCCGTAAATCATGACCAGGCCGCCGAATTCGTTGCGAACGGGGTCCCAGACACTGCGGCCCAGGAAACTCAGGCCGTATTCATAGATGGCGGGCCAGGCACCGACCAGCAGCGAGGCCAGGATGGCCAGCAGCAGGCCCAGCGTCAGCAGCGCGGCCAGACGCGCGAGAGCGCCAAACAAGCGATCCGCCACGCGCCCCGAGAGCATCGGGGGGCGTAGCGGAGAAGGGGTGCGTCGCTGGGAAGCCTGTGCAGAGGCGGCCAGCGAGTTCGAGGGCGACGTTGTGGACACGTGAGGCGCCTTTATTCGCGGTTTGTGGGGAGATCAGGGGGGCCATGATGCACCTGCCGGCGGTGCGCCAAGGCCCCTTTTCAGGGTTTACTTCAGGGAGATCGCGGTGCCCGAGGTGTCCTTGACTTGACCCCAGGATTGGAAGATCACGTTCTTGACGGCGTCAGGCATGGGCACGTAGTCCAGGTCGGCGGCGGTCTTGTCGCCGGACTTGTAGGCCCACTCGAAGAACTTCAGCGAGGCAGCGGCCTGTGCGGGCTTGTCCTGGGCCTTGTGCATGATGATGAACGTGGCCGAGGTGATGGGCCATGCATCCTTGCCGGGCTGGTTGGTCAGGATCTGGTAGAAGCTCTTGGCCCAGTCGGCACCGGCGGCAGCGGCCTTGAAGGTGGCGTCGTCGGGCGACACGAAGGCGCCGCCAGCGGTCTGCAGCTGCGTGTAAGTCAGCTTGTTTTGCTTGACATAGGCGTACTCGACGTAGCCGATGGAGTTGGGCAGGCGGCCCACGAAGGCGGCCACGCCTTCATTGCCCTTGCCACCGGCACCCGTGGGCCAGTTCACGGCCTTGCCTTCGCCAACCTTTTCCTTCCACTCGGCATTGACCTTGGACAGGTAGTTCGTGAAGCCGAAGGTGGTGCCCGAGCCGTCAGCACGGCGCACGGGAGCGATGGTGGCGTCAGGCAGGGCCACGCCGGGGTTCAGGGCCTTGATGGCCTCGTCGCTCCACTTGGTGATCTTGCCCAGGTAGATGTCGCCCAGCACCTGGCCGGTCAGCTTGAGCTGGCCGGGCTGGATGCCCTTGATGTTGACCACGGGCACGATGCCGCCGATCACGGTGGGGAATTGCACCAGGCCCTTCTTGGCCAGTTCGTCGTCCTTGAGCGGCTCGTCCGAGGCACCGAAGTCCACGGTCTTGGCTTCGATCTGCTTGATGCCTGCGCTGGAGCCCACGGACTGGTAGTTGATCTTCACGCCGGTGGCCTTGTGGTAATCGGCGGCCCACTTCGAGTACAGCGGCGCAGGGAAGCTGGCGCCGGCGCCGGTGGCCTCCTGCTGGGCCAGGGCCTGCCCCATGCCGCCCGCAGACAGAGCACCAGCCACCAGAATGTGAATCACAGACAACTTCATGTACAGACCTCTTAGGGGTTGAAAGATGCGATGGCTGGACTGTAAGAAGGCTTTGTGACATTGATATGACATGAAGAAAAGGCGTCACAAATACCGGGCCATGCTCTGTAAGACCGAGGTCATCGCGGTGTCACAATTCCGTCTTAGTCTTGTGCCTCGCACGAGCTGGCACCAGACAAGCGCAGCCCTGCCACCCGGCACCGCTGCGCATTCCTGCTCGACGAATCTTGATTGGCGTTTCTCCCATGGCACCAGAATCCCTGCTCGCCGCCGTTGACCTCGGATCCAACAGCTTTCGCCTAGAAATAGGCCGCGTCGGCAGCCACCAGCGCATAGAGCGCGTGGAATATCTCAAGGAGACCGTACGCCAGGGCAATGGGCTCAACGAGCACCATGAGCTGACCGACGAGGCCATGCAACGCGGCTGGGACTGCCTGGCGCGCTTTGGCGAGCGCCTGGCCGGCTTTCCTGCCGACCAGGTCCGTGCCGTGGCCACGCAAACCCTGCGGGAGGCCCGCAACCGCGATGTCTTCATCGCACGCGGCAGCGCCCTGCTGGGCTTTCCCATCGAGGTCATCTCGGGCGAGGAAGAAGCCAGGCTGATCTATCGCGGCGTCTCCAGCCTGTTGCCGCCCTCGCAGCAGCGGCGCCTGGTGGTGGACATCGGCGGCCGCTCGACCGAAGTCATCATCGGCCAGCACGGCGAGGCGCGCCAGGTGGCCTCCTACCCCATAGGCAGCGTCGCCTGGAGCACGCAGTTCTTTGGCGAAGGCACGCTGTCGCGCGCACATTTCTCGGCCGCCATCAAGGCCGCACAGGCGGCCCTCACCCAGACCGTCTCGGCCTACCCGGCCACTGCATGGGACTGCGCCTATGCCTCGTCGGGCACGGCCAACGCCGTAGGCGACATCCTGGCTGCCAACGGGTACTCCGGCGGGCTGATCACGCCCGACAGCCTGCGCTGGCTGCATGAGCAGTTGATGGAAGCCGGCCATGTGGACCGCATCCGGCTGGCCGGACTCAAGGAAGACCGCCGCGCCGTCATCGCCGGAGGCCTGAGCATCCTGATTGCGGCCCTGGGCCTGCTGGGCATCACCGAACTGGAAGTCGCCCAGGGCGCGCTGCGCCAGGGCGTTTTGCACGACCTGCTGGAGCACGAGCCCCCCGCCGACCGCGAGGCAGCCGAAATTGCCGCGCTGCAGCAGGACTTCGGCATTGACGCCCCGCATGCGCTGCGCGTGCGCAAGGTGGCACGCTGGGCCTGGCAATCGCTGCAGGCACAACAGCCGTCCGATGCCCTGTCCACGCATGCACTGGACACGGCCGCCAGCCTGCACGAGATCGGCATGCGCATCTCCCTGAGCGCCTACCACCGGCACGGCGCCTACATCACCGAGCACTGCGGTGCCGCGACATGGCCTGTGGAGCTGCGCGCGCGCATCACCCAGCTCGTGCTCGGCCACCAGGGCAAGCTGCGCAAGCTCGACGCAGCCATCGAGGACCAGGCCGTGGCCTGGCCCTTGCTGGCACTGCGGCTGGCCGTGCAGCTGTGCCATGCCCGGCGTGACCCCGATCTGCAGGGCATGCGCCTGCACCGCTCGGACAGCGTCTTTCACCTGACCGCGCCGGAAGGCTGGGCCAGAAGCTACCCCCAGTCCGCACAGTTGCTGCGCACCGAGGCCGTGGCCTGGCAAAAGACGCCCTGGACCTTGCAACTGCATCTGCACTGAGCACGCCCCCTCTTCGGCGGCAAGGCAAAAGGCCCCGCCAGCGAATCTGCTGGCAGGGCCTTTTGCTTGCGCCTGGCTGGCGCAGGGGCAACAGTGACGCAGTTCAGACCTGGGGCCCGTAGCGCTCCATCAGGGCGCGCTGCGCACCCAGGCCCGTGGTCGGATAGGGTGCACGCTGGTAGGCACCATTGGCCTCCAGGGTCCAGGCATCGCGGTTGTCGTACAGGCTGGCGACCAGACATTCATCTATCACCTGCTGGCGCAGCACGGGGTCGCGCACGGGCCAGGCCAGCTCCACCCGGCGCATCATGTTGCGGTTCATCCAGTCGGCGCTGGACAGCAGCAGTTCCTGCTGCTTGCCCCAGGCAAAGTAGAAGACGCGCGAGTGCTCCAGGAAACGGCCGATGATGGAGCGCACGCGGATGTTGTCCGTCCAGCCCTTGCGCTGCGGTGGCAGCATGCAGGCGCTGCGCACGATGAGATCGATGCGCGCGCCCTGCTGGCCGGCACGCACCAGGGCCTGCATGAGCAGCTCGTCCGTCAGCGCATTCATCTTGAGCACGATGCGCGCCTCTTCGCCGCGCTGCGCCGCCTCGCCCACCTGGGCGATCAGCGCCAGCATGCGGTCGTGCAGCTGGAACGGTGCAATCACCAGCTGGTGCAGCTTGGGCAAACGGTTGTGGCTGGACAGGTGGCTGAACACGGCATCCATGTCCGCCGTGATCTGCGCATCGCAGGTCAACTGGCTGATGTCCGTGTACAGGCGTGCCGTGCGCACGTTGTAGTTGCCGGTGGACAGGTGGCCGTAGCGCTTGAGCTGTCCGCTGCGCTTTTCGCGCCGCGTGATCAGCAGCATCTTGGCGTGCGTCTTCAGGCCCAGCACGCCGTACACCACCTGGGCGCCCAGCGCCTCCAGCTTCTCGGCGGAGTTGATGTTGGCCTCTTCGTCAAAGCGGGCCTTGAGCTCCAGCACAGCCAGCACCTCCTTGCCGCGGCGCACCGCCTCGGCCAGCAACTGCATGATTTCGGAGTCGGACCCGGTGCGGTAGATGGTCTGCTTGATGGCCAGCACCTCGGGGTCGTTGACGGCCTCGCGCAGCAGCTCCAGCACGCCGTCGAAGCTCTCGAAAGGCTGGTGGATCAGCACGTCACGCTTGCGGATCTGGGCCATCACCGAGCGGCCCGGCTGCAGCTGGCGCGGCCATGCCGGCCGCCACGGCGGGAACAGCAGCGCGGGGTCATCGACCAGATCGACCAGCTGCGACTGGCGCACCAGGTTCACGGGCCCCTTGACGCGGAAAAGTGCCTCGGTCGGCAGGCCGAACTGGCCCAGCAGCAGGTCGGACAACATGGGCGAGCAGGCAAAGGACACCTCCAGCCGCACGGCCTGGCCGTAGTGGCGGTGGTGCAGCCCCTGGCGCAACGCCATGCGCAGGTCGCTGACGTCGTCCTCGTCCACCGCCAGGTCCGAATGGCGGGTGACACGGAATTGCGCGAACTCCGCCACCTCACGCCCCGGGAACAGCTCGACCAGATGGGCACGCACGATGCTGGAGATGCTCACGAACAGGCGCTGCTTGCCCGCGATCTTCTCCGGCAGGCGCACCAGGCGCGGCAAGGCGCGCGGGACCTTGACGATCGCCACCTCGTTGGCGCGACCAAAGGCATCGACACCCTTGAGGCGCACGATGAAATTCAGCGCCTTGTTGGCCACCTGGGGAAATGGATGGGATGGGTCCAGGCCCACGGGCATGAGCAGGGGCTGGACTTCACGCAGAAAATACTCGCGCACCCATTTGCGCTGGGCGCTGCTGCGCTCGCCATGGGAGACCACGCGTATGCCCTGCCCCGCAAAAGCAGGAATCAGCGACTGGTTGTACAGCGTGTACTGGCGCAATACCAGCTCATGCGCCTTGTCCATCAGCGAGCGAAAGCTCTGCAGCGTATACAGGCCCTTGGTGTCGCCGGCCTTGGCCGCCGTCACATGGGGGGCGCAGCGCACCTCGAACCACTCGTCGAGATTGGACGAGACGATGCACAGGTAGCGCAGCCGCTCCAGCAGCGGCACATCCTCGCGCACAGCCCAGTCCAGCACGCGCTCGTTGAACGCCAGGATGCAATGGTCGCGGTCCAGAAACTGTTGTTGCTGTTGCTGTTGCTGTTGCTGCACTTCACCGCTTTCGGCTGTGGCGTACGGGCCAGTGTATGCCGCGGCGGCCAGCCCCGCAGCAGAGACCGGGGCAGACGCTGGCGTCGCCTGGCCCCGCAATTGCAGCAGGGCGGTGGAAAGGCTTTCGGCCAGGGGCATCATCGGGACATTCAAGGGTGCAGAGACGGGTATGGGCGCTGTCTCGCGGGCCATGCCCAGCGAGGCGGGCCCGGCCGGCATGGTGCGCAGCCCCTGTTCATGTTCTGGTTCGGCAGGCGCGGCAGAGGCGCTGGCGGGAATCGGCGTGAATGTCTGGGGCATGGAGGCGGGGGCCCGGCCTTTGCCGGACCCGTTAATCACCCCGTGGACCGGGGATTCGGGCAGTCTGCCCCGGGTTTGTGACACGTTCATGACACAAATCCCGTCCATGCATGACACCTGTCATACAAGCGACTTGCAGCATGGGATGGCTGCGCTGGCGCTGTCATGCAAAGGTCATGACCAGGTCACGCAGCCACGAGGGCCGCGCTGTATCGCCAGGGTGCTAAGCTCGCTGCCATCCCCTGGATGGCGTTGGCTGCTGCACACCTGCCGCAGCCGTGTCGCGTCGTCCACCTTTCGCGCATGCCCTCTTCCAATCCCCCCGAAAGCCGCCTGGCTGCCATCGACATTGGCTCCAACAGCTGCCTGCTGGCCATGGCCCGCAGCGACGGCGCAAAGGTACAGCTGTTCAGCCACCGCAAGGAAGCCATACGACTGGGCAGCGCCCTGGACGCACAGGGCGCCCTGAGCCTGGAGGCCATGCAGCGTGGCTGGGCCTGCCTGGAGCGCTATGCGCAGGTGCTGGGCGACCTGCCCCGCCATCGCGTTCGTGCCGTGGCCACGCAGACGCTGAGAGAGGCATCGAATCGCCAGGTCTTCCTGGACGAGGGCCAGCGCATCCTGGGCTGCGCCATCGAAGTCATCGACGGCGAGGAAGAAGCACGCCTGATCTATCGCGGCGTCGCCCAGTTGCTGCCGCCCGGTCCCCAGCGGCGGCTGGTGGTGGATATCGGCGGCCGATCGACCGAGCTGTGCCTTGGTCAGCAGCGGCAGGTGCTGCAGGCACGCTCCTTCGCCTTCGGCAGCGTGACCTGGGCATTGCGCCACTTTCCCGATGGAGAGTTGTCGGCCCAGGCACTGTCCCAGGCCGAAGCAGCGGTGGCCGACGTCATTGCGCCCGAAGCCGCGCGGTTTGCCGCCGGGCAGTGGAGCCATGCCTATGGGTCCTCGGGCACGGCCGGTGCCATCGTCAAGGTGCTGGCCCATGCGCCCGATGGCACGGCCGGCTGGATCACGCGGCAGGGACTGGACTGGCTGCAGGCGCAGTTGCTGCGTGCAGGGCATGTCAGCCGCGTGAACATGGACGGGCTCAAGGAAGAGCTGCGCCCCATGATCGGCGGCGGCATGAGCGTGATGCGGGCGATCTTCTCCAGCCTGGGCATCGAGCGCATGCGCGTGACGCATGGCGCCCTGCGACATGGCGTGCTGTATGAGCTGGCCGATAGGCTGGATGCCGAAGCCTCCGGAAAACACAGGCGCAGGCCGGATTCACCCGGCCCATGACTGCCCAAGCCCTGCTTGCGTCAGGTAAGGCCGATAGAGTGTTTTTCGCACAAGTGCTACACTTTGTAAGCCTCCCAACCTCCCTCCATCACCGCCCCACCGCTTCGCCATGTCCGCGCCGACGATTGCGTACGACCCTGTACTCGAACGTCCGTCTTCGATGATGGCGGCGTCCCTGCAACGCAGCCTGCGCGAACAGCAGGCCCTGCTCGACAATGCCGGCGTCGGCATCGTCTTCATTCGCCAACGCGTCATCGTCCGCTGCAACCAGTGCTACGCAGACATCTTCGGCTACGCGGGCGAGCATGCGCTGGTGGGCATCAACAGCGAACACCTGCATCCCAGCCGCGATGAGCTGCGCAGCCTGGGACGCGAGGCCTACCGCACGCTGAGTGCCGGCCTGTCCTTTCGCACGCAGCGCCGCCTGCGCCGCAAGGACGGCAGCCTGTTCTGGGGAGAGCTCACGGGGCGGCTCATCAATCCGGGCGATGCGCGCGAGGGATCGATCTGGATCGTGAGCGATATCGACGACCGCCTGCGTGCCCAGCAGGCCCTGAGCCAGGCCCACGAGCTGCTGGAGCAGCAGGTACGCGACCGCACACGCGAACTCAGCGCCACGGTGGAGAACCTGCACCGGGAGATCGCCGACCGCAAGCTGGACCAGGAACGCATCTACTGGATGGCGCACTACGACGCGCTCACCGGCCTGCCCAACCGCACGCTGCTGGCCGAACGCAGTGCCCGCGCCATCGAGCTGGCCAAGGCCAACGACACGCCGCTGGCCGTGATGTTCCTGGACCTGGACCACTTCAAGCATGTCAATGATTCGCTGGGCCACCGCGTGGGCGATGCCCTGCTGGTGGAGATTGCCCGCCGCCTGCGTGCCGTCGTGCGCGACCGCGATACGGTGGCGCGCATCGGCGGCGACGAATTCGTGCTGCTGCTGCCAGGCGCCAATGCCCAGGGCGCGGCCCGCGTGGCCGGCAAGCTGCAGGAGGCGTCGCGCCAGGCCTACCAGATCGACCGCCATGAACTGACCATCGCACCGTCCATGGGCATTGCGCTGTACCCGCGCGACGGCCACGACATCGACTCGCTCACCCAGGCAGCCGATGCGGCCATGTACCACGCCAAGCAGGCCGGCCGCAACACCTACCGCTTCTTCACGCCGCAGATGCAGGCCCAGTCCCTGCGCGCCCTGCAGCTGGAGAACGCGCTGCGCCGGGCGCTGGAGCGCAATCAGCTGTATCTGCACTATCAGCCGCAGATCACGCTGAGCACGGGCCGCGTGCGCAGCGTGGAGGCGCTGCTGCGCTGGGAGCACCCGGAACTGGGCTCGGTCTCACCGGCCGAGTTCATTCCCGTGGCCGAGGACAGCGGCCAGATCCTGCAGATAGGCGAATGGGTGCTGCGCAGCGCCATGCAGCAATTGCAGGCCTGGCGCAATGCGGGCCTGTGCGACCTGAAGGTGGCAGTGAATCTTTCGGCCATCCAGTTCCATCAGCAGCAACTGCCCGAGATCATCAACCGCATCCTGCTCGACAGCGACCTGCCGGCCGATTCTCTGGAGCTGGAGCTGACCGAGGGCGTGGCCATCCATGATCCGCGCCAGGCGACAGCCACCATGGACCGGCTGCGCGAGCACGGCGTGCGCCTGGCCATGGACGACTTCGGCACCGGCTATTCATCCCTGAGCCAGCTCAAGCGCTTTCAGATCTACAAGCTCAAGATCGACCAGTCCTTCATCCAGGATCTGGACCACGACAGCAACGACCGCGCCATTGTCAGCGCCATCATCCGCATGGCCCAGGCCCTGGGCATGCAGACCACGGCCGAGGGCGTGGAGACCGAGGCACAGCTGGAGTTCCTGCGCGAGCAGGGCTGCGATGAGGCCCAGGGCTACCATTTCAGCCGCCCACTGGCACCAGAGGCGCTGGAGTCCTTCTTGCGCAGCCAGGGCTGACCGGGTCGCATCACCGCGCGCATCGCATCACCTCGCGCACCGCAATCCAGACGAAAAAAAGCCGGGGCATGAAGCCTCGGCCTTCCATGCGCAGGAGCGCGCAACCGCTCAGGCAACCGGCGAATTCTTGGCCACGCTGGCCAGGCGCTCGGCACAGCGGCTGGCCTGATCGCCATCGCGCGCCTCCACCATCACGCGCAGCAAAGGCTCGGTACCGCTGGCGCGGATGAGCACGCGCCCCGTATCTCCCAGTTCGGCCTTGACAGCCTCGGTGGCCTCTTCCAATTGGGTGTTGCGCTTCCAGTCCTGGCCCGGCTGCAGCCGCACGTTGAGCAGCACCTGGGGAAACAGTTGCACGGACGACAGCCACTGCGACAGGCTCTTGCCCGAGCGCACGCAGGCCTGCAGTACCTGCAATGCGCTGACCAGGCCGTCGCCCGTGGTGTGCTTGTCCAGCGCCAGCAAATGGCCCGAGCCCTCACCACCCAGGGTCCAGCCCTGGCGGTGCAGCTCTTCCAGCACATAGCGGTCGCCCACCTTGGCACGCACAAAGCCCACGCCCTGGGACTTCAGCGCCACCTCCACGGCCATATTGGTCATCAGCGTGCCCACGGCGCCCGGCACGGCCTCGCCGCGCGCCAGCCGGTCGGCTGCCAGCAGATACAGCAGTTCGTCGCCGTTGTAGAGCCGCCCGGCCGCATCGACCAGCAGCAGGCGGTCGGCATCGCCGTCCAGCGCCACACCGAAGTCGGCCTTGTTGGCACGCACGGCCAGAACCAGCGCCTCGGGATGGGTGGCACCCACGCCTTCGTTGATGTTCAGTCCGTCGGGTGCGACGCCTATGGCAACCACATCGGCACCCAGCTCATGGAAGACCTTGGGCGCAATCTGATAGGCCGCACCATGAGCCGCATCGACGACGATCTTCACGCCCTTGAGCGTGAGCGCATGGTCGAAAGTGCTCTTGCAGAACTCGATGTAGCGGCCCGCAGCGTCCTCCAGGCGCCGTGCCTTGCCCAGCGCAGCGGAGTCGGCCCAGACAGGCTCCTCGGCCAGGGCCTGCTCGACCTCTTCCTCCCAGGCATCGGGCAGCTTGGTGCCCTGGGCGCTGAAGAACTTGATGCCGTTGTCGTAATAAGGGTTGTGGCTGGCACTGATGACCACGCCCAGGCTGGCGCGCTGGGCGCGCGTCAGATAGGCCACGCCCGGCGTGGGCAGGGGCCCCAGCAGCATCACGTCCACGCCGGCAGAGTTGAACCCGGACTCCAGCGCGCTCTCCAGCATGTAGCCCGAGATCCGCGTGTCCTTGCCGATCAGCACCATCGGACGGGCTTCCTTGCGCCGCAGCACACGGCCCACGGCATGCGCCAGGCGCAGCGCGAAGTCGGGGGTGATGGGCGAGCGGCCGACCAGGCCGCGAATTCCGTCGGTACCAAAATATGTGCGTGCCATAGTGCTCCTTTGTTGTTCAGTTGTTGTCGTGCATGGTCTGCCAGACCGTCAATGCCGCCACCGTATCGGCCACGTCGTGCACGCGCACCACGCGCGCGCCGCGCTCCACCGCCAGCAGTGCCGCAGCCACGCTGGGCACCATGCGCCGGCCTTGCGCAAGGCCACTGACCTGCCCGAGCGAGCCCTTGCGCGACCAGCCGGCCAGCAGCGGGAAGTCTAGGCCCAGCAATTCGTGCTGGCGTGCAAGCAGGGAAAAATTCTGTGCCACGCTTTTGCCGAAGCCGATGCCATAGTCCCAGACGATGCGCTCCCGTGCCACGCCCCGGGCCATCAGGGCATCGGTGTGCGCCTGCAGGAACGCGCGCACGGCAGGTACGGCATCTCCTTGCATGGGAGTGGTCTGCATGTCCTGCGGCGTGCCATGCATGTGCATGAGGCAGATGCCGCAGCTCGGGTGGGCGGCCACCACCTGCTGCGCGCCCGGCTGGCGCAGCGCCCAGATGTCGTTGACGATGTCGGCCCCCAGATCGAGCACAGCCTGCATGACCTCGGGCTTGTAGGTATCGACGGAGACAGGCACGCCCAGTTGCACCGCGCCCTGCACCACGGGCAGCACGCGCCGCAACTCCTCATCCAGCGGCACGGCCGGTGAGCCGGGCCTGGTGGACTCGCCGCCGATATCGAGGATGTGCGCACCTTCGCTGACCAACTGCTCTGCATGCCGCAAGGCCTGCTCCACCGTGTTGTGCCGCCCGCCGTCGGAAAACGAGTCGGGCGTCACATTGACGATGCCCATGACCAGTGGACGCTGAAGGTCTAGAACGAAGCGCGAAGTCTGCCATTGATGCGGCATGGGATTTCCTGAAGGTAGGCGCTCGCTCGAGCGTGGGTTCATCACTGGCCGGTGCAGGTGCTTGAACACATCCGGCAAGCAAAGCAAAAGGGCCCCTCAGGGCCCTTTGCATGGGATTGGCCGATTCTGCGGCAAGCAGCTCAGGCCGTGGTGGGCGACGGGTCGGCATCCACTGCGGGCGTGCCGCCAGACGAGTTGCCACCGTCGGACGAGGGCGGGTTGCGAGGCACCCAGTCCTTGGGAGGACGTGGCTCACGGCCTGCCATGATGTCATCGAGTTGCTCGGCATCGATGGTTTCCCAGTCGAGCATGGCCTTGGCCATGGCGTGCATCTTGTCGGAGTTGTCCTCGATCAGCTTGCGCGCCAGTCCGTACTGCTCGTCGATGATGCGGCGCACCTCCTGGTCCACCTTCTGCATCGTCTGCTCGCTGACGTTGTTGGTCTTGCTCATCGAGCGGCCCAGGAAAGGCTCGCCTTCCTGTTCCGCATAGACCATGGGGCCCAGCGCATCGGTCATGCCATAGCGGGTGACCATGTCGCGTGCGATCTGCGTGGCCCGCTCGAAGTCGTTGCTTGCGCCCGTGGTCATCTGGTTCATGAACACTTCTTCGGCAATGCGCCCACCGAACAGCATGGCGATCTGGTTGAGCATGTACTCCTTGTCGAAGGAGTAGCGATCCTTCTCGGGCAGGCTCATGGTCACGCCCAGCGCACGGCCGCGCGGAATGATGGTGACCTTGTGCACGGGATCGCACTTGGGCAGCAGCTTGCCGATCAGCGCGTGGCCTGCCTCGTGGTAGGCAGTGTTGCGGCGCTCTTCCTCGGGCATGACCATGCTCTTGCGCTCGGGGCCCATGATGATCTTGTCCTTGGCCTTCTCGAAGTCCTGCATCTCGACGGTGCGCGCATTGCGGCGCGCGGCCATCAGGGCTGCTTCGTTGCAGAGGTTGGCCAGATCGGCACCCGACATGCCCGGCGTGCCGCGCGCGATCACGCCCGGGTTCACGTCCTGACCGACAGGGATCTTGCGCATGTGGACATTGAGGATCTGCTCACGGCCGCGGATATCGGGCAGCGTCACGTACACCTGGCGGTCGAAACGGCCGGGGCGCAGCAGCGCCGCATCCAGGATGTCGGGACGGTTGGTCGCAGCCACCACGATCACGCCGAGGTTGGTCTCGAAGCCATCCATCTCGACCAGCATCTGGTTCAGTGTCTGCTCACGCTCGTCATTGCCGCCGCCCAGGCCTGCGCCACGCTGGCGACCCACGGCATCGATTTCATCGATGAAGATGATGCAAGGGGCATTCTTCTTGGCGTTCTCGAACATGTCGCGCACGCGGGCCGCGCCCACGCCGACAAACATTTCCACGAAGTCGGAACCAGAGATGCTGAAGAACGGAACCTTGGCCTCACCAGCGATGGACTTGGCCAGCAAGGTCTTGCCGGTACCCGGAGGCCCGACCAGCAGCAGGCCGCGCGGAATGCGGCCGCCGAGCTTCTGGAACTTGTTGGGGTCCTTGAGGAAGTCCACGACTTCCTTGACCTCTTCCTTGGCTTCGTCGCAGCCTGCGACGTCGGCAAAGGTCACGGTGTTGTTGTTCTCGTCCAGCATGCGGGCCTTGCTCTTGCCGAAGCTGAAGGCACCGCCCTTGCCGCCGCCCTGCATCTGGCGCATGAAGTACACCCACACGCCGATCAACAGCAGCATGGGGCCCCAGCTGACGAGCAAGGTCATCAGGACCGAGCCTTCCTCGCGGGGCTTGACGTCGAACTTGACGTTGTTGTTGATCAGATCACCCACGAGCCCGCGATCCAGGTAGGTGGCTGTCGTGCGCACCTTGCGATCATCGTTGGTCGTGGCCACGATCTCGGTGCCACCGGGGCTTTCCTGGATGGTGGCGCTCTTGATGCGGTTGCTTCGCACCTCTTCCAGGAACTCGGAGTAACCGACATGGGACGCGCCAGCGCCGCCACGGGTGTCAAATTGTTTGAACACCGTAAACAGCACCATGGCGATGACCAGCCAGACGGCAATTTTTGAAAACCACTGATTGTTCAAGCGGGGCTCCAATGGGGATACAGATAAAACGACTTCCAGCGTGCTCGAAGCGTATTTGCGGTCCATTTTAGGTGTTTCAAGCTGGCTGGTCGCCTATATCCCTCTATAGCAGCCATAGCTTGAATGCGGTCTTGACCCGCGTCAGGGCAGCGCCGGGCGCTGGACAGGGCTACTTGAGCCCCATGCCCACCAGAAACGTCTCCGAAGACTTGTCGCGCGAGGACTTGGGCTTGATCGGCTTGACCACCTTGAAGGTCTGCCGGAACAGCGCTACCAGGTCATCGTAGGCCCCGCCGTGGAAGAGCTTCACGACCAAAGCCCCTTCAGGTTTCATATGGTGGATGGAAAAATCAACCGCCAGTTCGACCAGCAGCGCAATGCGCGCCGCATCCGTCGTGCCGTTGCCCGACAGGTTGGGAGCCATGTCGGAGACCACCACATCGGCCTTGCCCCCGCCCAGAGCCTCCTGCAGCTGCGCCAGCACCGGCTCCTCGCGGAAGTCGCCCAGAATGAACTGCACGCCCTCGATGGGCTCCATGGGCAGCAGATCCAGCGAGATGATGCGGCCATTGAGCGCGCCCACCGCCGCGCCTTCTGGCGACAGGCAGCGGCGCACGTACTGGCTCCACGCCCCTGGCGTAGAGCCCAGGTCCACCACCGTGCCCCCCGGCCGGATGAGCTTGAGCTGCTCGTCGATCTCCTTGAGTTTGTAGGCCGCGCGAGCGCGGTAGCCGTCCTTCTGGGCGGCCTTGACGTAAGGATCGTTGACGTGGCTGTTGAGCCAAGCCTTGTTGACCTTCTTGCTTTTTGTTTGGACTTTCATGCTGGATTCTTTCAGCCTCGATAATACGGCCATGCCCCAAATTCAATTGACTCCCGCCGAGCGCCGGGAACACCGCGCCAACGCACACCACCTGGACCCCGTGGTCCTCATCGGAGGTGACGGCCTGACGGCTGCCGTGCAAAAGGAGGTCAACGCCGGCCTTAACGCACATGGCCTGATCAAGGTCCGTGTCTTCAACGACGACCGCGCCGCACGCGAGCAGATGTATCTGCAACTGTGCGACGAACTTGGCGCTGCACCCATTCAACACATCGGCAAGCTGCTGGTGCTCTGGCGCCCCATGCCGGAAAAGGAAAAAGCCATCGACGAGAACCGCATGCCCGGTCCTCGCGATGTCAAGCTGCTCAAGTTCAGCAAGCGCTCCGGCCAGAAGCCCGAGGTCAAGCAGATCCGCGTGCTGGGCAACCAGCGCCTGACGGCAGGTGGCCAGGTCAAGCGCGCCAAGCCCAAGCAAAAGTCGGTCAAGAAGCGTCAGGCAGACTGAGTCCGCCGTATCCATGACCGTAGCATCCCATGCCGCCAGCGTGGCCCAGGCCGCGCAACCGCCCTCCGCCTCCCCCTCTGCGCAGCAGCGCTTCGTGATCTGCATGAAGTGGGGCAAGAAGTACGGTCCGGAGTATGTCAACAGGCTCTACGCCATGGTGCGTCGGCATCTGCAGGGCGATTTTCGCCTTGTCTGCCTGACCGATGACGGCGTGGGGATTCGTGACGAGGTCGAATGCCTGCCGATTCCTCCGCTGAACCTGCCTGCAGGCATTCCGGAGCGCGGCTGGAACAAGTTGGCCACGTTCAGTGCCGACCTGCATGGCCTGCGTGGCACGGCGCTGTTTCTTGACGTGGACGTGGTCATCACCGGGCCGCTGGACGATTTTTTCACCGAGCCCGGTGAATTCCTCATCATCCACGACTACAAGCGTCCGTGGCGCATCACCGGCAATTCCTCGGTGTACCGCTTCGAGCTCGGTGCTCACCCCGAGGTGCTGGACTATTTCCGCACGCATTTCGAAGAGATACGCCGCAACTTTCGCAACGAGCAAGCCTATCTGTCCGACATGCTGCACAAGCAGGGCAAGCTGAAATACTGGCCCCAGGCCTGGTGCCCCAGCTTCAAGTACCACTGCATCCCCGCATGGCCGACAAACTACTGGAAGCCGCCCTTCGTGCCGGATGGTGCACGCGTCGTGATCTTCCACGGAGAATGCAATCCGCCCGACGCGTTGGCCGGCCGGCGCAATCGGCGCTTTCGCTATATCCGGCCTGCCGGCTGGGTGGCAGAGCACTGGCACGAGTGAGCAAGCTCGAGCCCCGCAAAAAACGCCCGCGCTTGCGGGCGTTTTCGTTTGCCAGGGCGCCGAACCGGCAGGACCGGGGTCAGGCCGTGGCCTCGTTGTTCGCTTGAGACGGACTGCCTATGCGCCACAGCACGACGAGCGCGCACAGCCACTGCAGCGCATACATCACGGTGCCCACGCTGTGCCACAACTTGAGGTTGTCGCGTGCAACGATGCGCGGCGACACGCCGTACTGGACGACAAATGCCAGCAGCATGCCTGCGATCACAAAGCCCAGGCAGGCTTTGGCCCAGGGCTGCAGGACCTGCTCCTTGTTGCGCCGGGACAGGACCAGCAGCAGGGCCGTGCAGGCGATCGACACCCAGGTCTGCGCGGCAAACAGCTTGGCAGCCATGAAGCCCGCGACAGCCGGCGTGGGCAAGTGGGCGAACAGCATGGGCACCGCCATGAAGCCTATGGCCGACAGGCTGCCCCACCACAGGGCAGCAGCCAGCAGGGGAATGCGCTCGTACAGGTTGCTCATGGGCTTAGGCCTTCCTCAATGATCGAGGCACAGGCACTGACGCATCAGAGGTAGCGCACCGACACCACTTCATAGCGGCGCTCGCCGCCTGGTGCCTGCACGACGGCGGTATCGCCCTCTTCCTTGCCGATCAGCGCGCGCGCGATGGGGCTGGAGACGTTGATCAGGCCCAGCTTGAGGTCGGCCTCGTCCTCGCCGACGATCTGGTACTTGACCGTGTCGCCGCTGTCTTCATCCTCGAGTTCAACCGTTGCACCGAAGACCACGCGGCCACCAGCATCCACGGCAGAGGGATCGATGATCTGGGCAGCCGACAGCTTGCTCTCGACTTCGGCAATGCGGCCTTCGATGAAGCCCTGGCGGTCCTTGGCGGCCTCGTATTCGGCGTTTTCGCTCAGGTCGCCCTGGGCACGGGCCTCGGCGATGGCCTGGATGATGGAGGGACGCTCCACGGTTTTCAGGCGGTGCAGTTCGTCCTTGAGCTTCTCGGCTCCGCGCTTGGTGATGGGAATGGTGGCCATTGAAAAGTCTCCATGTTCAGCGAACGCCGCGCGCTGCGCGGCTTCTTCGGTACAGGCGTGCCGGCGACTTTGCGGCTGGGCCTGCACCCCAAAAGCAAACCGCCGCACGTTGCCGCGCGGCGGTTTCATCGAATGATTCGTTCCATTATGCCGCGTTTACCCACCCGGAATGGTGGGAAAACCCGGCGGCACTGTCGGACAGTGCCGCTCGCTGCGCGCCATCAAAAAAACAGGCGCAGCGGCAATGGAAAGACCTCAGGCAGCCTGCAGTTGGGCGTGCAATTCCTGGACCGAGTGCACGTCCATGTTGCCCATGGACTTCATGCCTTCGACGGCAGCTTCTGCACCGAAGATGGTCGTGAAGGTGGTCACGCGGGCCAGCAGCGCGCTGGTGCGGATGGCCCGCGAGTCGGCGATGGCGTTGCGGCGCTCCTCCACCGTGTTGATGACCATGGCGATCTCGCCATTCTTGATCATGTCCACGATGTGGGGGCGGCCTTCGGTCACCTTGTTGACGAGTTGCACCTCGATGCCCGCCTCGGAGATGGCCGCTGCCGTGCCGCGCGTGGCGCACAGCACGAAGCCCATCGCAGCCAGCTCCCTGGCCACGGCCACGGCACGCGGCTTGTCGGCATTCTTCACGGTCAGGAAGACCTTGCCCTGGGTCGGCAGCGTGACGCCGGCGCCCAGCTGGCTCTTGACGAAGGCTTCGCCAAAGGTCTTACCCACGCCCATGACTTCGCCGGTGGACTTCATCTCGGGGCCGAGGATGGTATCCACGCCAGGGAACTTCACGAACGGGAAGACGGCTTCCTTGACACTGAAGTACGGCGGCGTGACTTCCTTGGTGATGCCTTGCTGGGCCAGCGTGTCACCGGCCATGCAGCGCGCAGCCACCTTGGCCAGCTGGATGCCGGTGGCCTTGGAGACGAAGGGCACGGTGCGCGAGGCACGCGGGTTGACTTCCAGCACGTAGATCACGTCGCCTTCGGCCGTTTCCTTGATGGCGAACTGCACGTTCATCAGGCCTACCACGCTCAGCGCGTTGGCCATGGCGGCAGTCTGGCGCTTGATCTCGGCCACGGTCTCGGGCTTGAGGTAGTAAGGCGGCAGCGAGCAGGCGGAATCGCCCGAATGCACGCCAGCCTGCTCGATGTGCTCCATCACGCCGCCGATGAAGACGGCGCCTTCGCGGTCGCGCACGCAGTCCACATCGCACTCGATGGCATTGGACAGGAAGTGGTCCAGCAGCACGGGTGAGTCATTGCTGACCTTGACCGCTTCGCGCATGTAGCGCTCCAGGTCGCGCTGCTCGTGCACGATTTCCATGGCACGGCCACCCAGCACATAGCTGGGACGCACGACCAGGGGGTAACCCAGGCCGGCCGCCTTTTCCAGCGCCTCGGGCTCGGTACGGGCCGTGGCATTGGGCGGCTGGCGCAGGCCCAGCTCATGCAGCAGCTTCTGGAAGCGCTCGCGGTCTTCGGCCGCGTCGATCATGTCGGGCGTGGTGCCGATGATGGGCACGCCTTCTTTTTCAAGACCCAGGGCGAGCTTCAGGGGCGTCTGGCCACCGTACTGCACGATGACGCCAACAGGCTTTTCGACAGCCACGACTTCGAGCACGTCTTCCAGCGTCAGCGGCTCGAAATACAGGCGGTCCGACGTGTCGTAGTCGGTGGACACGGTCTCGGGGTTGCAGTTGACCATGATGGTTTCATAGCCGTCCTCGCGCATGGCGAGTGCAGCATGCACGCAGCAGTAGTCGAACTCGATGCCCTGGCCGATGCGGTTCGGGCCACCGCCCAGCACCATGATCTTTTTCTTGTCCGTCGGCTCGGCTTCGCACTCCTCGTCATAGGTGGAGTACATGTAGGCCGTGTCGGTGGCGAACTCGGCAGCGCAGGTGTCCACACGCTTGAACACGGGGCGCACGCCCAGTGTCTTGCGTGCCTCGCGCACGGCCTTCTCATTGCTGTGCAGCAGCTTGGCCAGGCGACGGTCGGAGAAGCCCTTTTGCTTGAGCGTGCGCAGCGTGGTGGCGTCCAGTGCGGCCAGCGCGGCATCGCCCTTTTCCTCGTAGACCTGGTCCAGCTCGAGTTCGATCTTCACGATCTCTTCGATCTGCACGAGGAACCACTTGTCGATCTTGGTGATGTTGTGCACCTCGTCCAGCGTCCAGCCGGCAGCGAAGGCATCGCCCACATACCAGATGCGGTCCGGACCGGGCTCGCCGAGTTCCTTTTCGAGGATTTCGCGGTCCTGGGTCTTTTCGTTCATGCCGTCCACGCCCACTTCCAGGCCGCGCAGCGCCTTCTGGAAGGACTCCTGGAAGGTACGGCCAATGGCCATGACCTCGCCCACGGACTTCATCTGCGTGGTCAGGCGGTTGTCGGCAGCGGGGAACTTCTCGAACGCGAAACGCGGGATCTTGGTGACCACGTAGTCGATCGAGGGCTCGAACGAAGCGGGCGTCTTGCCGCCCGTGATGTCGTTCTTGAGTTCGTCCAGCGTGTAGCCCACGGCCAGCTTGGCAGCGACCTTGGCGATGGGGAAGCCCGTGGCCTTGGAGGCCAGCGCCGAGGAACGCGACACGCGCGGGTTCATCTCGATGACGATCATGCGGCCGTCCTTCGGATTCACCGAGAACTGCACGTTGGAGCCGCCCGTGTCCACGCCGATCTCGCGCAGCACCGCCAGCGAGGCGTTGCGCATGATCTGGTATTCCTTGTCGGTCAGCGTCTGCGCGGGTGCCACGGTGATCGAGTCGCCGGTGTGCACGCCCATCGGGTCCAGGTTCTCGATGGAGCAGATGATGATGCAGTTGTCCGCCTTGTCGCGGACGACTTCCATCTCGTACTCCTTCCAGCCGAGCAGCGATTCCTCGATCAGCAACTCATTGGTCGGGGACGCTTCCAGCCCGCGCTTGCAGATGGTCTCGAACTCTTCGGGGTTGTAGGCAATGCCGCCGCCCGTGCCGCCCAGCGTGAAGCTGGGGCGGATGACGGTGGGAAAGCCCATTTCCTTTTGCACGGCCCAGGCTTCGTCCATCGAATGGGCGATGCCCGAGCGTGCCGAACCCAGGCCGATGCGCGTCATCGCATCCTTGAACTTGAGGCGGTCCTCGGCCTTGTCGATGGCCTCGGGAGTTGCGCCGATCAGCTCGACCTTGTACTTGTGCAGCACGCCGTTGCGCCACAGGTCCAGCGCGCAGTTCAGCGCGGTCTGGCCGCCCATGGTCGGCAGGATGGCGTCGGGACGCTCCTTGGCGATGATCTTCTCGACCGTCTGCCAGGTGATGGGCTCGATGTAGGTGACGTCGGCCGTGGCCGGGTCGGTCATGATCGTGGCAGGGTTGCTGTTGATCAGGATGACCTTGTAGCCCTCTTCGCGCAACGCCTTGCAGGCCTGCACGCCGGAGTAGTCAAACTCGCAGGCCTGGCCGATGACGATGGGACCGGCGCCAATGATCAGAATGCTTTTGAGGTCGGTGCGCTTAGGCATTTTTGTGTTTCTCCATCAGCGCCGTGAAGCGGTCAAACAGGTAGGCGATATCGTGCGGGCCGGGCGAAGCCTCGGGGTGGCCCTGGAAGCAGAACGCAGGCTTGTCCTTGTGCTCAAGGCCTTGCAGCGTGCCGTCGAACAGGCTGATGTGCGTGGCGCGCAGCGTGTCGGGCAGGGACTCCATCTCCACGGCAAAACCGTGGTTCTGGCTGGTGATGCTGACCCGGCCGTTGTCCAGGTCCTTGACGGGGTGGTTGGCGCCGTGGTGGCTGTTGGCCATCTTGAAGGTCTTGGCGCCAGCGGCCAGGGCCATGATCTGGTGACCCAGGCAGATGCCGAAGACGGGCTTGCCGGACTCCACCAGCTCCTTGGTGGCGGCAATGGCGTAGTCGCAGGGCTCCGGGTCGCCAGGGCCGTTGGACAGGAAAACGCCGTCGGGGTTGAGTGCCAGCACATCCTTGGCGGGCGTCTTGGCCGGCACCACGGTCAGCTTGCAGCCGCGCTCGGCCAGCATGCGCAGGATGTTGAACTTCACGCCGAAGTCATAGGCCACCACATGGAAACGCGGGGCCTGCTGCTGGCCGTAGCCTTCGCCCAGCTTCCACTCGGTTTCCGTCCATTCGTACTGCTGGGCGGCGCTCACCACCTGGGCCAGATCCAGGCCCTTCATGCTGGGGGCCGCCTTGGCCGCAGCCAGTGCCTCGTCGATGCGCGCCTGGGTCACTTCTTCGCCAGCGGCCAAACCGACGATGGCGCCGTTTTGTGCGCCCTTGTCGCGCAGCAGCCGTGTGAGCTTGCGCGTGTCGATGTTGGCAATCGCCACCGTGCCGCTGCGCGTGAGGTAGTCGGGCAGGGTCTCGGACTTGCGGAAGTTGCTGGCCAGCAGCGGAAGGTTCTTGATGATCAGGCCCGCCGCATGGACCTTGCCAGCCTCGACATCCTCTGCGTTGACGCCGTAGTTGCCGATGTGCGGATACGTGAGCGTCACGATCTGCTGGCAGTAGCTGGGGTCGGTGAGGATTTCCTGGTAGCCGGTGATTGCCGTGTTGAAAACGACTTCACCAACCGTGGTGCCTTGCGCACCGATCGAGTTGCCAACAAAGACCGTGCCGTCTGCGAGCGCCAGGATGGCGGATGGGAATGCTCCCTTGAGAGACAAAAGCACTGGGTTCTCCGGTTCTAATTACGGTTACGCCCAGCGTGCCGCACGGACGGATCCGGGCGGGTTATAGCTTGTCTGCAGGGGGTGGCGAGGAAGCGTCGCTAGGCGTAGTGTGGAATGCTTGAAAGCCGCCCATTATAGGCTGGTCGTGCTTCAGCCTCCTGACAGGAGCCGGGATTACCCTTGACGTAAGCCGGCACTCACGCTGCTTGCGTGCAGGCATATTGCCGCTGCAGCAGCCACGTTCAGCGACTCCTCACCGCCCGGTTGGCCGATGCGCACATGCTGCGCTGCGCGCTGCATCAGCGCCTCGCCAACACCCTGCCCTTCATGGCCCATGGCCCAGGCACAAGGCCAGGGCAGCGCGGCATTGTGGATCAGTTCGCCCTGATGGGAGCTGGTCACGATCAGGGGCAAGCCAAGCGCATCCAGATCTTCCGGCAAGGCCGACTCAATCAATTGCAGACCGAAATGCGCCCCCATGCCGGCGCGCAGCACCTTCTGACTCCACAGCGCAGCCGTGCCCTTCAGGGCCACGACCTGGCTGAAACCGAAGGCAGCGGCACTGCGCAGGATGGAGCCCACGTTGCCTGCGTCCTGCACGCGGTCCAACACCACCGTGGCCACGCCGGCACGGATGACCGCCGATGCCTGCCAGTCCATCAGAAAACCGATGCGCGCCGGGGACTCCAGACCGCTGACTTCGGCAAACAGGGCATCTGCCAGCACCACGCACTTGCCTGCGCCCTGCACCCATTCCAGCGGCACCAGCGGCCAGAAGGATTCGGCCACCACGGCCACGGAGGGCTGCATGCCACGCGCCAGCGCGGCACGGCACAGATGGTCCCCCTCCAGCCAGACGCGCCCTTGCTTGCGGTAGGCCCCACTGTCCTGGACAAGCCTGCGCAAATCCTTGACCAGGACGTTGTCACGGGACTGGATCAATGTGGCGGCGGGTTGTCGGCTCATGGTGAGGCTTTCGGGCAAAGGGAACAGCGCGCCACGGGCGCAGAAAGAAACGGCAAAGGCGCTCAGGCAGACAGCAGCAGGGCTTGCGCACCCTGCGCCGCAGCTGCCACGCGGGCAGCGGCCAGGGGCTCGGCCATGCGGGCAATGCTCACGACATGGGCCACCGGCGCGAAGGTTCGTCGGTGCTCCTCGCAGGCACCGTGCAGGCGCAGCGCCGCAAGGTGGGCCGCCGTGCCGTAGCCCTTGTGGCCGTCGAAGCCGTATTCCGGATATTGCTCATGCAGCCGTTCGCACCAGCGGTCGCGCGTGACCTTGGCCAGTATGGAGGCGGCCGAGATGGCCTGCACCAGGGAGTCCCCCTTGACGATGGCCTCGGCCTGCACATCCAGCACGGGCAGCTGGTTGCCATCCACCAGCACGAGCACCGGCTTCAGGCGCAGGCCCAGCACCGCGCGGCGCATGGCCAGCAGCGTGGCCTGCAGGATGTTCAGGCGATCGATCTCTTCGACCGAGGCCTCGGCAATGCTGCAGCACAGCGCCTTGGCACGGATCTCGTCATAGAG
Organism: Delftia sp. UME58; assembly: GCF_014170385.1. Taxonomy (NCBI): domain Bacteria; kingdom Pseudomonadati; phylum Pseudomonadota; class Betaproteobacteria; order Burkholderiales; family Comamonadaceae; genus Delftia; species Delftia sp. UME58. The sequence continues at coordinate 56,137 of NZ_LZZV01000105.1, forward strand.
TGCCTCGCGGCGCGCAGCCGTGAGCTTCTTGGAATCGTTCAGGCCCTCGATGGGATTGAGATCGTCAAGAATGACAGCAGCGGCCACGACAGGGCCGGCCAACGGGCCGCGGCCCGCTTCGTCCACGCCCGCAACCAGCCCCGGCGGATGCCAGGGCAGGCACGCCTGTTCAGGCGGCAGTGGGGGCAATGATTTTCTCGATCGCATGGGCGGCCAGTTCGGCAGTATCGCGCCGCAATTCATGGTGCAGCGCTGTGAAGCGCTGTACCAGCGCCTCGACGGTTGAAGGGGAATGTTCGCACGCCTGCAGCCATTGCAGCACAGCCGCGCTCAACGCCTGGGGCGTTGCCGCATCCTGGATCAGCTCGGGCACGACGAAATCGCCGCACAGGATGTTGGGCAGGCCCACCCAGGGCTGCAACTGCTTGCCACGCATCAGGCGCCAGCTCCAGGGGTGCATGTTGTAGCCGATCACCATGGGACGCTTGTACAACGCGGCTTCCAGCGTGGCCGTGCCGCTGGCGATCAACGTCACGTCGCAGGCTGCCAATGCATCATGGGACTGGCCGCGCACGATGTGCAGCGACGAGGCCATGCCGGACTCCTGGGCAATGCGCCGCAACTCGTCCAGTTGCGAAGGCACGGCAGGCACTACTATTTTAATAGCTGGCAGCGCCTTCCGGACCAAAGCTGCAGCCTGAAAGAAACGGGCTGCAAGATAGCGGATTTCGGAGCGTCGGCTGCCGGGCAGCACGGCCAGCACCAGACCATCTTCCGGCAGACCCAGCCGACGGCGCGCGGCGGCACGGTCGGGTTGCAGCGGAATCACGCTGGCCAGGGGATGGCCCACGTAGGTCGCGTCTATGCCGTGACGGGCCAGCAACTCGGGCTCGAAGGGAAAGATGCACAGCACATGGTCGGCCGCACGCCGGATTTTCTCGACGCGATCTGCACGCCAGGCCCAGATCGAGGGGCAGACGAAATGCACGGTCTTGATGCCCGCAGCCCGCAGATCGGTCTCCAGGCCCAAATTGAAGTCGGGCGCATCGATGCCGACAAAAACGGCTGGCGGCTGCTTGAGCAGGCGCTGGCGCAACTGCCGGCGGATGTTCAGAATCTCGGCCAGCCGGCGAAACACTTCCCAGCTGTAGCCATGCACGGCCAGCCGCTCGCAGGACCACCATGCCTCAAAACCGCGCTGCTGCATTTGGGGCCCGCCGATGCCAAAGGCCGAAGCCTCGGGCCAGCGAGCCTGCAACCCACCCAGGAGCAAGGACGCCAGCAGGTCGCCCGAGGTTTCCCCGGCGACCATGGCAATCGATGGACTCAGGCGCGCCAATGGCGCCGCGCTCTCTGTCATGCCGTCCTTTCGCGCGCCGGATCAGCGCGCAATGCCCCGGGTCGAAGCGGCCAGAAAATCCAGCATCAGCGATACATCGGCAGCAGCCTCGGGCTGCTCGCCAGCCAGCGAGCCAATGGCGTCGCGCGCGGCCTCCAGGGTCAGCCCCTGGCGATACAGCAGGCGGTGCATCTGCTTGATGGCCTGGATACGCTGCGGCCCGAATCCGCGCCGGCGCAGGCCTTCGATATTGAAGCCACGCACGGCCAGGGGATTGCCATCCACCATCATGAAGGGCGGCACATCCTGCGAGATATGGCTGGCAAAGCCTGCCATGGCATGGGCGCCCACCTTGGTGAACTGGTGCACGCCCGTCAGGCCGCCCAGGATCACATGGTCGCCCACATGCACGTGGCCGGCCAGGGTGGCGTTGTTGGCCAGGATGGTGTGGCTGCCCACGACGCAGTCGTGCGCCACATGCACATAGGCCATGATCCAGTTGTCATGGCCTATGACCGTGACGCCCTGGTCCTGCACGGTGCCCGCATTGAAGGTGCAGAACTCGCGCACCGTGTTGCGGTCCCCGATGACAAGCCGCGTGGGCTCGCCTGCGTACTTCTTGTCCTGGGGCTGTGCGCCCAGGGACGCGAACTGGAAAATCCGGTTGTCGCAACCAATGCGGGTATGGCCTTCGACAACGCAATGCGCGCCAATCGTGGTGCCGGCGCCGATTTCCACATGCGGCCCGATGACGGCATAGGGGCCGACCGACACCGACGAATCCAGCTGTGCAGCGGAATCTATCAGTGCCGTGGGATGGATGCGTTCAATGCCAGCCATGCGTCCGTCAGCCCACGTTGCGCATGGTGCACATCAGCTCGGCTTCGCAGGCCACTTCGTCCTCGACGCGGGCCACGCCCTTGAACTTCCAGATGCCGCCGCGAACGCGATCGATGGTGATCTCCAGCACCAGCTGGTCGCCCGGCTCCACGGGGCGCTTGAAGCGCGCACCGTCGATGCCCACGAAGTAGTAGATGTTGTTCTCGTCGGGAACCTGGCCCATGGCATCGAAGGCCAGCAGGCCGGCAGCCTGCGCCAACGCCTCCAGGATGAGCACGCCCGGCATGACGGGACGGCCCGGGAAATGGCCCATGAAATAGGGCTCGTTGAACGTGACGTTCTTGATCGCCTTGATGCGTGTATTGCGCTCAAGCTCCGTGACCTTGTCCACCAGCAGGAAGGGGTAGCGGTGGGGCAGTTGCTTGAGAATTGCGTGAATATCCATCATTGCGTTCCGTTATGGCCTTGATCCGCCGATTGCTGCAGTTGCCGCTCCAGGGCCTTGATGCGATCGCGCATGGAGTGCAACTGCTTCAGCGTCGCAGCATTTTTTTCCCATTTGGCGTTTTCATCCACGGGAAACATGCCCGTGTAAACACCTGATTGTGTCAGCGAACGAGTCACTACCGTCGCTGCCGAAATATGCACCCCGTCGGCCAGCCGCAGATGGCCCAGCACGATGGCGCCGCCTCCCACGGTGCAATGCGCGCCAATGCGCGCGCTGCCGGCCACCCCCACACAGCCGGCCATGGCCGTATGCCGTCCAACGTGCACGTTGTGACCGATCTGGATCAGGTTATCGAGCTTGACCCCGTCCTCGATCACCGTGTCGTCCAGCGCTCCGCGGTCTATGCAGGTATTGGCGCCGATCTCCACATCGTCGCCGATCCGCACGCCACCGAGCTGCTCGATCTTCACCCATGCCCCGTTCTCGGGCGCAAACCCGAAGCCGTCCGCTCCCAGCACCACGCCGGAATGCAGCAGGCAGCGCGCGCCCACATGGCAGTTCTCACCGATGGTGACGCGCGACTTGAGCACGGTGTGGGCACCGATGGTGGCACCCTCTTCAACCACGCAGAGCGGGCCGATCGTGGCAGAGACATCAACGATGGCACTCTCGTGCACCACCGCGCTTGGATGGATACCGGCCGGCGCCACGGACCTGCAGTTTCGCTTCCACCACTGCGTGGCCCTGGCGAAGTAGGCATACGGGTCAGGGACCACGATGCAGGCTCCCCGCTGCTGCGCCAGCTCACGCATGGCGGGCGCCACAATAACGCAGGCCGCCTCGGAGGCGGCCAGTTGCTGGCGGTAGCGGGGGTTGCTCAGAAAACTGAGATCCCCTGCCCCGGCGGAATCCAGCGGCGCGATGCGGGAGATGGGCATCTCCCTTTCGCCACCGACCAGTTCGCCACCGAGTGCATCGAGGATCTGACCCAACAATACGCTCACGGCATGCAGCCCTGGACGCTGGCTTACTTGCCGCCGCCGTTCAGCGCCTTGATCACTTTGTCAGTGATGTCGTACTTGGGGTTGATGTAGACGGCTTCCTGGAGGATGACGTCGTACTTCTCGGTTTCCGCCACTTGCTTGACCACCTTGTTGGCGCGCTCCAGAACCTGGGCCAGTTCCTCGTTCTTGCGGGAGTTCAGGTCTTCCTGGAACTCACGGCGCTTGCGCTGGAACTCGCGGTCCTGGTCCACCAGCTGACGCTGGCGGGAGACGCGCTGGCTTTCGGCCATGGTGGGCGCTTCACGCTCGAACTTCTCCGAAGCGCTCTTGAGCGAGTTGCCCTGGTCGACCAGTTCCTTCTCACGCTTGGAGAATTCCTGCTCCAGCTTGGACTGCGCAGCCTTGGCTGTCGACGCTTCACGGAAGATGCGGTCCGTGTTCACAAAGCCGGCCTTGAACTCTTGAGCGTGCGCAGAAACAGCCATGGCGCCAAGCAGCACAGCCAGGGAAAAATGGCTAGATAGAGATTTCATTAGAAAGAGGTTCCGATTTGGAATTGCAGTCGCTGGATTTTATCCCCGGTCTGCTTGCGGATGGGTTGAGCAAAGGCGAGACGCAGGGGGCCCAGCGGGGAAATCCAGCTGATGCCAAGGCCCGTGGAAGCCCGCAGCTCCCCGAGATCGAAGTTCTGGTTGGCGCCGTAGACATTACCCACATCGAGGAATGTAAAAAGACGCAAAGTCCTGTCATTGCCGGCACCGGGGAAGGGAATCATGAACTCGGCGTTCAAAGTCACCTTCTTGGAGCCGCCCAGGGCAATGTTCTCTGCAGAGTCGCGCGGACCCAGCGAGCCCTGCTCGAAGCCACGCACCGAGCCCAGACCACCCGAGAAGAAGTTCTTGAACAACGGGAACGGACGGCCATTGAGGCCCTTGCCATAACCGAGTTCACCGTTCAAGGCCAACGTGTACTTCTTGCTCAGCGGGATGTACTGCTGGATCTGGTAGTTGGCTCGCACATAGCGGGCCTCGCCACCCACCGACCACTCGGTGTTCAGGCGCTGGTAGAGACCCGAGTTGGGCGCCAGCGCGCTGTCACGGCTGTCACGCGACCAGCCCAAAGTCAGCGGAATGCCGGTGTTGGCATAGCCGTACTTGTCGGCATAGTCCTTGTACGCCTGGGGCAGGTAGGTGCCGGGCTTGATTTCCGAGCGCTCCACGCCACCGCCGAAATACACGGTGTCGATCTCGCTGAACGGCACGCCAAAGCGAACGCTGCCGCCCGAGGTGACGATCTTGTAGGCCGCATCGTCGTAGTAGGGACGGTCAGTGCGGTAGTACAGGTCGTAGGTGCGCGAGATGCCGGTGTCCGTGAAGTACGGATCCGTGGTGGACAGCACCATGGTGCGGCGGTACTTGCTGGTGTTCACGTCCACGCCCAGGTAGTTGCCCGAGCCGAACACGTTTTCCTGCTTGATGCCGAACGACAGCGAAACCTTTTCAGCGCTGGAAAAACCAGCGCCCAGCTGCAGCGAGCCGGTGGGCTTTTCAGCCACCGAGATGACCAGATCCACCTGGTCGGGCGAGCCCGCCACTTCCTGGGTCTCGACATTGACTTCGGTGAAGAAGCCCAGGCGGTCCACGCGGTCGCGCGACAGGCGGATCTTGTCGCCGTCATACCAGGAGGCTTCGTACTGGCGGAATTCGCGGCGGATCACTTCGTCACGCGTGCGATTGTTGCCGCTGACGTTGATACGGCGCACATAGGCGCGGCGCGACGGCTCGGCATGCAGCACCAGGGCCACGCGGTTGGTCGCACGGTCGATGTCCGGCACGGCCTCGACGCGTGCAAAGGCAAAGCCGAAGTTGCCGAAGTGCTCGGTGAAGGCCTTGGTCGTCGCCGTGACCTGGTCGGCGTTGTAGGGCTCGCCGGGCTTGATCTTGACCAGGGACTTGAACTCGTCGTCGCGGTCGAGGTAGTTGCCCTCCAGCTTCACGCCGGAGACGACGAAGCGCTCGCCTTCATGGACGTTGAGCGTGAGCGAAATGGTCTGCTTGTCGGGCGAGATGGCCACCTGGGTGGAGTCCACGCGGAACTCCAGGTAGCCGCGCTGCAGGTAGTACGAGCGCAGCGTTTCCAGGTCGGCGTTGAGCTTGTTGCGCGCATAGCGGTCCGACTTGGTGTACCAGCTCATCCAGTTGCCGGTGTCCTGATCGAACAGGTCCTTGAGCGTGGATTCGCTGAAGGCCTTGTTGCCGACGATGTGGATCTCGTTGATGCGGGCCGGATCGCCCTCGGTCACCGTGAAGGTCAGGTTGACGCGGTTGCGCTCGATGGGCGTGACCGTGGTGACGACTTCCGCGCCATAAAGGCTGCGGTTGATGTACTGGCGCTTGAGCTCCTGCTCGGCACGGTCGGCCAGGGCCTTGTCGAAGGGACGCCCTTCTGCCAGGCCCACATCGCGCATGGCCTTTTGCAGGGTTTCCTTGTCGAACTCCTTGGTGCCGGCGAAATTCACCTCGGCGATGGTCGGGCGTTCCTCGACGACGACAACGAGCACGTTGCCATTGGCCTCGAGACGGATGTCCTTGAACAACCCCAGCGCGAACAGCGAGCGGATCGCAGCTGCGCCCTTGTCATCGTCATACTGGTCGCCCACGCGCAGCGGGATGGAAGCGAAGACCGTGCCCGGCTCCACGCGCTGCAGGCCTTCGATGCGGATGTCCTGTACCCGGAAGGGCTCCAGCGCCCAGGCTGCATTGGCAGCCAAAACCATGGCAGCCAGGGTCGATGCAGCGCGCACGCCCAGGCGATTGATACGTTTAGTCATGAATGGATTTGCCGCCGCTGCGGCTTGCCGAAAACGGCTGAAAAGTTAGCCCCAAAGCCGGTTGATATCGTTGAAAAAGGCGACGGACATCATCATCATCAAAACCGCCACGCCTGCACGCTGCAAGCGTCCGGCCCAGACTTCCGACACGCTTCGGCCAGTCACGCCCTCCCAAAGATAATACATCAGGTGCCCGCCATCGAGCACCGGCAGGGGGAGCAAGTTGAGAACCCCCAGGCTGATGCTTATCAGCGCCAGGAACGAGAGATATTGAACCAGGCCCATGCTGGCCGAGCGCCCCGCATAGTCGGCAATGGTCAAGGGTCCGCTGATGTTCTTGAGCGATGCCTCGCCTATCACCATGCGGCCCATCATGCGCAGCGTCAGCGACGACAGCTCCCAGGTGCGCTGCACGCCTGCCCACAGGCCCTCCAGCGGACCGCGCTGCACCAGAGCCATCTCGGGGGCACTGCCGATGTAGGCGCTGATGCGGGCGATGCTCTCCTTGCCATCTTCCGAGCGGCCCAGATCGGGCAGCACGGGGACCTGCAGCTGCCTGCCATCGCGCTGCACCAGCCACAGTTGCTGCTGGACCTGGCCCGATGCGCCCATCTTGCGGATGAGATTGCGCAGCTGGGTGCCATCATCCACCGGGGTGCTGCCCACGCGCAGCACCAGGTCGCCCTCGCGCAAGCCGGCCTTTTCGGCGGCACCACCGGCGATCACCTTGTCCAGCACGGGCTGCGTCCAGGGCCCCAGCAGACCCAGGCGCTCGAAGAAAGCGGCATCCGGCTCGCCCTGCACCTGGCCGGCCAGCGCCAGCCGCAGCTCGGACGGGGCAGTGCGCCGGCCCTGAAGCACTTCCATGCGCACCGACTCATCGTCGAGCGCGGCGCGGGTCAGTGTCCAGCGCAGATCATTGATGGAGCGAACCTCTTCCCAGTCCTGGTCGCCCAAGGCGATGCGCAGCACGCGATCACCGCCCTGCACGCCCGCCATCTGCAGCACCGTGCCCGCCGGCGGCGTGGCCAATCGCGCCACGGGCTCCTGCATGCCCATCCAATTGACGATGGCCAGCAGCGCGATGGCCAGCACGAGATTGGCCACCGGGCCTGCCGCCACGATGGCCGCACGCGCGCGCAGCGGCTGGGTGTTGAATGCCAGATGGCGCTGGTCGGGCGGGACCTCGCCCTCGCGCTCGTCGAGCATGCGCACATAGCCGCCAAGCGGCAGTGCACCGATGACGAATTCCGTGTCCGAACCTTTGCGCTTCCAGCGCAGGATGGGACGACCGAAGCCGACGGAAAACCGAAGCACCTTCACCCCGCAAGCCACGGCGACGCGGTAGTGGCCCCACTCGTGCACGGCAATCAGCACGCCCAGCGCGACCACGAATGCAACTACGGTCAGCAACAATTGATACTCCTTTGAATCCAATGCGCGCCTGGATGCCGCTGCGCGCCCGCCGAGGAACCCGGTCTGGCCCGCGAAGCCGTTATTGCAGCTGCCACTGCCGCGCCATGGTGTGCGCGATTTCGCGGGCCTGGGCGTCCAGGGCAAGCAGATCGTCCAGGCTGCCCAGTGTAGGCGGCAGCAAGGTTTCGAGAGTGCGCAAATTCACAGCGTGAATACGGTCAAATGCCAGCCGTCGCTCCAGGAAGGCGGCAACGGCGACTTCGTTGGAAGCATTGAGAACCGCCGTAGTTCCCTCGCTGGCGCGCAGCGCCTGCCAGGAAAGATGCAGGCCAGGAAAACGCACGGCATCCGCTTCCTCGAAGGTCAGGGCCGACAGCTTGGCGAAATCCAGGGGCGCCGCGCCGCTGGCGATGCGCCGCGGCCAGGCCAGGCCGCAGGCGATGGGCACGCGCATGTCGGGCGTGCCCAGTTGCGCCAGCACCGAGGCATCCTTGAACTGCACCATGGAGTGCACGATCTGCTGCGGATGGATGACGACCTTGATCTTGTCGGGAGCCATGTCGAACAGCCAGCGTGCCTCGATGACCTCCAGCGCCTTGTTCATCATGGTCGCCGAGTCCACGGAGATCTTGCGCCCCATGGAGAAGTTCGGATGCGCGCAGGCCTGCTCCGGCGTGATCTCGGACAAGGTGGCCGGATCGCGCAGGCGAAAGGGTCCGCCCGAAGCCGTGAGCAGCAGGCTGTCCACCCGATCGGGCCAGCTGGCTCGGTCTTCCGGCAGGCACTGGAAAATGGCCGAATGCTCGCTGTCTATGGGCAGCAGGGTCGCGCCGTGGCGCTTGACCGTGTCCATGAACAGTGCGCCGCCAACGACCAGGGCCTCCTTGTTGGCCAGCAGCAGGCGCTTGCCCGCGCGCGCGGCAGCCAGACAAGGCGCAAGGCCCGCTGCACCGACGATGGCCGCCATGACGGCATCGACTTCGGGATGCGAGGCGATCTGCTCCAGCGCGTCTGGCGACTGCAGCACCTCGGTCGCCAGCCCATTGCTGCGCAACTGTTCAGCCAGCAGCTTCGCGTGTGGCGCGCTGGCCATGACGGCATAGGCAGGCTTGAATTCAGCGCACTGGCGCAGCATCAGGTCCACTTGCGTGGCTGCGCTGAGCGCGAAGACCTCGTAGTGCTCGCGGTGGCGCGCCACCACATCCAGCGTATTGGTACCGATGGAGCCCGTGGAGCCCAGGACGGTGATTTTCTGCTTCATGAATGCGCGAAAGAGGAGAGCATCATGGCCAGCGGCAGGGTCGGCAGCAGGGCATCGACACGGTCAAGCACGCCGCCATGGCCGGGCAGCAGACCACTGCTGTCCTTGACGCCCACGCTGCGCTTGACCAGGGATTCGACCAGGTCGCCGACCACGCTCATCGCGGCCATGAACACAACCGCCAGCAGCAGGAACCAGGCCCCGCGCGCCAACAGCAACGAATAGAAACTGGGCACGGCCACCGCGTAGTGGCGATCCGCCCAGACCCAGGCCAAGGCCAGCACCAGCACGCCGGCCATGCCGCCCCACACGCCTTCCCAGCTCTTGCCAGGACTGATGGAGGGCGCGAGCTTGGACTTGGTGAATTTCAGGCCCAGGGCCCGGCCGGCGAAATATGCAAAGACATCGGCCACCCAGACCAGCACCAGCACAGACAGCAGGAAGTTGATGCCCATCATGCGCGCCTGCACCACGGCCACCCAGGCCAGCCACAGGGCCAGCACTCCGCCGACCAGACGCACAGGCCCCGCAATGCGCGGCCAGCCGGCCACGCCTGCACGCAGCAGTGCCGCGCCGCCCAGCACCCAGGCGGAGCCAGCGACCACCCAGACAGCGGCCAGGGGACGCTCAAGCCAGCCCGCAGCCCAGGTTCCCACGCACATCGCCGTGCAGATGGCACCTATGCCAATGGCACCAGCGGAACCAAAGCCGTTGAGACGGCCCCATTCCCAGGCACCCGCCGCCATGAGCACGAGTACCACCACGGCGAACGGAACGCCCGTCGGATAGAACAGCGCAGGCAGCAAGATGGCCAGCAGGATCAGGGCGGTGATGACTCGCTGCTTGAGCATGGCTCCCCCTTGTTCAGGTCGTCTGTTGATGGGACGACTTCGGTTGTGATTGGTGTACTTGCGCGGAGGTCTGGCCAAAGCGCCGCTCGCGCGAAGTGAAGGCGGCAATGGCCTCGTCCAGGCAGGCCTCGTCGAAATCAGGCCACAGGCTGGCACTGAAGAAGAGTTCTGAATACGCGGCCTGCCACAACAGGAAGTTGCTGATGCGCATCTCCCCTCCGGTGCGGATCAGCAGGTCCGGATCGGGCACATGGGCCAGCGCGAGCGCGCGGTCCAGGCTCTGCGGGGTAATGGGCTCGCCCTGCTCTGCCAGCCGGGCTGCTGCCTGGGCAATGTCCCAGCGCCCGCCGTAGTTGAAGCAGACATTGAGCACCAGGCGGTCGTTGTGCGCCGTGACCTGCTCGGCCTGGGCCAGGCCCGCGCACACTTTCTCGCTCAGGCCACTGCGGTCGCCGATGAAGTGCAGGCGCACGCCATCGCGGCTCAGTTGCTGCACTTCCTTGGCAAGGGCATTGGCCAGCAGGCCCATGAGACCGGAAACCTCCTCTTCGGGGCGGTTCCAGTTCTCGGAAGAGAAAGCGAAGACGGTCAGAACCTGCACGCCGCGCTGGACGCAGGCGCGGGCGCAGCGGCGCAGCGATTCCACGCCCTGCTTGTGGCCGGCCAGTCGCGGCAGAAAGCGGCGATTGGCCCAGCGTCCATTGCCATCCATGATGACGGCAATATGGCGCGGCACCGCGCCGGAGTCTTGGTTTGTCAAAGGTACAGGCCCTGAGGCAAGCGAGGCAGAACGCCTCAGACCGCCATGATGTCTTGTTCCTTGGCAGCCACCAGCACGTCGATCTCGGTGATGTGCTTGTCGGTCATCTTCTGGACATCGGCTTCGCAACGCTTTTGGTCGTCTTCCGAGGCCTCCTTGTCCTTGACCAGCTTCTTGACGGCTTCGTTGGCGTCGCGGCGCAGGTTGCGCACGGCGATCTTGGAGGCTTCGCCTTCGTTGCGGGCCAGCTTGGTCATTTCCTTGCGGCGTTCCTCGCTCATGGGAGGCATGGGCACGCGGATCAGATCACCCAGCGAGGCAGGGTTCAGGCCCAGATCGCTCTCGCGAATGGCCTTCTCCACCTTGGCGGACATGCTCTTTTCCCAGGGCTGCACGCTGATGGTGCGCGCATCGAGCAGGTTCACGTTGGCCACCTGGGACAGCGGCACCATGGAGCCGTAGTAATCCACATGGATGGAGTCCAGCAGCGAGGGGTTGGCACGGCCGGTACGCACGCGCGCAAGATTGTTCTTGAGCGCTTCGATGGACTGGCCCATCTTGGACTCGGTGGTCTTCTTGATGTCTGCAATCGTCATGTTCTTGTTCCTTGAAGAGCTGTGAAACGCGGGATCAAAACGCTCAAGCGTACACCAGCGTGCCCTCATCCTCGCCCATGACCACGCGCTTGAGCGCGCCGGGCTTGTTGATGGAGAACACCCGGATCGGCAGCTTCTGATCGCGGCACAGCGCAAAGGCAGTGGCGTCCATGATGCCCAGGTTGCGCGAAATGGCCTCGTCGAAAGCCAGCTTGTGATAGCGGGTCGCGTCGGGATTCTTCATCGGGTCGTCGGTGTAGACACCATCGACCTTGGTGGCCTTGAGCACCACTTCGGCGCCGATCTCCGCGCCGCGCAGTGCGGCGGCCGTATCGGTAGTGAAGAACGGGTTGCCGGTGCCGGCGGCGAACACCACCACCTTGCCCTCCTCGAGATACTGCAGGGCCTTGGGGCGCACATAGGGCTCCACGACCTGCTCGATGGCAATGGCCGACATGACGCGGGCGATGAGGCCCTGCTTGTCCATGGCATCGGCCAGGGCAAGGGCATTCATCACGGTGGCCAGCATGCCCATGTAGTCGGCAGTGGCGCGGTCCATTCCGACCGAACCACCAGCCACGCCACGGAAAATATTCCCTCCACCGATCACCACGGCCACCTGGACACCCACGCGGGTGACTTCGGCGATTTCGGAGACCATGCGCTCGATGGTGGCACGGTTGATGCCGAACGAGTCGTCGCCCATGAGCGCCTCACCGGACAGCTTGAGCAGGATGCGCTTGTGGGCCGGTGCGGCGTTGGACATGGTGTTTCTCCGAAAGGTGGATGGTGGTGGATGGTGAAGGGAACGGTTCAGGCGCTCGGACGAATCAGGCGCCGGCCTTGGCAGCGGCCACTTGGGCAGCCACTTCGGCAGCGAAGTCGTCAACCTTCTTTTCGATGCCTTCGCCGACCACGTACAGGGTGAAGCCCTTGACGTTGGTGTTGGCGGCCTTGAGCATCTGGGCCACGGTCTGCTTGCCGTCGGCAGCCTTCACGAAGACCTGGTCGGCCAGCGAGACTTCCTTCAGGTACTTCTGAACCGAGCCTTCGACCATCTTGGCGACGATCTCGGCAGGCTTGCCGGATTCGGCAGCCTTGGCGGCAGCGACGGTGCGCTCCTTTTCGATCAGCTCGGCAGGCACGTCAGCGCTGGTCACGGACACGGGCTTCATGGCGGCCACGTGCATGGCGACGTCCTTGGCAGCGGTTGCATCGCCTTCGAACTCGACGATCACGCCGATGCGCGAACCGTGCAGGTAGGAAGCCAGGCTGGAGCCTTCGAAGCGCTTGAAGCGGCGGAAGGACATGTTCTCGCCGATTTTGCCGATCAGGCCCTTGCGCACGTCTTCCAGGGTGGGGCCGAAACCGTCCTGCTCATAGGCCAGGGCGCTCAGCGCGGCCACGTCAGCGGGGTTTTGCTCGGCGACCAGCTTGGCGGCGGCATTGGCCATCGCGATGAAGCTGTCGTTCTTGGACACGAAGTCGGTTTCGCTGTTGACTTCGATCATGGCACCCTTGTTGCCATCGATGAAGGCGGTGATCACGCCTTCAGCGGTCACGCGCGAGGCAGCCTTGCCGGCCTTGGTGCCCAGCTTGACGCGCAGCAGCTCTTCGGCCTTGACCAGATCGCCCTCGGCTTCGGTCAGGGCCTTCTTGCATTCCATCATGGGCGCGTCAGTCTTTGCGCGCAGTTCAGCCACCATGCTTGCGGTAATTGCAGCCATCGTATTTCTCCAATGTCAGTTCGATTCGTTACAGGATTTCGGCTAAAAAAACGGGGCTACCCTGAGCCCCGCTTTTCATTCAGCGACGAGGTCGCTCAGCCGGACAAGCTCAATCAGGCAGCGGATTCTTCCACTTCCACGAACTCGTCACCGCTCTCGCCGGATGCAGCCTTGACCACGTCGGTCAGTGCAGCAGCGCGGCCTTCCAGGATCGCGTCGGCGATGCCTTGGGCGTACAGTTGCACAGCCTTGGCAGAGTCGTCGTTACCGGGGATGACATAGTCGATGCCTTCGGGGTTGTGGTTGGAGTCAACCACGCCAACCAGGGGGATGCCCAGCTTCTTGGCTTCGGCCACGGCGATCTTGTGGAAGCCCACGTCGATCACGAAGATGGCGTCGGGCAGGCTGTTCATGTCCTGGATGCCGCCGATGTCCTTTTCCAGCTTTTCCAGTTCGCGGACGAACATCAGCTGTTCCTTCTTGCTCATGGCTTCCAGGCCGGCTTCTTGCTGGGCCTTCATTTCCTTCAGACGCTTGATGGACGTCTTGACGGTCTTGAAGTTGGTCAGCATGCCGCCCAGCCAACGCTGGTCAACGAAGGGCACGCCTGCGCGCTGGGCTTCTGCCGCCACCATCTCGCGGGCCTGGCGCTTGGTGCCGACCATCAGGATGGTGCCGCCGTTGGACGCCAGTTGCTTGACGAACTTCTGGGCGTCCTGGAACATCGGCAGCGACTTTTCCAGGTTGATGATGTGGATCTTGTTGCGGTGACCGAAGATGAAGGGGGCCATCTTGGGGTTCCAGAAACGGGTCTGGTGACCGAAGTGGACGCCTGCTTCCAGCATCTCGCGCATAGTGACGGACATATGAATACCTCAAAGGTTAGGTCTAAAATCCAGCCCGACAATTGCCCCCTGAAACACAGGAAGCAACACCTTGAAGGGACTGGTTTGCGATTGACTTTGCGTGGGGGCCGCAAGCATGGGCAGGCATTCTTGACGAACACCGCTCACCCAAAAGCTTTCGCCTGACACCCGGCAATCCCGGAGAAAATCAGGGTGAACCCCTAGCAAAGCCGCAAGATTCTAGCACACGCCATCCCTCAGCCGAGGCTTCGCGCTCAAAGCACGCTCGCCTCCTCAAGGCCACGGCAGTTGCACAAGATGCACACACTCCTGTAGTGATAGCTGCATCCGCTTGATAATCCGGGCACTTCAGCAGATTCCACCCCAAAATGAACATCGCGATTGTGGGCGCCGGCAGCATTGGCGTTGCGACAGCCCACGCACTGGCACAGGCCGGCCACGAGGTCACCGTCTACGAGCGTCACGGCACCGCAGCGCAAGAAGCCAGCTTCGGACATGCCGGCTGGCTGGGCCCCAGCCTGTTCCAGCCCTGGAGCGTCCCCGGCCTTTCGACCGCCGAACGCTCACCCACCCTTCCCGGCCGGCAGGCCCTGCCGCGCCTGGGCCCCGGAAACCTCGCAGCCCAGCTGCGCTGGCTATGGCAATGGCGCCAGGCCGGACGACAACTGCGCAAAGGCAACGCGCCCACAGCCGCCATGGGGGCGCTGGAGGCGCTCACGCAACGCAGCCAGCAGCTCCAGCAATCGCTGTGGCGGCAGTGGGAGCTTGACCCGGAATATGTCGCCGGAAGCCTGGTGCTGCTGGGCAGCGAGGCCGAGCACGAACAACTGAAGCCTGCACTGGATGCACTGGCCGAGGCCGGCACACGCTGCGAGGCGCTGGATGCCACCCAGGCCCGGCTGCGCGAACCCGCTTTGGGCGAGGAAACCACGCTCGCAGGCGCCCTGTACTTCCCGCAGGCAGGCGCCGCCAACGGCCGCCTTGCCACGCTGATGCAACGCCAGGCGGCGCAGACGGCGGGAGCACGCTTCGAGACGCAGCGCCTGGTGCAGGGATTGCAGCCCGGCGGCGCCGGGCGCACCGCACGCCTGCAGTTGCTGGGCGAAGACACTCCCCGTTCGCACGACGCCATCGTCGTCTGCGCTGGCGCCGAGGCCGCGAACCTGCTCACGCCGCTGGGCCTGCGCCCACCCATGATCGCCTTGCACGGCTATGGCATCAGCGCCCCTTTGCGCGAACAAGGTTATGCACCTCGCCACGCCATCGTGGACTGGAGTGAGCAGATGACCCTGGTGCGCCTGGGCCAGCGCATGCGCATCGTGGCCGGCGCGGAACTGGGCCGCCGCAGCCCCATGCATGAGGCCACGCTGCAGCGCATGTACCACCGCCTCAACATGGTTTTTCCCGGCAGCGCCGTGCTGGCCTCGGGCGTTCAGATCTGGCATGGCACGCGCATGTGCACAGCGGATGGACTGCCGCTGGTGGGCGCCAGCGGACTGCCCGGCATCTGGCTCAACCTGGGCCACGGCAGTTGCGGCGCTGCCATCGCGCAGGGGTGCGCAAGCCTGCTGAGCGACCTGATGGACAACCGCACCAGCTTCCTGGACAGCACACTGCTCGACCCGCGCCGCTTCGGCTGACCGGCGCCCCCTCCTCCGCCACCCGGCGGCGGACCGCTATGCTCGGTCCATGCTGCGCATTCCCACATCCACCGCCTTGCCGCTGTTTGATACGGCTGCCACTCGCACCCTGGAACAGCAGGCGGCAGCCAGACTGCCCGCGCACAGCCTCATGCAACGCGCGGGCGCGGGCCTGGCACGCCTGGCACGCGCCATCGCCCCCCATGCTCGCTGTATCTGGATAGCCTGCGGTCCCGGCAACAACGGCGGCGATGGCTTGCAGGCAGCCGCCTGGCTGCAACAAAGCCTCAATGCGGCGCCAGAAAAGGGCCGCAGTTGCCGCATTCTGGTCAGCTGCGTGCGCGAACGCGCCCACATGCCCGCCGATGCACGCGCCGCCTGGGACGCCGCCCACGAAGCCGGCGTGCAATGGACCGAGCACATGCCCGCCGACATGGGGCCACAGGACTTATGCATTGACGCATTGCTGGGCATCGGCCTGCGCCAGCCAGACGCCGCAAGCCCACACACCGGCACGAATGAGCGCCTGCTCACTGTGCTGCGCGGCCTGCAGTCCAGCACCAGCCCGGTCCTTTGCGCGGACATAGCCTCCGGACTGGATGCCGACACCGGGCAGTACCTGCCTGGATTCGCGCCCCTGAACGCCCCAGCCAGCGCACGGCACACACTGGCCCTGCTGACGCTGCAGCCCGGACTGTTCACAGGAAGTGGCCGCGATGCCTGCGGCCAGATATGGTGGGATGACCTGGACACGGGACTGGCGAAAGGCAGGCCACCCCTCACGCCCCCGCCCTGCGCACAACTGTTTTCACCAGGCGCCAGCGCCCCGCGCCCGCATGCCAGCCACAAGGGAAGCTTTGGCGACGTGGCCATTCTTGGCGGAGAGGGGCTGGGACAGCGCGGCCTTTCCATGACCGGCGCCGCCTGGCTGGCTGCCCTGGCCGCGCTGCACGGCGGCGCGGGGCGCGTGATGCTCGCTCTGCTCGATGCCTCGGCCGGGTCAGGCCAGGCCACCGCGCCCTGGCCCGAAATCATGCTGCGCAGCCCTGAAGCGCAGGACTGGCGCGGCACCACCGTGGCCTGCGGATGCGGGGGCGGCATGGCGGTGCGCGCCTGGCTGCCCCAGATACTGGATCAAGCCCCCAGGCTGGTGCTGGACGCAGACGCACTGAATGCCATTGCCGAAGATGAATCGCTGGCCTCGCTCCTGAAAGAGCGCCGCCGGCGCGACCTGCACACGGTGCTGACGCCCCACCCGCTGGAGGCCGCCCGCCTGCTGAAGACAAACACCGCACAGGTCCAGTCACAGCGGCTGCGCGCCGCCAGGCAACTGGCGCAGCGCTTCGACTGCACCGCGCTGCTCAAGGGCTCGGGCACCGTGGTCGCCGGCCCCCAGGAAGAGAATGATGCACCGCCCTGCTGGATCAATCCCACGGGAAATGCCCGCCTGTCGACCGGAGGAACCGGCGACGTGCTCGCCGGGCTGATTGCCGCGCTGTGGGCCCAGGGCCTGCAGCCCACGCAGGCAGCCGCCCTGGCGGCCTGGCGCCATGGATTTGCGGCAGACCATTGGCCTGCGCACATCCCGTTCAGCGCCAGCGCACTGGCCCAGCGGCTCGGAACATAAAAACCCTCAGGGCTTGCGCCGGGGCTTGGATGTGTTGCCCGTCACCTTGGACTTGACGGCGCCCAAGGCCTTCTTGCCCAAGGCGCGCAGTGCCTGCACCGGCGACGGTGGAGGCAGCTGCGGCAGGCCGTGGGCAGCAGCATCCGTGGCCGCAGGCTTGCGTGCCTCGGACTTGCGTGCCTCGGACGCCCGGCCTCTGCGGGGTCGCGCAGCGGAGCCAGCGGATGATGGCTCCGCAACCGCCTCGCCCATGTCGCTCTGCCGCGCCGAGGTAGCCGAGCGCGGCTGGGCATTCGCATATTCAGCTTCCAGCGCGGCCAGGTTCACGCCCTTGACCATGGCCTTTTTAGACGCCTTGCGCCCCTGCTTGCCGGCCGACGCCGCTGCATCAGACTCAGGCCTTGCACCGCCGGAGCCTCCCGAGTTGCGCTGCGCCCGCTTTTCCTTGGCATCGCGGCGGCCCCATTTTTCGCCCTGATGGGCTTCCGTGCGCGCCGGCGTCCTGCCGGGCCGGCCCGAGGCCGGCTGCTCTTCGCCATCGCGCACCAGGCGGAAATCGATGCGCCGGCCATCCAGGTCCACACGGCTGACCTGCACGCGCAGCCGCGTGCCGATGCCATAGCGAATGCCCGAGCGCTCGCCGCGCAGCTCCTGACGCGCCTCGTCAAAGCGGAAATAGTCGCCGCCCAGCTCGGTGATGTGGACCAGCCCCTCCACATACATGGCGTCGAGCGTGACGAAGATGCCGAAGGTGGTCACCGCGGAGACCATGCCGCCGAACTCCTCGCCCAGATGCTCACGCATGTACTTGCACTTGAGCCAGGCTTCGACATCGCGGCTGGCCTCGTCGGCCCGGCGCTCATTGGCGCTGCAGTGCAGGCCAGCGGCTTCCCAGGCCTGGACCTCGGCAGCGGGCGCGCGCTTGCGCGGCTTCTGGCCGGGCGGGCTGACGCGAGAGGCCAGACGCTTGGCCAGCTTGGCCTCGGCCTCTCCGGGCGTGGGCAGCTCGGGCAGGCGATAGTGCGTGCCTTCGAGCTCGGCCTTGATCACGCGGTGCACCAGCAGGTCGGGATAGCGGCGGATCGGACTGGTGAAGTGCGTATAGGCCTCGAAGGCCAGGCCGAAGTGGCCCGAATTCTCGGGCGTGTAGAAGGCCTGCATCATCGAGCGCAGCAGCATGGTGTGGATCTGCTGGGCGTCGGGACGATCCTTGGTGGCGTTGGCAATGGCCTGGAACTCGGACGTGGCCGGGTTCTCGCTCAGCGCCACACCGACCCCCATGGCCTTGAGATAGTTGCGCAGAATGTCCTGCTTTTCCAGCGAGGGCTTGTCGTGCACGCGGAACAGGCCGACGCGACCGCTTTGCTCGATGAAATCCGCACTGCAGACATTGGCGGCCAGCATGGCCTCCTCGATCAGCTTGTGCGCCTCGTTGCGCGTGCGCGGCACGATCTTCTCGATGCGGCCGTTCTCGTCACAGACGATCTGCGTCTCCGTGGTCTCGAAGTCCACGGCGCCGCGCGCCTCGCGCGACTTGAGCAGCGCCTGGTAGACGCCGTGGAGATTCAGCAGGTCACCCACGCGCTCCGAGCGCCGGGCAGCCTCAGGGCCGCGCGTATTGGCGAGGATGGCCGCCACCTCGGTGTAGGTGAAGCGCGCATGGCTGTGCATCACCGCCGGATAGAACTGATAGGCATGGATCTCGCCCTTGGCGGTGATCAGCATGTCGCAGACCATGCACAGGCGGTCCACATCGGGGTTGAGCGAGCACAGGCCATTGCTCAGCTTCTCGGGCAGCATGGGGATCACGCGGCGCGGGAAATAGACGCTGGTGGCGCGGTCATAGGCATCGATGTCGATGGCGCTGCCCGTGGTCACGTAGTGGCTCACATCGGCAATAGCCACCAGCAGGCGCCAGCCCTTGCTGCGCCCGACTTTGGCGGGCTCGCAATAGACAGCATCATCGAAATCGCGCGCATCCTCGCCATCGATGGTCACCAGGGGCACATCGGTCAGATCGATGCGTTTCTTGCAGTCGGCAGGTCGCACCCTGTCCGGCAGCGCCTTGGCCTGCGCCAGGCAGGCATCGGAAAACACATGCGGGACGCCGTACTTGCGCACCGCGATCTCGATCTCCATGCCGGGATCATCGACTTCACCGAGCACTTCGATGATGCGTCCCACGGGCTGGCCGAACAGCGCGGGCGCCTCGGTCAGCTCCACCACGACCACCTGGCCGATCTTGGCCGAGCCCGTGGCATTGGCGGGGATCAGGATGTCCTGGCCGTAGCGCTTGTCTTCGGGCGCCACCAGCCACACGCCGCTTTCCTGCAAAAAGCGACCAATGATGTTGTGCGCAGGGCGTTCGATGATCTCGACCACACGGCCTTCGGGCCTGCCGCGGCGGTCCTGGCGCACGATGCGGACCTTCACGCGGTCCTTGTGCAGCACGGCACGCATTTCATTGGGGGGAAGGAAGATGTCGCCTTCGCCGTCATCGCGGATGACGAAGCCATGTCCGTCGCGGTGCCCCTGCACACTACCCTCGATTTCGTCGTTCGCGTCGGCGCTTTTGGCGTGAGGGTTCATTTTCTTGGTATACAATCTAAATCTTTCCTGAGATGCCCAGGTGGCGGAATTGGTAGACGCACTAGTTTCAGGTACTAGCGGGTAACTCCGTGGAGGTTCGAGTCCTCTCCTGGGCACCAAGTTTAACGACAACCTGCAGAGGTTGCGGTGAACTAAGGAACTATCTTCAGCAGAAGGCAGTTCCCTGGCTTCATGACTTGGTAAATGACAGTCTCAAGAAAAAAACGAAGATCGGGATGCTTCTGCAAAAAATGCAGTAGAATTTCAGCTTCAGCAAGCCCAGGTGGCGGAATTGGTAGACGCACTAGTTTCAGGTACTAGCGGGTAACTCCGTGGAGGTTCGAGTCCTCTCCTGGGCACCAAACATGAAAAGGCCGTTGCACATGCAACGGCCTTTTTCTTTTCCGATCGCTGCAAGATGCTGGCGACGGCATGCCGCCAAGAAAATTTCAGGAAAATCTTCGCAAACCTGCCCGGCACATCGCTTTCACGCTATATAATTTGCTCACTCTGAAATGCCCAGGTGGCGGAATTGGTAGACGCACTAGTTTCAGGTACTAGCGGGTAACTCCGTGGAGGTTCGAGTCCTCTCCTGGGCACCAAACATGAAAAGGCCGTTGCACACGCAACGGCCTTTTTTCTTTGCCTCGCCGGCACCGTCGCAAGCCCCTCCCCCATCCCGCAGAAATTTCTCAAAAACTTGGGAAATCGGCTTCAGACGGAGATTTCGCGCTATATAATTTACTCACTCTGAAATGCCCAGGTGGCGGAATTGGTAGACGCACTAGTTTCAGGTACTAGCGGGTAACTCCGTGGAGGTTCGAGTCCTCTCCTGGGCACCAAACATGAAAAGGCCGTTGCACATGCAACGGCCTTTTTTCTTGGGCGCTGCAGACGCATCGACTCCAGAAGGCCGCATCCATGGCGCAAAAAAAAGGGAGCCAGCGGCTCCCTTCCTGGATGAGAGGATCACCTCCCGTGCATCACTTGCGCAGCAGTTGCTTGAGCACGTTCTGCAGGCGGCGCGCGCTGGCATCATCGCGCGGCGATGCCAGCACGCGGGCGGCATCGTTGCCCCAGGTTTCCTGCGGAGCAGGATCGTTGCGACGCGTCAGCAGCTGCAGCTGCAGGGCACGGCGGGCGCTCAGATGTTCCGCGGGCGTGGGGACATCGGCGGCCATTTCAAGGCGCAGCAGGGCTTCGCCCGCGTCTCCCTTGGGTGCCTGGCCGAGGGCCTGCGACCAGGCACTGCGCACTTGTGCAGACACACGGCCGCCAAGCTGCTGGGCAGCCGGCATCTGGGCAGCGTCACGCGACTCCCACGCCGCCATCAACTGGGTCAGTGCTTCACCATGGGCCTGGGCCGCGAGCTTGCGCAGGGCGTCCTGGGCATGTTCCATGGCTTCACGCTGGGCGCGGAAGGCGGGGTCCGCCAGGCGCGGTCCGCGCTCTTCGCGCGGCTCGCGGGTGAAACGGCCACTGTCGCGGCTGTCTCGGCCATCCCGGCCGTCGCGGCCACGGCCACCATCGCGGCGGTCGCCAGGACGGGCAGCACGTGCACCTCCCTCTTCCTTCTTCATGCCAGGACGATCATCGCCGCGCACGGCAACCACGGGGCGCACCGGCACCGGCTTGGCTTCGGATTCTTCCGAACCCGCTGCAGCAGCGGCAGGCTCCTGTGCTGGCTGGGCCGCATTCACGGAAGCATCGGCACGGCCACGCAGCGCTTGCTCCAGAGCCTCCACCGCAGCGCGGATTTGCTGCACATCACCCGAGGTGTTGGCAGCTTCCACGGCCTGCGACGCTTCCAGCACGCGGCGATCATGGTCGCTGAGCGCCACAGCCGCGGCGCGGGGACCACGCTCGCTGCCCTTGCGGTTGAAGGCTTCGTCCAGTGGCTTGCGGAAGGCATCCCAGAGCTTTTGCTCGTGCTTGCGGTCCAGCGGCACTGCCTGCGCCTCGGCCTGCCAGCGCTGCTGCAGGGCCTTGACGGCGTCGATGCGCAGGTTGGGCGCAGCGCCCAGCGCCGTGGCTTCGTCGATCATGGCATGGCGACGCTGCAGGCTGGCCTTTTGCGCGGCATGCAACGGAGCCTCGGCCAGGGCCATGGCCTGCTTGAACTGGGGTTGCAGTTCGGCAAACAGCTTCTCGCCGATATGGCCGCTTTCACGCCAACGTTCAGCGAACTGGCGCAGTGCGCGCGCCGCGCCCTTGAGATCTTCGCTGGCGGACTGCTGCGCTGCCCAGGCCTTGATCTCTTCGATCAGCGCCAGGCGCTGTGCCTTGGACTGGGTGGTTTCGGTGCGCAGCTTGTCGTGCCAGGACTCGACCACCTTGTGGGCCGTGTTGCAGGCTTCGTCAAACTTCTTCCACAGTGCGTGGTTGGCTGCGCTGCCCTGGTCGGCCAGCTTCCATTGCTCGCGCAGGCTGCGCAGCGATTCCTGGATCTTGCGGCCACCCAGCGCCTGGCCTTCAGGGCGGTTCAGCAGGGCTTCCGCCTTGGCAACCAGTTCCTCGCGCAGCTTGTCGGCGTTCTGGCGCGGCCAGCCCTCGGACTCGCCAGCCGCCAGAAGGGCCTCATGCACCTTGGTGACCAGTGCATCGTCCACCAGTCGGCCATGGGCCTTGATGGCGGCGCGCACGGCCTGCACGGCGGCGGAACCCGCCTTGCTTTCGCCGGCAGCCGTCTCGGCCTGGAGCTGCTCCAGCGCCTGGGTCAGTGCGCTGCTGGCGGCAGCCACTTGCTCAGGCGATGTCTTCGCCTTGGGCTGCGCTGCGCTGCGGGCAGCGGGAGCGGGCTTGGACGGCTCGGCGGCCGCCGCCTCGGGAGGCAGGCCACGCGCCACGCGCAGCTCATCGGCCCACACGGGCACGGTGGGCAGCGGAGCGGCTTCATCGGCGGCGGCAGCTTCGGTCAGCGCCAGTGCCGACTGGAAGGCATCCCAGACCAGGATCAGCTGTGCGCTGGCGGCTTCCAGCTGGGGCGGGAAACGTCCGTCCACGCTGGCCCAGTTGTCATCGCCGGTCAGTTCGCCGGCCTGCTCCTGCCAACGGGCCACGTCGGCGCGCAGGTTGTCGAGCACAGCCTGGGCATCGCGCCAGGGCTTGGTGGACAGGACCTCGATGCGCTGGGCCAGCAAAACGGCCACTTCGCGCTGGACCTGCACGCGGTGCTGCAGCTCCTCGATGGCCTTGACACGCTCGGCCAGCTGGGCCTTGTGCTGCGACAGAGGTTCACGCGACAGCGGGGCGCCCGCCTTGGCGGCGTCGCGCTGCCAGGCGATGGCGTCGGCGGCATTGAAGGGCGATGCGACCAGCAGCGCCTGGGCCTTTTCAGCCCACTCCACTGCGATCTTTTCCTGGTCCTTGGTGCGGCGGATTTCGTCCAGGCGCTCACGCACGGCACGGGCCGCACCCTTGTCGCGCGCGCTCAGTTCCTTGAGGACGTCCTGCAATTGCTCGACCGAAGGCTGGGTTGCCAGCCAGTCGCGGATGCGCGCGGCGCGATCACCCGAGGTTTCGGCGGAGAAGGCACCGCCCGTGAGCACATCCAAGGGGTGTTGTTCGGGATTCTTGGCAGAAGCAGGGCTCACTTCAGGTGCATCGGACATGGTGCTGCGGGGGGAAAGAGAAGACATGAATCAATCGTTGAATGTCTGGCTGCCGCGGGCCGCCAGACGCGGCCGGCCAGGCCGCATGCGGGCATGCTAGCCGGACCGGGAAAACCATATTCTCGCCGTTATTTGAAGCGGAGCCAAAACCGGGCTACTGCGTAGACAGGCTGAGTTGGGCGCGCGGACTCCATTGCTGGTCGTCGGAGTCCAGTTTTGGAGCCCCCAGAAACAGGCGTTCAAGCGGCAACTGCTGCTGGGCAAGGTAGTCGCGCACGACCACGGCGCGGGCCAGCGCCAGCTCGCGCATGGCATCGTCGGGCACGGTAATCTGCTCCAGCAGCAGGCTGCGCATCTGGTCGGTGGGCAGGTCCTTGGCCATGCCGATGACATTGCGCGGCTTGGCAAAGTCGGCCCGACTGTAAAGCGCCTTCGTCAAGGCCGGTACTTCGGAGGCAGGCAATTCGGTCACGGACTCTGCCGACTTGCCGTCGCGCAGCACCTGGCGGCGTTTCTGGGCGAGCAGCAGGCGATCGAGCTCCGCCTGCTTCCAGGCCTCTTTGTCCTGCGCCTCGCGCGCCTCGCCGATCACGGTGAGCTTGAGGGCCGGGCGATCCTTGAGGGAGGCGACCACCTTGTCCAGGCTTTCGCGGGCCTTGCCGTCGATCTGGGCACGCCCCGGCGCAAAGGCCACCACGCCCGATTCGCTGCTGCCGCCAAAAGCGCCCGACAGCAGCGAGAACGGCGAGGTGATGGCCTTCATGATCAGGTTGCCAATAATCTTGAAGATGACCGGCGCCAGCCTGAATTGCGGGTCGTTGAGCGAGCCGCTGACCGGCAGGTCCAGGTCGATGACTCCGTTGCGGTCAGCCAACAGCGCCACAGCCAGACGCACGGGCAGCGAGGCGGGCGCGCCTTCGACGGCTTCACCGAACGTGAGTTGATGCAGCACCAGCTTGTTGCGCGCCGTGAGCTGGCCATCGGGCTCGATCTTGTAGTTGACGTCCATGCTGAGCTTGCCGCGCTCGATCCCGTGGCCCGCGTACTTGATGGAGTACGGCGACAGAGGGGGCAGTTCCAGGTCGCGCATCTGGGCACGTATGTCCAGGGCCAGCGGCTTGGCCAGCGGATTGACCTGGCCGGTGATCTCCAGCGAAGCCGTGCCCTGGGCGCGGCCGCGCAGTTCCACATCCGCCAGTTGCGGCGCCTGCTGGCTGCCAGGCTGCTCGGACGAGAAGGCGCTCAGGCGGCCCGCCAGCTCGCTGAGGTCGGCCGAGTAGTTGGGCTGGATGAAGTAGTCGGAGAACTGGACCCTGCCGCCTGTCAGCACAATCGGCCCGATCTTGATGACGGGCGCAGGCCCTGAGGCAGCCTGCGGCGGCGCCGGTTCGGCGGAAGCCGTCGTGCCATCCGCGGCCGGCGTGGCGTTCTGCTCCAGGGACTGCTGGGACTTCGCCGATTTGACGATGTCCTGCAGGTTGATGCGCCCGTTGCGCTGCACGATGACGCGCGCAAAGAAGTCGCTGAGCGCCGTCTCGCGCACGCTCAGGCGCAGCGGCTGGGCAGGCTGCATCTGCAGATCCAGCCCGCGCACGGCCAGCGTCTTCCAGGCCACCAGTTCATCGCGCAGGCCGAGTCCCAAGGCAGCCGACTGGGCCTTGGCCCGGTCGGCCGTGGATTCGCTGAGCACGGCAGCCACGGCGCCTGCCGCCGTGCGTGGCGCGCCCTGCGCTGCGGCCTCGCCCGCCGCTTGCACGGGAGAGGCCAGCGCGGAGCGCATGCGCAGGTCCACGAGCTCGACATCCCCCTGCACCGCCAGCTCGGGACCGGCCGGTTGGCTGACAAAGCGCAGTTGTCCGAGGAAATTGCCGTCGGCACGCACCAACTCCACATTGAGCATGTCGGCAAAGTAGGGCTCCAGCGCATGCAGCGGCAGGCTGCGCGCCTGCAACTTGCCCTGAAGCGACAGCGGCGCCAGCCCCAGGTCCCCGCGCAGGCTCAGCGAGCCCGCCTGGACACGCCGGCCCGAGCCGACCTGGGCGGACAGCTCCAGCGGCGTGGGCGCGGATTTGGCGGCCAGCGGCTCGATGGCGCCCATGCGAAGGCGCAGCGAACCCAGGTCCAGCGACACGGTGCGCGCGGAATCCGCGTTGCGCACGGGCGCTTCGTCACGCAGCGCAATGGCGCCGCCATCGACCTCCAGCGCCTGCAGCTTCAGGCCCCAGGGCCGGGACTTGTCCTTGCCGGCGTCCTGCGATGCGGACACCGAGGAGGCGGGCGGCAGCCATTGCTCGTACATCCACCGGCCCTGGGCATCGCGCAACACGGCCAGCTGCGGCTTTTGCAATGCCAGGCGGCCCACGGAGACCTGCTGGCTGGCCAGATTGACCTGCACCTGCTCCAGCTGCAGGTGCGCGATATCGACGGGCGCGGCCTTGTCCTTGAGGCTCAACTGCTCCACGCCCAGCCCGGCCACCTGAACCACCATGGCAGCACCGTTCCAGCCCAGGCCGGCGTCGGCGCTCAACAGACCCGTCAGCTCGGGTTTGAGATGGGCAGACAGGTACGGTGCCGCCAGTTGCAGCGGCAATTGCCGCGCGGAGAAGGCCAGTTGGCCCTGCTTGTCGGTCAAGGCGCCGCTCAGCTGCAACTCGGCAGGTTTCGCCCCCTCCCCCGCCGACTCGGGCTGCAGCTGCATGCTGGCAGCAAGCTGCAGCGGTTGCTCCAAGGGCCAGCGGATATCGCGCACCTGCAACGACAGCTCGCGCGCCTGCAGCGCAGCGCCGGACTTTCCAGCGTCGGGAGCAGCATCGCGCCAGTGCACCGTGGCATCGGCAACGGACAGCTTGTCCAGGCTGACCTTCCATGGCTGGGGGGCGTCGGGGGCAGGCTTTTCCGCTGCCGGCCTGGCATCCGGGGAGGAAGCCCCCCCCATCGCCATCCAATTGATGCGGCCTTGCGCATCGCGGGCCGCAAAAATCTCGGGGGCGCTCCACTGCACGGACTCCAGCTCCGCAACCGATTGCAGCGGCTGCACGTTCTTGAGCACGGCGGCCAGGCGCTCGAAGCGCAGCAGGGGGGCGCCGTCACGGTCATGCAGCTCGGCGCCGGACAGGCTGACCTCCCCGGTGATGCGGACCACGGCCTGCTCGGCCTGCTCAAAGGAGATATGCAGGTTGGTATCCAGCACGCCGGAGCGCGGCTTGACCGGTGCAGTGGCGGGTACATAGCCCAGATAGGGCGTCAGGTCCACGCCCTGCCAGCTCAGATCGACAGCGGTCTGGCGCTGCTCGGTGAAGGGCGTGCTCTGGGCGCTGGATTCAAACCGGCTGCCGTTGAGCGCAAAGGACAGGTGCGGGAGCACCTTGATCTCGCGCTTGGACTCCAGGTTGCTGATGAAGGGCAGGCGCAGCTGCAACTGCTCGAGCATGTGCTGGCGCTGCTGGACCTCGTCCTGCAACTCCACGCGGCCGTCGCGCAGCGCAATGTTGTACAGCGCAAAGCCCACGGGCCTGGAGGGCGGCGTGTCGCCGGGTTCGGCCAGCCTGGCCAGCACATCGTCCACATCGAAATGCCCCAGGCTCTGCTGGGTCAGGCGCAGCACCGGCGCATCGACCTCGATGGCATCCAGCACCGGCGCCAGCCGAAACAGCGACTGGATACTGGCATTGACATAGATGCGATCGATCTGAAGCTGGGGGGAAGAAGATGAAGACGGCACGGACTCCGGCGCCGTGCCTTCCGCCTGGCGTCTGGCAATGCTCAGGTCGCGCAGGGTGAGCTCCAGCGACCAGGGCCGGAACTCCACTGCACCCACACGGACCTGACGGCCCAGTTTGGCCGATGCCTGCTTTTCCAGTTGACTCCTGGCCACAACGGGCACCAGCGCCCACAGCAGCAGCCACAGCAAAAGGAAGGCCACAAGGGCGATGGCCAGCCTGCGCAGCCAGCGGTGCTTGAAGAGAGATTGCATGGGGCTCTGGTAACTAGTACAGCCCCATCCAGGGACACAGGACAGGGCAACGGCTGCATTGCACCAGAAATTGGGGCGGCAGCAACGGCTGGGTCCGCACCACGGCACATTTCTTGACGTTGCGGCCATCCTTTAACGACAAAGCCCGGAAGCCGTGAACCGGCTTCCGGGCTTTACGGCGGGCACAAGTCCCGACCGTTTTCCGCAGTCAAGGAGAGGATGGTCCTTGCTGCTTGGAAGCAAGAGATTGCTTCCAGGAAGGCCGCGGAGGAAGACTTGAACCACGGTGTCCGCACTATCGAACACCACTTTTACCTGTCTTCCACCTTGGCGAGACGACTGCAGGAGCAGTCGCCTCCAATATAGAAGGACGCAGGGTCGGCCTGCCAGTGCTTTTGCATTTCATTGCAATTTCATGACGCACTCTGAAAACGGCGGAAGCGGCGTACATCGGTAGCACGCCACCCGCTCTTCAAGACCTCAAAACTGTGTTTGCATCCATGGTTTGTTATTATTCATTGATCTAAAAAGTTGATTTCATAGTGTTGACCGTGTATTTGGTGAACTCCTAGAATCCGCCAGCGCTCGAATAGAGCGTTTTTTGTTTCTGCTGCCTCACGACTGAGCAGATCCCGCAGGCCTACAACGCAATGGTGCACCAAGCGCCAGCCTCCCGGATCCGCAGCACCCAATCCAGGGTGTCAGCCTCACCGGCCTTCGCTTCGGCGAAGGCCGTTTCGGGTTGGTGCCCCTAGAAAGGAAAAAGCTATGCCAGCGTCAGGAAAATTTTTCGCCGCCGCGCGAACGTTCGCCATCGATGTGGCCAACGGTTTTCTTGCCATCATCCACAACAGCTTCGCCCTGCTGGGCCTTGCTGTGGCCTTCATGGCCATCACCCTGTTCGCCCGTCCTGACCTGCGCGACGCCGGAGAGAGCCAGCTGCG
The DNA here is from genome assembly GCF_014170385.1 of Delftia sp. UME58. Taxonomy (NCBI): domain Bacteria; kingdom Pseudomonadati; phylum Pseudomonadota; class Betaproteobacteria; order Burkholderiales; family Comamonadaceae; genus Delftia; species Delftia sp. UME58. The sequence goes on from NZ_LZZV01000105.1 coordinate 84,459, forward strand.
CTCCTGGCTGACCGCTCGCCAGATGGCCGAGCTGGGTGTTCCCGTCGAACTCGCTGCCAGCGATCGGGCGACGGCGACCAACCCCAAGAACCTGCCCAAGGAGCAGGCAGCCGTGGCCTTCTGGCTCAGCAAGAAGTACCGCGTGGCGCCCGAGCCGATCGCGGCACTGGTCAGCGAGGCCTATGACCTGGGCAAGGTCAACCGCCTGGACCCGACGCTGATCCTGGCCATCATGGCCATCGAGTCCAGCTTCAATCCGTTTGCGCAAAGCGCTGTCGGCGCGCAGGGCCTGATGCAGGTGATGACCACGGTGCATACCGACAAATATGAGAACTTCGGTGGCCAGAACGCTGCCTTCGACCCGGTCAGCAATCTGCGCGTGGGCGTGCGCGTGCTCAAGGAATGCATCGAGCGCGCCGGCTCCATCGAAGGAGGCCTGCGCTACTACGTGGGCGCGGCCAACCTGCCCACCGATGGTGGCTACGCTGCCAAGGTGCTGGCCGAGCACCAGCGCCTGCGCATGGCCGCCGGCCTGCGTGCCGTGCCTTTGATGACCGCCAAGGTCGATCAGCCCCGGCAGGCCGTACAGATCGCCTCCACCAAGCCGGCCACCCCCGTGGCCGAGGCCTCGGGCCCGGCAGCATCGGCTGCGCCTGCAGCCGTGCCAGTCAGCTCGAGCAACACCTCTGCCCGCTCCGAGCAGGTGGCCCTTCAGTCCCAGGAGCCGGCGCTGTAGCCTGACTTCCCGGCATAGTGAGTGCACAGCTGGCCGAGGCCAGCTTTTTTCATGCCCGATCCAACTGCAGGTGGCCCACGCAAACGCCTTCTGCAACGCCCTGCCAGGTCTTCGGCGCCACCGGCTCAGCTACACTATCGGGGTACGCAACTGGCGATAGGCGCAGCCGCTTCACGCACCGCTGCCGCTGACGTGGAAACCAGCAGAAGGCCCGAGAAGGACCACCTTCTGTGAACCACCGGGGAGCGTACCGCCCAGCCTCCATGCGCACGCGGGATCTGGAGTGTTCCGCCGTTCGCCTGGGCAGCCCTTGGCCTCAAGGGAATTTCAAGTTCACAGGACTGCCATGTTTCAACGCACCAATACCGTCGAGAAGGTCGACGCCGAAGTCTTTGCCGCCATCCAGGCCGAGAACCTGCGTCAACAAGAACATATCGAGCTGATCGCCAGCGAGAACTATTGCTCGCCTGCCGTCATGGAAGCCCAGGGCTCCCAGCTCACCAACAAGTACGCCGAAGGCTATCCGGGCAAGCGCTACTACGGCGGCTGCGAGAACGTCGATGTGGTCGAGCAGCTCGCCATCGACCGCGTCAAGAAGCTGTTCGGCGCCGAGGCCGCCAACGTGCAGCCCAACTCCGGCTCGCAGGCCAACCAGGCCGTGCTGATGGCCTTTGCCAAGCCCGGCGACACCATCATGGGCATGAGCCTGGCCGAAGGCGGTCACCTGACGCACGGCATGCCGCTGAACATGTCGGGCAAGTGGTTCAACGTGGTCTCCTACGGCCTGAATGCCGAAGAAGCCATCGACTACGACAAGATGGAAGCGCTGGCGCGCGAGCACAAGCCCCGCATCATCGTGGCCGGCGCATCGGCCTACGCCCTGGCCATCGACTTCGAGCGCTTCGCCAAGATCGCCCGGGAAGTCGGCGCCATCTTCTGGGTGGACATGGCCCACTATGCCGGCCTGATCGCCGCAGGCGTGTACCCCAACCCCGTGCCCCACGCCGACGTGGTCACCACCACCACGCACAAGAGCCTGCGCGGCCCGCGCGGCGGCGTGATCCTGATGAAGGCCGAGCATGAGAAGGCCATCAACAGCGCCATCTTCCCCGGCCTGCAAGGCGGCCCGCTGATGCATGTCATCGCCGGCAAGGCCGTGGCCTTCAAGGAAGCGCTGTCACCCGAGTTCAAGACCTACCAGGAACAGGTTGTGAAGAACGCCAAGGTTGTCGCGGAAACGCTGACGGCACGCGGTCTGCGCATCGTCTCCGGCCGCACGGAAAGCCACGTCATGCTGGTGGACCTGCGCGCCAAGGGCATCACCGGCAAGGCGGCCGAAGCCGCGCTGGGTGCCGCCCACATGACGATCAACAAGAACTCCATCCCCAACGATCCCGAAAAGCCGATGGTGACCAGCGGCATCCGCGTGGGCACGCCCGCCATGACCACGCGCGGCTTCAAGGAAGAGGAAGCCCGCCTGACAGCCAACCTGCTGGCCGACGTGCTGGAGAACCCCGCCGACGAGGCCAACCTGGCCCGCGTGCGCGCCCAGGTGGCCGAGCTGACGGCCCGCTTCCCGGTCTACGGCGCCTGAGTTGCACGCATAGAGGCCTGCCATGAAGTGCCCGTTCTGCAGCCATCCGGACACCCAGGTCGTGGAGACCCGTGAGGCCGAGGATGGGGGCTTCATCCGCCGCCGCCGCCAGTGCGGCGGCTGCGACAAGCGCTTCACCACCTACGAGCGGCCCGAGGTCAGCTTTCCCGCCATCGTCAAGAAGGACGGGCGGCGCATCGAGTACGAGCGCGCCAAGCTGCTGGGCTCGTTCAAGATCGCGCTGCGCAAGCGCCCCGTGAGCACTGAGCAGATCGATGCCGCGATCGAGCGCATCGAGGAGCGGCTGCGCAACCTGGGCGAGCGCGAAGTGCTCTCCAGCCGCCTGGGCGAGATGGTGATGCGCGAGCTCAAGCTGCTCGACAAGGTCGGCTACATCCGCTACGCCAGCGTCTACCGCAGCTTCGAGGATGTGGACGATTTCAAGAACGTCATGGATGAGGTGCGCAATCCCGGCTGATCAGGCCGGCAGGACGCAAGAAAGCCGCCCTTGGGCGGCTTTTTCTTTGGTGGCCTGGCAGTGTGCTTTCAGGGCGCGGCGGCAGGGATGGGAGCCAGGCCCGAATCCACGTCACCGCACTGGGCACGGTGGCGCAGCGCATGGTCCATCACCACCAGGGCCAGCAGCGCCTCGGCGATGGGCGCTGCGCGGATGCCGACGCAGGGGTCGTGGCGGCCCTTGGTGATGACCTCGGTGCTCTGGCCCTGCACGTCGATGGATTCGCGCGGCGTGATGATGGAACTGGTGGGCTTGATGCCTATGCGCACTTCCAGGTCCTGGCCCGTGCTGATGCCGCCGACGATGCCGCCGGCGTTGTTGCTGCGAAAGCCTTCGGGGCTCAGAGAGTCGCCGTGCGTGGTGCCGCGCTGGACCACGCTGTCGAAACCGGCACCGATCTCCACGGCCTTGACCGCGTTCAGGCCCATCATGGCGTAGGCAATGTCGGCATCCAGGCGGTCATACAGCGGCTGACCCAGGCCCACCGGCATGCCGGTGGCCTGCACGCGCAGCGCGGCGCCGCAGGAGTCGCCCGACTTGCGCAGCGCGTCCATGTACTCCTCGTAGCGGGTCACATCGGCCACCGGCGCGAAGAACGGGTTGTTGGGGACATGCTCCCAGCCCTCGAAGGGCAGGGACAACTCGCCCACCTGGGTCATGCAGGCGCGGAACTCGGTGCCGAACTTTTCCTTGAGCCACTTCCTGGCCACGGCACCGGCGGCCACCGTGGGGGCCGTCAGCCGTGCCGAGGAACGGCCGCCGCCGCGCGGATCACGGATGCCGTATTTCTGGAAGTAGGCGTAGTCGGCATGGCCGGGACGAAAGCTCTGCGCAATGTTGGAGTAGTCCTTGCTGCGCTGGTCGGTATTGCGGATCAGCAGCGCGATCGGCGTGCCCGTGGTGCGGCCTTCGTAGACGCCCGAGAGGATTTCCACCGCATCGGGCTCGTTGCGCTGCGTCACGAACTTGCTGGTGCCGGGGCGGCGGCGATCCAGGTCTTGCTGGATGTCCGCTTCGCTCAGCGCCATGCCGGGCGGACAGCCATCGATGACGCAGCCTATGGCCGGGCCATGCGACTCGCCGAAGTTGGTGACAGTGAATAGGGTGCCGAAGGTGTTGCCGCTCATAGGCCAACGATTATGCCCGGGCAGCCCGCAAACGCCGCCCCCGCTGCGGCGGTGCATTGCGCAGGCAGCCATCGCCCAGCGAGACGCAATATGGCTATCGGATTGCATACATTCATAGTTAAAATTGCAAATCACCCTTTTTCCAACCGCCTGCGGATCATCACACAGGCACCAGCCGCAAATTGCGGGAGGTTCGTGAAATGCAGGCCTCTTCCGACTCGACCCAAAGCCAGGACCGCAAGGATTCTGGGAGCAAATTACCCTTTCCATCGGCAAGCCTTCAGCAGGATGCCGAGGAGCAGGACCTCAGGCCCGTGCTGCTGAACACGCTGCTGACCTCGTCCAGCCCTGCTGAGTTCAGAACCCGCAACCGGCTTGCCCAGGCCAAGCAATACATGCGAGCCCGACTCGATGATCCTGAGCTCAAGCCCTCGCAGGCAGCTCAGGGTCTGGACATGTCGCTGCGCAGCCTAGCGCGACTGTTTGCCACTGAAGGACTGACCCCGAGCCGTTGGCTCTGGAACGAGCGACTGGCCCAGGCCCATCTGCTGCTTCAAGCAGACAACGCGAGGCGCGTGACCGATGTGGCGCTGGCCTGCGGCTTCACCAGCTTCTCGCACTTCAGCCGTGTCTTCAGGCAGGCCTATGACATGCCGCCCAGCGCCCTGCTGAAACCCCGGCGCTGAACCTCTAGTCATTTCTGGCCACGGCGCACGCTTGGAAGCCTGGCGGCACCCTATCGCCCGCCGAAAAGACCGGGCTGTCCGATCACAAATTTCCATGGGCAAAAATCCGCCTGCCAGCCTGAGTGGGTCCTGCTGAGTACTTTCGAAGGTGCCCGCTCCCTATCCGGGAGGCATTCTCCAATGCAGGTTCATTTCGATTCATCGCGCCACAGCGATCAGGGCAACTTCGCAAGCTACAGTCGCCTGACCGACCTTCTGATGTACCCGGCTCTGCGCAGCAGCCAACCGGCAGCCCTGGACACGCCTTTGCGCCTGGCCAGCCAGGATCTTGGGGGGTTGCTGATGCTGCAATTGACACGCCCGCCAGGAACCAGCGCGCGCAGCATGCGCCACGAGCCGGCGGATGCAATGTTTCTTTCCGTGCTGGAGGCCGGACCGGTGATCCTGGATACGGCCAACCAGTGCCTTGTTCAGAACACGGGCGACATCGTGCTCTGGAATGCCGACCAGCGGCATGAATGGCGCTATGAACAGGGCATGTCCAGTACCTGCGTGCGCCTTCCCCGTTCCTGGCTGAGCCGGATGGTTCCGGACCTTCCGGCCAGCCGCTTGCTGCCCGCAGGTGGCCCAGCGACCGGCCTGCTGGCTTGCATGGTCCGCCAACTCGCCGCCCTGCCCTCACCGCACGGCACCAAGGCGGGTGCGCATCTGCGCTCGTCGCTGCTGCATGTGCTGTTCGCCACGCTCAGCAGTGGGCCTTGTGCCGAGCCAAGCCGGCTAGCCGATGCCAAGCAGTACATGCGGGCGCGCCTTGACGACACGGAGCTGACGCTGCAGCAGGTGGCAAGCAGCCTGGGCATATCCCTGCGCAGCCTGGCACGCCTGTTCGCAGACGAAGGCTCCACACCCAGCCGCTGGCTCTGGAGCGAGCGGGTGGACCAGGCGCACCGCCTGCTCGAGTCAGGCGAGGCACAGCGTGTGACCGATGCGGCGTTGGCCTGCGGCTTCACGAGCTTTTCGCACTTCAGCCGCGCGTTCCGTCAGGCCCATGGCGTGCCGCCCAGCGCGGTGCTCAATCGAGCCGGAGGTTGATGGCCCTGACAATGCCGCCGTACAGCTCCCGGTCGGCACGGATGCGCTGGGCGAAGGCCTGCGGAGTGCTTGCCTTGACGGCAATGCTCAGCTCATCCAGCCGGCTCTTGACCGCAGGGGTCGCCAGAGCAGCCTCCATAGCGCCATGCAGCCTGTCGATGATGGCGGCCGGCGTTCCTGCGGGCGCAAGATAGCCGAACCACACATCTATCTTGATGCCCGGCACGCCGGCCTCGGTCCAGGTGGGCACATCGGGAAAGTGGGGCGAGCGCTCTGCGCCCGCTGTCGCAATGCACCGCATCTTGCCGCCGCGCACATGGGGCATGGCATCGGGACCGGTGAGCATCCCGAAGTCCAGTTCGCCGGACATGATGGCGACGGACATGGGGGCGGCGCCCTTGTAGGGGATATGGCTGAAGTGCGTGCCTGCATCGCGGTTGAACAGCTCGCCCAGAATATGCGATATGCCGCCGGGCCCCGTGGAGCCGAAGTTGGCGGGCTTGCCGGACTTGCCCATGGCGATCAGGTCGGCCGGTTTCTTCAGCGGCGAGTCCTTGCCCACGCAAAACAATACCGGCACCGTGGCCGCGATCATGATGGGCGCGAAATCCCTTTCCACGTCGTAGGACAGCTTGGAGAAGGCACTGGCCGCGATGGCATTGGGCCCCGGGTTGCCTACCAGCAGCGTGTATCCGTCGGGCCTGGCACGCGCCACCTGGGCAGAACCTATGGTGCCGGCAGCGCCCGGGCGGGCTTCCACCACGATGGGCTGGCCCAGGGAACGGCTCATCTGCTCGCCCAGCAGGCGCGACAGCACGTCGGTGCTGCCGCCGGCGGGGTAGGGATCGATGATGGTGATGCTGCGACGTGGAAAATCATTGGCTTGCGCGTGGGCCAGCAAAGAGGCGAGGGCCAGAATGATGGCGCCGGCGATGTACTTGTTCATGGGTCTCTCCCTTGCATCGATGCCAGCGGGTACGGTACGGACGATGCGGTGATCGGTGATCGGTGGTCGCATCCGCACTACAAGGCGCGCCAGTCCACGGACTGCTCATAGGCGTGGGCGATGCGGTAGATGACGGGTTCTGCAAAATGCGCAGCCACCAGCATCAAGCCCACCGGCAGTCCGTCGACACGTCCGCAGGGCAGCGACATGGCCGGGTGGCCTGTGACGTTGAATGGCAGGGTATTACCCACCATGCCGGCAGTCGCTTCCACGAAGTCCAGCGTCTCGGCCTGGCCCTCGGGCAGGCGCTGGGCCACTGACGGCGTGGTCGGCATCAGCAGCGCATCGAAGCGCTGCAGCAACGCGTCATAGGCGATGCGCAGCTTCTGGCCGAAGTTGATGGCCCGGGCGTAGTAACGGTGGCCGTTCATGCGCGTCAGGTGCGTGCCCGCGACCAGCGCGGCGCGGATGGTCAGGGGCAACCTGTCCAGCGCCTGGGCATGGCCCTCGCGGAAGCGCACCATGAGATCCTCGGGATAGCGGTCGTGGCGCCCCGTACCGAAGCCGCCGGCACCGAACACCGTGCGCAAGGAACCTTCCAGCAGGATGGGCCGACACACACCCGCAGCGCGCGCATGGACGGGCAGGGAAACAGACTCCACCACCGCGCCCAGCCGAGCCAGCTGCGCCGCCGCCCGGCGCACCTGCTGGTTGACCCCGGAATGGGCTCCCGGCATGGCCAGGCCCTCCTCCAGAACGGCGATGCGCATGCCGGCAATGGGCTGGCCCAGCGCCTCGGTGTAACGCTGCACGCGCACATTGCGCTGGCGCGGATCCACGCCATCATCGCCGGCAATCACCTCCAGCAACAGCGCGTTGTCGGCCACCGAGGCCGTCATGGGCCCCAGGTGGTCGATGGTGGGCTCCATCGGCAGTGCGCCGGTGTAGGGCACCAGGCCGAAGCTCGGCTTCATGCCGTAGATGCCGCACAGCGCGGCCGGCAGCCGGATGGAGCCGCCCTGGTCCCCGCCGATGGCCATGTCCACCAGGCCCGCCCCCACCAGGGCCCCGCAGCCCGATGAGGAGCCGCCCGCCGAATGGCCATGGCGGTGCGGGTTGTGAACGGGCCCGCTGGCGCTGGTGAAGCTGTTGGCCGACAGGCATAGGTTCTCGCAGACCGCCTTGCCCCTGATGCGCGCGCCGGCTGCCAGCAGCCGCGTGACCACCGTGGCATCGAAGGAGGGAACATAGCCATCGATGACAGCGTTACCGTTCATCATGGGCACGCCGGCCAGGAAGATGTTGTCCTTGAGCGCCACGCCGCGACCGCCCAGTACACCGGCCTGCGCCAGTGCATCCGTACTGACGATGTCCGTGCAGCGATACCAGGCGTTCAGTGGATCCTCGGCTGCATCGGGCTGCCGGGCTGCACGTATCCCTGTCGACGCGACAGCGTCGACAGGGATGGCATCGAGCAGCCGGTAGCAGGCAACCAGGGGTTGTGCGAGGCGGTCATAGGCATCCAGCGAAGCGCTGTCCACAGGCAGCGCGCACTGCAGGGCCGCTTCGCGCAATTGCAACAGAGAGGGTGGTTCGAGGGACAAGGGCACTCCTGGGTGGATGGACTGTGCCTTCAATGTAGAAGTCCATCGACGGCCGCGCCTGCCCCGGCCTGCCGGCCCGATTGCCTGTGCCTGCCATGCCTGCCAAGTGCAGGAAAAGCAAAAGGCCTCCGCCGCCTGCAGCGGCCGAGGCCTTGGTGTGTGGCCTGGATGGCCTGGAGCGCCAGAGGCGCTCTGTCATTCAGTCCGCGCCCTGACGCTCGCCCTCGGGCCAGTCGCGGATATAGGCCTTGAGCATGCGGTTCTCGAAGTTCTGGCTGTCCACCACGGCCTTGGCCACGTCGTACAGACTGATCACGCCCATGAGCATGCGCTTGTCCATCACCGGCATGTAGCGCGCATGGCGGTCCAGCATCATCCGGCGCACCTCATCCATGTCGGTTTCCATGGTGCAGGTCATGGGAGCGTCGTCCATGGCCGAGCGCACCAGCGTCTCGCCAACCCCGCCGTGCTTGACGAAGCCCTGGATCACTTCGCGGAAGGTCAGCATGCCGACCACGTCGCCATGCTCCATGACCACGAGGGAGCCGATATCGCGCTCCGACATCACCTGCACCGCGCTGGCCAGGCTTTCGTCCGGCGACACCGTGTAGAGGGTGTTGCCCTTGACGCGCAGGATGTCACTTACTTTCATGCCGTATCTCCAAAATTGTCTGTGTCGCCGTGGTTGCGGCAAGCCCGTGTCTGACGGGAAATATAGCCCACAATGCCCGCTTGCCTTGACAACCATGGAGACAGGAATGCCCGGCTACTCGGACCCCGGCTTTGACACCCTGGCGCTGCACGCGGGCGCCCAGCCCGACCCCGCCACCGGAGCGCGCGCGACGCCCATCCACCTCACGACCTCGTTCGTGTTCGAGTCCAGCGACCATGCGGCCTCGCTGTTCAACCTGGAGCGCCCCGGCCACGTCTACAGCCGCATCTCCAATCCCACGAACGCTGTGCTGGAGCAGCGGGTCTCGGCCCTGGAAGGCGGCGTGGGCGCCATCGCGGTGGCCAGCGGCCAGGCGGCGCTGCACCTGTCGGTGGCCACGCTCATGGGCGCGGGCAGCCATATCGTGGCCAGCACGGCGCTGTACGGTGGGTCGCAGAACCTGCTGCACTACACGCTGGCGCGCTTCGGCATAGAGACCACCTTCGTCAAGCCCGGCGACATCGACGGCTGGCGTGCCGCGGTGCGCCCCAACACCAAGCTGTTCTTCGGCGAGACGGTGGGCAACCCGGGCCTGGATGTGCTGGACATCCCCACCATCAGCGCCATTGCCCATGAAGCCGGCGTGCCGCTGCTGGTGGACTCCACGCTCACCTCGCCCTGGCTGATGAAGCCGCTGGAGCATGGCGCGGACATCGTCTACCACTCGGCCACCAAGTTCCTGTCGGGCCACGGCACCGTGGTCGGCGGCATCGTGGTGGACGGCGGCAGCTTCGACTGGGAAAAGTCGGGGCGCTTCCCCGAATTGACCCAGCCCTACGACGGCTTCCACAACATGGTGTTCAGCGAGGAAAGCAGCACCGGCGCCTTCCTGCTGCGCGCGCGGCGCGAAGGCCTGCGCGACTTCGGCGCCTGCATGAGCCCGCACACGGCCTGGCTGATCCTGCAGGGCATAGAGACGCTGCCGCTGCGCATGGAGCGCCACATCCGCAATACCGAGAAGGTCGTGCAATTCCTGGCCAGCCATCCGCTGGTGGGCCGCGTGGGCCACCCGCTGCTGGACACCCATCCCTCGCACCAGCTGGCAAAGAAGCTGCTGCCGCGCGGCGCGGGCTCGGTGTTCAGTTTCGACATCAAGGGCAACCGCAACCAGGGGCGCAAGTTCATCGAGACGCTCAAGGTCTTCAGCCACCTGGCCAACGTGGGCGACTGCCGCAGTCTGGTGATCCATCCGGCCAGCACCACGCATTTCCGAATGAGCGACGAAGCACTGGCCCAGGCCGGCATCGGCCAGGGCACGATACGCCTGTCCATCGGACTGGAGGATGCCGACGACCTGATCGATGACCTCAAGCGCGCCCTCAAGGCCGCTGAAAAGGCAGCGTGAGCCGACAAGGGAGATACCAACAATGAAGATCGATGTTCAGGGCCACGCCATCTACGCCTATACGGGCGGCAAGGCCTTCAACCCCGCCCAGCCTACGGCCATCCTCATCCACGGTGTGCTGTGCGACCACAGCGTCTGGGCCCTGCAAAGCCGCTACCTGGCAAACCACGGCTGGAACGTGCTGGCCATAGACCTGCCCGGCCACTGCCGCAGCGCGGGTGACGCGCCCGCCAGCGTGGAGGCAGCGGCGGATTTCATCGGCCAGCTCATGGATGCGGCAGGCATCGGGAAGGCCGCGCTGGTCGGCCACAGCTGGGGCAGCCTGATCGCCATGGAAGCGGCCGCCCGACTGGGCGCGCGCGCCAGCCACCTCGTGCTGGTGGGCACGGCCTATCCGATGAAGGTCTCGCCCGCCCTGCTGGACTCCGCGCTGAGCACGCCGGAGCAGGCCATCCGCATGGTCAATGTGTTCTCGCGCGCCACGCTGGCACCGCCCAATGGCGCGGGCAGCTGGGTGTTCGGCGCCGGCATGGCGCTGGGCCGGCGCGTGCTGGCCAGCAATGCCGGCACGAACTTGCTGCATGCGGGCTTCAAGGCCTGCGACAGCTACGCAGGCGGCGAGGCGGCCATGGCCGCCCTGCAATGCCCGGTGCTGTTCGCACTGGGCGAGCAGGACCAGATGACCCCGCCCAAGGCCGCCAGGGGCCTGATCGATGCGGCCAGGGCGGCAGGCCGGCAGGTGCAGATCGTGCAACTGCCCTCAGGCCACAACCAGATGACGGAAGCGCCCGAGCAGACGCTGTTCGCCATCAGGGACTTTCTGGCGCGCTGAACCGGGCGCCGCCAGCGGCGCGCGAGCACTCAGACGCGCGCCAGGAAGCGGGCGATGCGCTGGGCAATGCGCTCGGGCTGCTCGCGATGGGGAACGTGGCCGCCACCGGCCACGATCTCCACCTCCACCGGGCCGCTGGCACGGTCACGGATGCGCTCGGGGTGGACCAGGGAGCCGAACTCGTCGTGCTCTCCATGGATGGCCAGCACCGGGCAGCGCACGCGCTCCAGCGCCTCGTCCAGCCGGTAGTCGGCAAAAGGCGGTGACAGCCAGGTATCGACCCAGGCAGACAGCACCCAGGCCGCCTTGTCGCCATGGTATTTCGCCAGGCGGTCCAGCTGGCCGGGGCGGGCGAAATCCTGTTGGGCCGCGCGAATGCCCTGCAAGGTGCGATCTTCCACAAAGGCCTGGGCGGACTCCGTGACCACTGCCTTGCACTGCGCGCCATATCGGGCCGCCACCATGGCGGCCATGCCGCCGCCCACGCTGTGGCCCAGCACAATGAAATCCCCAAGACCCAGCCCCTGGTGCACGGCCGGGAACACGGTCTCTGCTTCCTGGGCCACAAAGCCCGGTCCCAGCGCGCCCGGATAGGGGTCGGACTGGCCAAAGCCCAGCCGGTCATAGGCCAGCACATCGCGCCGCGTGGCCTCGGCAAGTTGCTGCGGGAAATCGCGCCACAGCGCCACCGAGCCCAGCGAGTCATGCAGCAGCACGATGGGCGCGGGCGCCGGGCCTTGCTCGCCGGCCACTGGCGCATGCCAGCGCCTGACGTAGATGCTGCCCTGGGGCGTGGGAATGCGGATTTCGTTCAGGGATGCAGGGATGTCGGTCATGCACGAGGAAGGCATCGAAAAACTCCATGCCGGTCGGTGCCGGCCCGGCAGACATCATGCGCCTGCATGCCGCCGGCAGGCGACGCCGGGGTGACGCGCAACGCCAGATGCGGCAGTTTTTGCCTCTCCAGGGGCAGCTTTTGCGAGTCCTGGCGCGCGGGTTCCTCCGATGGTGCAGCCCCGGGGAGCGGCGTATAAGTTGAAGCCATCCCATGCACGCGAAGGCCTGCCATGTCACACGCTTCCGCTCCCCTGCCCGGCACCGCACAGGCCGCCGTGGACCCGCGCCAGTTCAAGAGCTTTGCCGAGTTCTATCCGTTCTATCTTCAGGAGCACAGCAACCGCACCTGCCGGCGCCTGCACTTCGTCGGCTCCACGCTGGCGCTGCTGTGTCTGTTCGCGCTGTTCCTGACCGGCGATTTCTGGTTCCTGCTGGGCGGCCTGCTGTTCGGCTACGGCTTTGCCTGGATAGGACACTTCGGCTTCGAGAAAAACCGGCCCGCCAGCTTCAAGCGCCCGCTCTACAGTTTTCGCGGCGACTGGGTGATGTGGCGCGACATCCTGACGGGCCGCATCCCGCTCTAGACCGGGGCCTGCGCCCTTTGCTCCAGCAGATCGGCCAGCGTCATTGCGGCCAGCCCCGTGCGATCCCACAGCGGCTGCACGGCCGGCGACGGCGCCAGCAGCAGACGCTGCACCAGCGGCTCCAGCGGCGTGCGATGGGGCTCCACCAGCAGCATGTAGCGGGGCTCGGGGCCTTCGCTGGCCGCCACTGCGCCGGGGGCCTGCACCGTGCCCACCCAGTCCAGCACCGACAGCGCCTGCAGCACCGGGTCGATCTGTTGCCAGTCCACACGCAGGCGCCGCGCCAGATCGCTGGCGTACAAGCCCTTGGCGGGCGACTCGCGCTCCTGTGCGAGGTATTGCAGGATCTCCACGGCCATCTCGAACTGCCAGCCCTGCTGGCCCGGCATGCGCTGCACGCCCGCCATCACGATGGGCAGGTAGGCCGTGACCACGGCGCCCAGCAGCACGATCACCCAGGCCATGTAGATCCAGATCAGCAGGATGGGCAGCGTGGCGAATGTTCCATAGATCACCGAATAAGTGGGTACGGACGCCAGGTACAGGCCCAGCGCCTTCTTGGCCAGTTCCATGCAGGTGGCCACGAACAGGCCGCCCACCCAGGCATGGCGCCAGCGCACCGCCGTGTTGGGCACATAGTGATACAGGCCTGCCATGCCTGCGGCCAGCGCCAGGAACTCGATGGAATCGAAGATGAAGCGCAACCCCTCGGGCAGCGCATTGACCAGCCCGCGCGAGGCCGACATCACATAGGACGACAGCACCAGGCTCAGGCCCAGCACCAGGGGGCCCAGCGTGATCGCCGCCCAGTAGATCAGCACGCGCTGGCCCAGCGGCCGCAATTGGCGCACGCGCCAGATGTTGTTGAGCGTGCGGTCAATGGTGAGGATCAGCGCCACCGCCGTGATCACCAGAATGGAAAACCCCGCCATGCCCAGCTGGCTGGCCTTGGAGGCGAACTGCGTCAGATAGCCCAGTACCTGGCGGGCAATGGTCTCGGGGATCAGGCTGTCGATCAGCCAACGCTCCAGCACGATCTGCACGCGCGAGAAGATGGGAAAGGCGGTGAACAGCGCCAGCGCCACCGTGAAGAACGGCACCAGGGCCAGCACCGTGGTGAAGGTCAGGCTGCTGGCGGTCACGCCCAGCCGGTCCTCGCGAAAGCGTTCGCGCAGCGTGTGTGCGGTATTGCGCCATGGAAAGCAGCGCCAGCGTTCGCGCCAAGATCGCGGCACCGCAGGCTCGGGCGGCTCCGCCAGGGAAAGGCTGCGCTCCTGGGCAGGAACGGGCAGCGCCAGGGCGCCGTCCTCCAGGCCATCGACGGGCTCCTTTTCGGGGCCGCCGCTCATCGCCGCATCTCCGCCGCAAGGCGCATGTCTGCAGCGGGCGCGGCCACCCAAGCAATCACATGTTCAAAGGTCAAGACCATGGCCGATATGATGCCACCCCGATGACTGATTCCATTTCTCGCCCCGGCGCCGACGTCGCCGCCACCCGCTGGCTGGCGGTCTCCAGCCTCATGGGTCTGATCGTGCTGAGCCTGGCCTGGGAACTGTGGCTGGCGCCCATGCGGCCCGGGGGCTCCTGGCTGGTGCTCAAGGCCCTGCCGCTGGCGATTCCGCTGATCGGCCTGCTCAAGCACCGCATGTATACCTACCGCTGGGTCAGCCTGCTGGTGTGGATCTACTTCACCGAGGGCGTGGTGCGCGCCTGGAGCGACCCCGCCCCCGGCCGCTGGCTGGCGCTGCTCGAAGTTTTCCTGTGCCTGATGCTGTTCACCGCCTGCGCCCTGCATGTGCGCTGGCGCCAGCGCAGCGCGCGCCGCGCGGCCCAGGCGGCCGGCGGCTGAGTCCCCGTTTTCATGCCTTCACGTCTTTGAAAGAAGTTGCAACATGACTGCACTGCTTGAACGCCTGCGCCAGATCGTCGGCGAAGCCCATGTCCTCACCGAAGGCGACCTCGTCGCCTATGAACAGGACTGGCGCCGCCGCGTGCGCGGCAAGTCCCTGGCCGTGGTGCGCCCGGCGAGCACGGCCGAGGTGGCCGCCGTGGTGCGCGAATGCGCGGCCGCGGGCACCAGCGTCATCCCGCAGGGCGGGAACACCGGCCTGTCGGTGGGCTCCACGCCGGACGACAGCGGCACGCAGGTCGTGCTCAGCCTCACGCGCCTGAATGCCGTGCGCCATATCGATCGCGACAACCTGAGCTTCACTGTCGAGGCCGGCTGCATCCTGCAAAGCCTGCAGGAACTGGCCGAGAAAGAGGGCCTGCTGTTCCCGCTGTCGCTGGCCGCCGAAGGCAGCTGCACCATTGGAGGCAACCTGGGCACGAATGCCGGTGGCACCCAGGTGGTGCGCTACGGCAACACGCGCGAGCTGTGCCTGGGCCTGGAAGTGGTCACGCCGCAGGGCGAGGTCTGGGACGGCCTCAAGGGCCTGCGCAAGGACAACACCGGCTACGACCTGCGCGACCTGTTCATCGGCAGCGAAGGCACGCTGGGCATCATCACCGCCGCCACCATGAAGCTGTTCCCCCAGCCTGCGGCCCAGCTCACGGCCTTTGCCGCCGTGCCCTCCATGGAAGCGGCCGTGCGCCTGCTGGGCATGGCGCACAAGCACCTGGGTGCGGGGCTGACGGGCTTCGAGGTCATGGGCCAGTTCGCGCTGTCCCTGGTGATCAAGCACATGCCCCAGCTGCGCGTGCCCTTTGCGGGCCTGGACGGCGCGCCACCCTATTACGTGCTGGTCGAGAACTCGGACAGCGAGTCCGAGCAGCATGCGCGCGAGCGTTTCGAGGCGCTGCTGGAGCTGGCCTTCGAGGACGGCTGCGTGCTCGACGCCGTGGTGGCCGAAAGCCTGTCGCAGGCCCATGAGCTGTGGCATATCCGCGAAAGCATTCCGCTGGCCCAGGCCGAGGAAGGCCTGAACATCAAGCACGACATCTCCATAGCGGCATCGCGCATCCCTGCCTTCGTCGAACACACCGATGCCGTGCTGCAGCGCGAGATCCCGGGCGTGCGCCTGGTCAACTTCGGCCACCTGGGCGACGGCAACCTGCACTACAACGTGCAGGCGCCCGTAGGCGGCGACGCCAAGGCCTTCCTCAATGAACGCGAGCACCTGGTCAACCACCTGGTCTACGAGGCCGTGGCCGAATTCGGAGGCTCGTTCTCTGCCGAGCACGGCGTGGGCGCGCTCAAGGTGGACAAGCTGGAAAAGTACCAGTCGCCCGTGGCCCTGGGCATGATGCGCGCCATCAAGCAGGCATTGGATCCTCAAGGCCTGATGAATCCCGGCTGCATCCTGGCGCGCGCCTGATCGGGCAGCGCCGGCTTTTCAGGAACGGGCAGGGCTGCAGCGCGGCGCTGCCCGTTCTTGCATCCAAACGCGGCCAGGTGCGGCCAGGCGCAGATCAGGAAGCCGGCTTGTTGCTCTCCACCACGGCAAAGGACTTCTGCACCTGGCTGGGCCAGGCGATGTCGGCACCGGCCGCGTCGGAGAAGTCGGTCTGCTTGCCATCGGTCAGCAGCCACACGCGCAGTGCGTTGCGCGCGGGGTCGATCACGATGGCGCCCATCTCCTCGCCGCCCTGGTGGGGGCGCAGGCCGACGATGCTCCACACATCGCCCTCCTTGGTCAGCGGGCCCACGGTGCGCATATTGCTCAGCAGGGTCGGGTAGCTGGTGCCCAGCAGCGCCTTGAGCCGCTCGGCCAGCACGCCTTGCTCCAGGTAGTTGGTGCCGTCATAGGGGTACTTGCCCAGGTACTCGGCCAGGCTGTCCAGGCCGGGCTCGCCAGCCTTGGCCGTGGACGGCAGGCGCGTGCGCTCGGGAAAGTTCAGCGTCAATGCGGGCGCGGGCGCGGCCACATCGAGTGCCACGGACTGCACGGCCTTGGGAGTGGGAACGGAGGGAGAGCGCGGATCGCAGGCTGTCAGCGCCAGCATGGCGGCACCCAGCGCGACTCCGGCCTGCCAGGGGGTGAGCATGGAAGACATGCGCAAGCTCCTTGTCAAAGCGGATGCGAAAAAACCAGGGCGCCGGTGTGAAAGCCCAGGCAAGACACCGGCGCCC
Organism: Delftia sp. UME58; assembly: GCF_014170385.1. Taxonomy (NCBI): domain Bacteria; kingdom Pseudomonadati; phylum Pseudomonadota; class Betaproteobacteria; order Burkholderiales; family Comamonadaceae; genus Delftia; species Delftia sp. UME58. The sequence goes on from NZ_LZZV01000105.1 coordinate 101,143, forward strand.
GTCTGCAGCCATTTTCGCACCCGGGGTTGCAAACCTTGTTTCAAGGGGCATGGATACCGTCGGACAAGGCGCCGTATTCATCAAGGGATAATCCCCGCCATGAACATGACTGCCGCGCCCCGCCCTGCCCGCTCACAGTACGAAGATTTCATGCGCCATGTCTACGAACATGGCGTGTCCAAGACCGACCGTACCGGAACGGGTACGCGCAGCGTGTTCGGGCACCAGATGCGCTTCGATCTGTCCGAAGGCTTTCCGCTGGTCACCACCAAGAAGGTGCACCTCAAATCCATCATCCTGGAACTGCTGTGGTTCCTGCGCGGCGACAGCAACGTGCGCTGGCTGCAGGAGCGCGGCTGCACCATCTGGAACGAATGGGCCCGCGAGGACGGCGACCTGGGCCCGGTCTACGGCGTGCAATGGCGCAACTGGCCGACGCCGGACGGCGGCCACATCGACCAGATCGCCGAAGTGGTCAAGCAGCTCAAGAGCAACCCGGACAGCCGCCGCATCATCGTCAGCGCCTGGAACGTGGCCGACCTGCCGCAGATGGCGCTCATGCCCTGCCACGCCTTCTTCCAGTTCTACGTGGCCGACGGCAAGCTCAGTTGCCAGCTGTACCAGCGCAGCGCGGACATCTTCCTGGGCGTTCCCTTCAACATCGCCAGCTACGCATTGCTGACCCACATGCTGGCCCAGCAATGCGACCTGCAGGTGGGTGACTTCGTCTGGACCGGCGGCGACTGCCATATCTACAACAACCATTTCGCCCAGGTCGAGACCCAGCTGGCGCGCCAGCCCTTCGCCTACCCGACGCTGCAGATCAAGCGCCGGCCCGACTCCATCTTCGACTACGAGTACGAGGACTTCGAGGTCGTCGGCTACCAGCACCACGAGCCCATCAAGGCCCCCGTGGCCGTCTGAGGCTGCAGAAAGACCCGCCCGATGGCCATCCATCTCATCTACGCACGCGCCGCCAACGGCGTCATCGGCAAGGACAATGCCATGCCCTGGCACCTGCCCGAGGACCTGGCGCACTTCAAGCAATTGACCCAGGGCTCGGCCGTGGTCATGGGCCGCAAGACCTGGGACTCGCTGCCGGCCCGCTTCAGGCCGCTGCCCGGGCGCACCAACATCGTGGTCACGCGACAGGCGGACTGGGCGCCCGAGCCGGCCGCCCCCGGCGTGCTGCACGCCACCAGCCTGGAGCAGGCCCTGGCGCTGGGCCTCCAGGCATCGGCCGACGTCTGGGTCATGGGCGGTGCCCAGATCTACGCCCAGGCCCTGCCGCTGGCCGACAGCATCGAGGTGACCGAGATAGAGCGCGACTACGAAGGCGATGCCTTCGCCCCCACGCTCGGCCCCGAGTGGCAGGAAGCGTCACGCAGCCGCCATGTGGCCGCCAACGGGCTGCCCTACAGCTTTGTGCGCCTGCAACGACGCTGACATACCCCTGTCGCACACGGGGCTGGCGGGCGCGGCGGGTCTGTGCAAATAATGTCGTTTTTCCACGCCTTCGCCGTCTTTCGCGCCTCTTCGCCATGAGCCTCGTCCAGCCCTTGCCCCCCGGTCCGCTCGACATCGTCGGCGACATCCATGGAGAGTCCGAGGCGCTGGACCAGCTGCTGGGGCACCTGGGCTACGACGCGCTGGGCCGCCATCCCCAGGGCAGGCGCCTGGTCTTCGTGGGCGACTTCTGCGACCGGGGGCCCGACAGCCCGGGCGTGCTGGCCCGCGTCGTGCCCATGCTGGAATCGGGCCATGCGCTGGCCGTGCTCGGCAACCATGAAATCAACCTGCTGCGCGAGGATGCCAAGGACGGCTCCGGCTGGTTCTTCGACAGCCGCGTGGCCTCCGATACGCCCAAGTACGCGCCGTTCGCGCGCATGCCGCTGTGCGATATCCCTGGCACCCTGGCCCTGCTGGAACGCCTGCCCATTGCCATGGAGCGCGAGGACCTGCGCGTGGTCCATGCGGCCTGGCGCCCGCAGCAGATCGCCATGGCGCGCGAGCTGCCGCTGGGCAGCGCACGCAGCGCCTACGACCACTACGAGGCCCTGGCCGCCCAGCAGGCACAGGTCAACAAGGTGGCCGAGCGCATGCGTGCCGAACGCCAGCAATGGCCGCATGACCTGGAAGACCGCAACTGGCTGCCGCCCTTCCTGCCCGCGCACAGCGAGAGCGAACTGGCCAAGGCCATGGTCAATCCGCTGAAGGTGCTGACCTCGGGCGTGGAGCGTGAATGCCGCAATCCCTTCTACGCGGGCGGCAAGTGGCGCTTCGTCGAGCGCGTGGCCTGGTGGAACGAATATGAGGATGCCCAGGCCGTGGTCGTGGGCCACTACTGGCGGCGCCTGAACCGGGGCGGCCCGTCCTTCCACGGCGCCCAGGCCGAGAACCTCTTCGGCCAGACCGGTCCGTTGTCCTGGCATGGCCGGCGCGGCAATGTGTTCTGCGTGGACTACTCGGTAGGCGGCCGCTGGAACGCCCGCCTGGCCGGCGAGGACCCGCAGCAGCGCTTCAAGCTCGCCGCCATGCGCTGGCCAGAGCGCCGCCTGGTGTTCGACGACGGTGCCCAGGCGGACAGCGAGGAGTTTGGCGTTGCGGCGGCCGCTGCCGCATAACACGCGCTAGATCCGCGGCGCGTAGCGCAGCGTCAGCAACAGCGACCTGGGCGCACCGTAGTAGTTGTTGCCCGACACCGTGTTGTAAGAAGGCACGTAGTAGCGCTTGTCCAGCAGGTTGCCGACGTTGAGCGCCACGCTCAGCTCGGGCGAGACCTGGTAGGCCACGCGCGCATTCCACAGCGCAAAGCCTGCCAGGCGGAAGGCCCGGTCGGAGCTGAGGGTGTCGGTCTGCGCATTCACGCCCGTGCCCACCGTCCAGCGGCCCAGCTCGCCCGGCAGGCGGTAGCTGCCCCACAGGCGCAGCATATGCCGGGGCGTCCAGGTGTTGAAGATCTGGCCCTGGTAGTCGGGGTCGGACAGGTAGCGCGTGGTGTTGTAGGTGTAGCCGGCCGCCAGTTCCAGGCCTGTGGCGACCTTGCCGGAGACCTCGGCCTCCAGGCCCTGGCTGCGCACCTTGCCCGAGGAGCGCGAGCAGTACCAGTCATCACAGGCAAAGCCACTGTCGTAGTCGTTGACGGCGCGGTTTTTGTGCTCGTAGCGGAACACGGCCAATGCCATGTTCAGGCGGCCGTCGGCCATCTCGCCCTTGATGCCGGCCTCGTAGTTGCGGCCCTGCACCGGCTTGATGAGGTCGCCCTGCACGGTGCGCGCGGTCTGCGGCTCGAAGACGGTGGAGTAGCTGCTGTACAGCGACCAGTTGTCGTTGAGCGCATAGACGGCACCCGCGTAGGGGATGAAACGCCCCGTGGTCTTGCTGGTGGAAGAATCGCCCGATTGCGCACGGTAGGCGAAGTCATACCAGCCCAGGCGCCCCCCGGCGATCAGCGTGAGCGCCTGCGTGGGCCTGACGCGCCAGGTGCCGTACAGGCCCTTTTGCGTGATGTCGTAGTTGCTGCGCGCATCCACGCCACGCGCGGCGATGCTTTCCATGTCCTGCCAGGGGCGGTTGTGGTCTATATCGAAGATGTTGCCGCCTGCGGTCCAGGCGCGCACGAAGCGGTCGCTGGTGGTGTAGCCAGCGTAGTTGGCTCCCAGCAGCACTTCCTGCTCCATGCCCAGCGCCTTGAAACGGCCCGACAGCGACATGTCCAGGCCACGCTGCTGGTTGTTGAAGTCCACGCCGAAATCGCCGTAGCTCATGCCGCTGCCATCGGGCTTGATGGGACCCACGGCGCGCTGGTGCACGTTGGTGTTCTTCTCGTTCATGGCCATGCCCACCATCTTGAAGCGCCAGTCCGCATTGAAGCGGTGTTCCAGGTCGGCGAACAGCATGTTCTGGTCATTGCCTGCGCGGTTCCACATGGCGCCTGTGTAGGTGGAGCGCGGCAGGCCGATGTCGCTGCCGTCGGCAAAGCGCGGCAGGCCCACGATCATGGGGCGCGAGCGGCTGTGGCGCTGTCCCACGGCCAGGCCCACCGTGGTGCTGGCGCTGATGTCGTAGTCCAGCGCCGCGTAGATGTTGCGCACGCGGTCGCGCGTGTATTCGGTGAACCCGTGGCTGTAGTCCCCGTCCAGCACCACGCGGCCGCGCAGCGTGCCTTCGGCATTGAGCGGCGTGCTGGCATCCATCTGCAGGCCGTAGTGGTCATGGGAGCCGAGCTTGCCCGTGAACACCACGGAGCGCTCGCGGCCCGGGCGCTTGCGCACCAGGTTGATCGCGCCGCCGGGGCTGCCCGCACCCTGCAGCAGGCCAGCCGCGCCGCGCAGGATCTCCACGCGGTCATAGAACACCAGCGACTCCTGCTCCCAGTTGCCCAGGCTGTAGGTATTGCGCGTGAACGGCAGGCCGTCGTACTGCAGCGAGTCCACAGCGAAGCCGCGCGCATTGATGGCCAGGCCCGCGCCCACGCCCTGCACGGCCACCATGCCGGTGGCGTTGTGGATGGCGTCGGGCAGGTTGGTCATGCCCTGGTCATCCATGCGCTGACGCGTGAGCACGCTGACCGATTGCGGAATGTCCTTGAGCGCCTGCGCGGTCTTGCCCAGCGTGACCGTGCCGCTGGTGTAGGAGTCCGAGCCTTCGGTGACGCCGTCACGGATGCGCGTGTCGGTCACCATGACGGCCGGCAGGCCCGCCTCTGCCCCAGCGGCGGCCTGGCCGCGCGATGTGCGCACCTCGGGCAAGGGGCGCAGCGCATAGCCGCCATTGGGCTGCGCATGGGCGGCCAGCCCCGTGCCGGCCAGCAGCGCATCCAGGGCCGCAGGCGCTGCATGGTTTCCACTCAGGCCCGCGCTGCGCCTGCCCGCGATGTCGGCCGCCGTGTACGACAGCATGACGCGGCTTTCCTGGGCGAAGCGGGCCAGCGCGCCCTCCAGCGGGCCTGCCGGTATGGTGTAGCTGCGCACTTCGGAGGGTGACTGGGCCTGGGCCTGCGCGGTTTGCGGCGCAAGGGCTGCGCTGACGGCGCACAGCGCCAGCGTGGTGCTGGCAGCCAGTGCCAGCGAATGGCGCCGGAAGGCCGGTGCCGCAGTGTGAGCAAGTCGTTGGACCATGGAATATCTCTTCCCTGAAAAGTGGCTTCTTCAGGACTTGCCACGCGAGAAAAGAAAACACCTCATGCCAACGGGTCCAGGCATTGATCAAATTGCAACAATTCGCAACAACAACAACCATCCAGCCTGTCTTGGCTCATGTCCGGTTCTGCCGGGCGCGCACGGTCAGCCAGTAGCGGCCAAAGCCGGTCAGCTCGACGGGCTGGGTGCGCACCAGCATGTCGAGCACGCGGTCGGTATCGTCCAGCGGATACATGCCCGAGACGCGCAGCGAGGCGAGCGCGGGATCGCAGGCCAGGCGGCCCCTGCGGTGGCGCGCCAGCTCGGCAATGAAGTCGGTCAGCGGCATGTCCCGCGCGGCCAGCAGGCCTGTGCTCCAGGCGGCGGCCAGTTCGTCGGCGGGCTGGGGTGCGTCCACGGCACGGAGGTCAAAGCCGGCCTGCTCGCCCGCGGCCAGAATGCGCACGGCCTGCGGGGCGTCGGCCGGCCGCACCTCGACCGCGCCCTCATAGACGGCCACATGGCTGGCGCCATCGCGCTGGCGCACCGCAAAGCGCGTGCCCAGCGCACGCAGCCGCCCTTGCGCGGTTTCAACCAGAAAGGGGCGGGCCTGCGGGTCGCTGGCCGTGGTGACCAGCACCTCGCCGCCCAGCAGCCGCAGCAGGCGCTGGCCGGCGTCAAAGCGCACGTCGATGGCGCTTGCCGTGTTCAGGTGGATGCGCGTGCCATCGGCCAGGGTCAGTGCCTGGCGCTCGCCGGTGGCCGTGCGGTGGTCGGCCGACCATTCGCGCCAATCGCCGCCTTGTATCCACCAGGCGCTGCTGCCCGTGAACGCAGCCAGGGCCAGCAGCTTCATGGCCTGGCGCCGGCCGCGCGCACGGCTGTGGCGCGGCTGCAGCGCCCCATGCGCCAGCGGTGCGGGCAGATCGCGCAGGTGCAGGCCGCAGGCCTCGATGTGCCGCCAGGCGCGCTCATGGTCGGGATGATCGGCACGCCAGCGCCGCCACGAGGCCTGCGTGTCCTCGCCGGCATCGCAGGCCTGCAGAGCCACCAGCCATTGCACGGCCTGCAGGCTAACGGCTTCTGAAACGGGTGGGCCTTCAAAAACGGGCAGGCCGGTGGATGCGTGGCGGAATTCGGTCATGGGCTGGCGCTCAGCCGCCGAAGAAGCAGCAGTGCGCGGCCTTGGCGATATGGCGCTGCACGGTGGCCAGCGACAGCTGCAGCTCGGCCGCGATGTCGGCCTGCTTCATGCCGTCGAGCTGCGACAGCAGGAAGGCACGGCGCACGGGCGGCGCCAGCGTGTCCAGGCGGCGGTCCAGCTCGACCAGCGTCTCCAGCAGGATGGCGCGCGTCTCGGGGCCCGGCACCTGCGGCTCGGGCAAGTGCGCCAGCGTGGCCAGGTACGCCTCTTCGATCTGCCTGCGCCGCATGAAATTGGCCACCACACCCTGCGCCACCGTGGTCAGAAAGGCACGCGGCTCGCGTGCGGCAATGGGCTCGCTGCGCGCGAGCAGGCGCATGAAAGTGTCCTGCGCCAGATCGGCCGCCTCCGTGGAGTTGCCCAATCGCCGCCGCAACCAGCCCTGGAGCCAGCCATGGTGGACGCGGTACAGCGTATCGACCTCTTGGTGCAAAGCGGCGGGGGCGGCGGGCAAGACAGGCTCCTGGCGCGGCAGCACGTGCAACCGTGCGCCACATGAATGAGAAAGATTCTCATTCTATAAGGATTAGGCCTTGATGCCCGCCCCTTCGCAAACCGGCGCGCTCCAGAACCAGAGACACCGAGGAAGAGCCGCCTCGCACCGAGGGTGTCGTCCCCCTTCAGGGGGAAGGCGCGCAGCGCCTCAGGGGGTCTTCAAAAACTACCGCGCAGCGTCAGCATCACGTTGCGTGGCTCGCCATACCAGTTGTTGCCGCCGCTGGTGCCCACTGTGCGGTAGTAGACCTTGTCGAACAGGTTGTTCAGGTTGAGCACGGCCTGCCAGTTGCGGTTGATGCGGTACTGCACGCTGGCATTCCACACGGCATAGCCGCCCTGGCTGAACTTGAAGGGCACGGCCGCGCCGTCGAACTTGCCCGTGTCAGGATTGAAGGCATTGGCCGAGCCGCTGACGAAATGCGCGCTCTGGATATTGGCACCGCCGCCAATCGTCCATTGCGACAGCTCGCCGGGCAGGCGGTAGGTGCTCCACAGCTTGAACAGATGCTTGGGCGTGACGGAGTGGTAGATGCCTTCGATGCCCGGCGTCTTGTTGTGGTTGCGGTTGAAGGTGTAGCCGGCAAACAGCTGCCAGCCGCGCGCCAGCTCGCCCGAGATCTCGCCTTCCACGCCCTGGCTGACCACCTTGCCCTTGCTCAGCCAGCAGCAGTTCAGGCCCGCGTCGCCGATGTCGGTGTTGGGGTAGGAGGGATCGGCCACGGCCTCGCCATTGCGCTCGATGCGGTACAGGGCCATGGAGGCCAGCAGACGGCCTTCATTGAACTCGCCCTTGGCACCCAGCTCGAAATTGCGGCCCTTGATGGGGTCCAGCGGCGTGCCGGGCAAGGGCCCGCCCAGCTGATTGGCCTGGGACTTGTGGATCTCGGCGACGCTGCCATAGGCCGTCCAGCGGTCGTCGATGTCGTAGACCAGGCCGCCATAGGGCGTGAAGATGCCGCTCTCGCTATAGGACGACACGATGCGGCTGGTGAGATTGCCGGCCCGGTCGAAGCGCAGCCAGGGCGTCTGCGTTGCATAGCTGGCGCGGCGTGCGCCGACGATGGCCGTCAGCCGGTCCGTCAGGCTCAGGTTGAGCCGGCCGTACAGGCCCTTCTGCGTGGCGCCATAGCCCGCGAAGCTGCGCGTCTTCCAGACGAAGCTGGGCAAGGGAATGGCGCCCGGGTCGAAGCCGAACACACTGATCCCCCCTGCCGGCATATCCACCTCGGAAAGAAAGGTGTCCTGCGTGTCGCGGATCTTGGCCCAGTCCGCGCCCAGCAGCAGCCGGTGCCTGCGCCCCAGCAGAGAGAACGTTCCGCTGACGTTGGCATCCAGCGCCTTCTTGGTGGAATAGAAGTCGTTGGAGAACCCGCTGAGCGTCGCGCCCAGGCCGGTCGAGGGGTCCACCGCCCCGGACATGTCCGCCAGACGGCTGTCGCTGTCGACCTTGACGTAGTTGGCATGGGCACGGACGCGCCAGTCGCCTTCCAGCCGCTGCTCCAGCTGGGCAAACAGTTCCTTGTTGGTTCTGTCGTAGTGGCCCCAGCCGGCCATCAGCGCCGTGCTGCGCGGCAGGTGCAGATCGTCGCCATTGGCCGCGCGCGGCAGGCCGCTGCGCCAGGGCAGGCTGGCCGACCTGTCGTAGCTGCCGCCCAGGGTCAGCTTGGTCGCCGGCGTGAGATCGGCTTCCACGATGCCGTAGAGCAAGGTGTTGCGCGCATCGGCGTAGTCATAGAAGAACTCGCGGTCGCTGTGCGCCAGCACGGCGCGGCCGCGCACCCGGCCATCGGCAGCCAGGGGACCCGCCACATCAAGTTCGGCCCGGCGCTGGTTCCAGCTGCCCACCGAGGCCGAGGCCAGCATCTGGGGCTGGGCCGTGGGGCGCTTTCTCACCAGGTTGATGGAGCCGCCGGGCTCGCCATTGCCGCTGTACAGGCCGTCCGCTCCGCGGATCACCTGCACGCTGTCGTACATGGCCATGTTGGGGTCGAAGGTGCCCTGGCTGAAGGCATCCACCGCCGCACCGTCGATCTGGACATTGCGGATCTGGAAGCCCCGCGCGTAAAAGCTGTTGGCCGTGCCGCCCAGGCCACCCGAGCCTGCGTAGTCCACCGTCACGCCCGTGGTCTGCTGCATCACGTCGCCCACGGAGACCAGCCCCTGGTCCTCGATGCGCTGACGCGTGACCACGGAAATGGACTGCGGCGTCTCGCGCACGCTCTGCCCCTTGCCCAGCGACACGCGCGAGGCCGCGTAGGAGCCCGAACCCTCCGTGGTATCGCCAGCGTGCGCCTGGGCCGTGACCAGCACCGTGCCCAGCGCCGCATCGGCTGCCGGCGACGGCTCCCTGGCGGGTGCCTTCAGCGTGTAGGCACCCGGTACGGCGTCGATCACGGTCACGCCCGTGCCGGCCAGCAGCCGGTCCAGCGCCTGGCGCGGCGTGAAGCGGCCCTGCAAGGCCGGCGAAGTGCGGCCTGCAACGATCTGCGGATCGAACAGCACCTGGTGCTGGGCCTGCTGCGTGAACTGGCGCAGCGCGCCGGCCAGCGGCTGGGGCGCGATGCTGAAGGCCAGCTCCCCTGCCTGGCCCGCCTGCCCCGCCTGCCCCGCCTGCACGGACGATGGCTGCTGCGCCTGCACCGCAGGCTGCGCCAGCGCAACCAGGGCTGCGGCCACCAGCGACGGCATCCTTGCCCGCCGCCATGGCCTGCCCCTGTGCTGAAACTCTCCTCCCCAAATGCCCGCGCCCATGGCGGCGCTGCCGTGTTCTTTTCCTGCTTGCATCCCTGCTCCTGCTGCACTTTGTCCATTGCCCGCTGTCGCGGTGTGCGCGGTGGGTGGCAGGCAGACAGTTGAGCGTCCACCCGCCACGCGCGTGCGCGGCCGTCGCGGTTGTTGGCTGAGCTGTGCACTGGGCAGCGGCCTGGCTGGCAACCATGGAGGCGAGAAAACCCGCCCTCCATGAAGGTAAAACCCGCTTTCGTGCCAAAGTGGGAACGTGGCGAGGCCAGGAAAACGGATTATTTACATTTATTTACAAACAGAGGGAGGAGGGGGAAGGCGCACTCAGTACGCCGAGATCCGCCAGACGCCTTGCGCCTCTGCCTGCACCCGAACCGGCAACAAATGGGGCAGCGAGCGCAGAAAGACCTCGGGCTTGCCGGTCAGCGCCACACCGGACACGGACAGCGCGGCCAGCCGCGCATCGCCGTCCACACGCACGGGCTGGCCCAGGTAGCGTGCCAGGTCGGCAGCCACCTGCGTCAACGGCGCCTGCTGGAACACCAAATGGCCGCTGCGCCAGTCACCTACCGTGTCCGCGCCTGCGGCCAGCGGCTGCCGTGTGCCGTCGCGGGCATCGACGGACATGCCTGCGCCCGCGCCCAGCAGCAGGCGCAGGCCGTCCGGCGAATGGCGATCGGGACGCAGTTCCACCTTGCCCTCCAGCACCTTCACCACCAGCGCGGGCGGCCCAGCGCGCACATTGAAGGCCGTGCCCACCACGCGGACCTGGCTGGCGCCGCTGTCCACGGTGAAGGGCCGCGAGCGGTCGGCGGCGACCTGGAAGAAGGCCTCGCCCTGGTCCAGCACCGTCTCGCGGCGGCGCGGGTAGTAGCGCACCTGCAGCCTGGAGGAAAAATTCAGCGTGACCTTGGAGCCGTCGGGCAATTCGACCTCGCGCACCTGGCCGGGGCCGGTGGCGATTTCACTCACATGGCCGGGATGGTTGTCCCACCAATTCCAGCCGCCCAGGGCGCCCAGCAGGGCAACGGACAGCAGGGCCGGAACGAAGGCCCGCCGCCCCTGTGCACGCGGTGCCGGGGCCTGCTGCCGCACTCCGGGCGATGCGGACGCGGCGCGGACCGGCATCGGGCTCGCCGCATCGGCCGCCAGCCTGGGCCTGCGCAGTTGCTGCAGATCCAGGGCCGTGCGGCCCAGGCTGTCGTAGATGCGGCGATGCCGGGCATCGGCGGCCAGCCAGGCATCGAACTCGCGCTCGTCCGCGCCGGTCCAGTCGGCGGCGCGGCGGCGCACGAAATAGGCCGAGGCCCGGGCATGCAGCTCGACGAGTTCGGGGGTCAGCGTCATGCCGGCCCCTCCGATGCCTCGTCGGTCCCGGCCAAGGGTTCCAGCAGCGCCTGCATGAGCCGCATCTCCTGCGCGCTCGCATACTGCACGCGCAGTTCGCAGTAGGCCAGCGCCAGCGTCACATGGTTGTAGACCATGCGCCGCGAGATGCCCATGCGCTGGGCCACCTCGGTCTGCGTCAGGCCTTCGATGCTGTGCAGCATGAAGGCCTCGCGGCGGCGCGCGGGCAACTCCGCCATGGCCTGCTCCAGTCGCTGCAGGCGCTCGCGCTGGTGTGCCGCGTGCGCAGGGTCGGCCTCTTGCGCGGCCGGCAACTGCTCCACGGCCTGCCTGTGCTCGTCGAGCGAGACCATTTCGCGCCGCGCCGCACCGCCCGCACCATGCCAGGCATCGTGCGAGACATGGCGCGCGATCACGCGCAGATAGGGCTCCTGCTCCTCGGGCGGCAGCGCCTTGCCCGAGGCCGCGTAGCGAACGAACACTTCCTGCACCGCATCCTCGGCATCCTCGCGGTTGCGCAACTGCCGCCCCAGCAGGCGCCGCAGCGGCTGATGCCAGCGCGCATAGACGCGGGCCAGCAGCGAGAGCGAAGTCTCATCGCCTGCGCCTGGCGCACGCGTGCTCACGAGCCCGCTCCCGCAGACAGGCGCGCGGCCCGGGTTGCCGACCAGGAGCAGGAAGCGGACAGGATGGAGAGGAAAGGCACGGGTCGCGATTGTACTGAGAACCGTTCTCATTGGACCCCTCGCAGGCCCTGGGTGCGCGGCGGGCAACTGCTCCACGGCCCGCCTGTACTCGTCGTGCGAGACATGGCGCGCGATCACGCGCAGGTCAAACACTGAACGCACGCAAAAAGGCCTGCACCCCATACTCGCACGCCTGGCGGTGCTGCACCGTCGGCGTGGCAGGGTAGTCGGCCACCAGCCGGGCTTCGGCGGCAATGCCCTGAATCTGGTATCCCAGCAGCCGGGCTGCCTGGTGCGGGTCGTCGACGGCCAACTCGCCACGCTGCACCGCCCGGCTCAGGCAGGCCTGCAGCGGCGCGTAGATGCTGTCGTCTGCGGCCGCCATGAGGTCGGCGATGAGTTTCGGCAGGCGCTCGCATTCCGTGGTCAGCAGGCGGTAGAACGCCAGCGAACGAGGGGCCAGCGAGGCTGCCAGCAGGCGCTGGGCCAGCAGCGGCAGGGCGCTGCGCACCGGCCGCGCGTGCGCAGACTGCTCGCCGGGCATGGCTGCGAAGACGATGCCAGCCAGCACATCCAGTTCACGGCACAGCACCTCTGCCAGCAGGCCCTCCTTGCTGCCGAAGAGCTGGTACGCCGTGGCCACGGAGCCCTTGGCCTGCCCGACGATCTGGCCGACGGAAGTGCCCGCGTAGCCATGTTCAAGAAACGACTGCGCGGCGACCTCCAGCAGCCGCTGGCGCCGGGCTTCGCCCTTGCTCGTGCGCGCGCGCCTCGGCGGCGCCTTGGTCAGCGTCTGCGCCAGGTCGGGAAGATCAGACATGCATGGCCACCGCGAAAAAGAGTAATGTCCATTACATTATCATCCATCGCATCGCCATTCGCCGTGCCTCCTCCCATGAAAACCTCCACCCCCGGCGCATCTGCGGGCCCGCGCTTCTGGGCCCGGGTTGCGCACCTGGCCCTGCTGCCGCTGGCCGCCTGGGGCTGTGGCGCTCTGTGGTTCCAGTTTCCCGCAGGCGCCGTCGGCCGCGGCGCCGCAGCTGCGGCCTGGGGCGCGTTCAGTCTGGCCGTGCTGGCGTGGCCGGCCCTGGCCGGGCCCGGGCGTCGCGGCCGCCGCGCCTGGGCTGCGGGTTACGCTTTGGCCGCCATCACCTTGCTGGGGTGGTGGCATACGCTGCAGCCCTCCAATGACCGCCTTTGGGCCGACGATGTCCAGCGCATGCTGCAAGGCTCGGTGCAAGCAGGTCGGGTCAGGCTGGACAACGTGCGCAACTTCGAGTGGCGCAGCGACACCGACTACACGGCGCGCTGGGAGACCCGGAACTACGATCTGGAGCACCTGCGCTCGGTGGACATGATCCTGTCCACCTGGGGGATGCCCGCCATTGCCCACACCCTGGTGTCCTTCGGATTCGACGACGGCCGCCATCTCGTCTTTTCAGTGGAGATCCGCAAGGAGCGCACGGAGGCGTTCTCGGAACTGGGCGGCCTGTTCAAGCAGTTCGAGCTGAGCGTGGTCGCGGCCGACGAGCGGGACATTGTCTTCGTGCGCACCGGGGTGCGCGGCGAGCGTGTCTTCCTCTACCCCGTGCAGATGCCTGTCCCGGCCATGCGCGCACTGTTCCTGTCCTACGTGGACACCGCCAATTCGCTGCACCGGGCGCCGCGCTTCTACCATACGCTCACCGCCAACTGCACCACGCTGGTCTATCGGATGGTACGGGCCATCGTGCCGGGCCTGCCGGCAGACTACCGCATCGTGCTGTCGGGCCTTCTGCCCGAGTACCTGTACGAGCATGGAGGGCTCGATACCAGCCGGCCACTGGCGGCGCTGCGGCGCGATGCCGACATCGGTGAGCGCGCGCGCCAGGCCGGCAACACGCCCAATTTTTCCACAGACATCCGCCAGACCCGGCCGCCCCCTCCATGAACCGCGTTCCCCCAACGGTGGCGCGCTGCGCCATGATGCTGCTGGTCCTCGCGTGCGCGGGCTGCGCGGGAGTGAAGGTGTCGTCGGTCAGCACCCAGGACTACATCGCCCAGCGCCGCGGCGATGTGCTGACCACCGGCGAGCCCAGTGCCGCGGCCAGCGACACCCTGGCCGTGCTGGGCCTGGACGTGAAGGGCTGCCGCACCGCCACCCCCTCGTGCATCAGCGCATTGCGCAACGGTGGCGGCCTGGACAGCGAGCGCAGGCTCGCCACGCTGTCCGAGATATGGCTGCTGCATGCCCTTGCACTACAAGGCCGCGGCCCCATGGACGCACATGGGCGCGACATGCTGCTCGATGCCTATCTGCAAAGCTCGCGCTACGCCTATGCCTATCTGTTCTTCTCGCCGCGCTCCCCGGGCGAGCGTTCCTTCGAGGAGCGCCAGACCCAGGTGCGCGACTACTACAACTACGCCGTGCAGCAGGCCGTCACCGGCCTGTTCGAGCGCGACCGCACCGCACAAGCGCAGGCCGACGACGGCACGCCGCTACAGGTCGGCGACTGGCGTATCGTGCCGGTGATCGACGGCATGCGGCTGCCGGCCGGCACTCCGCTGCCCCAGGAACTGATTCCCGCCTCCACTCTGACCTTCCGGGGGTTGCGCAGCATGTACCGCCGCGACGGCTTTGGCGCCGAACTGGTGGCGGTGATGGCCCGCCGAGCGATCGACGGAGAAAGCCCCGGCAAACCCTATAGCGAGGCACCGTTCCCTGCCCTGACGGCGATCCTGACTTTCCACGGCGCCAGCCTGGAGCAGGTGCTGGCCACGCACGAGGCCCGCCTGACCGTCTATGACCCCTACCGCCGTGACCGCATCAACCTGGGGGGCGCCTCCGTCCCACTGGCGGCCAACTTCACCTCGGGCTATGGCCTGTGGCTGGCGCGCTCGGGTTTCGCCACCCAGGCGATCCGCAATGTACTGGGCCGCGGCGACGCCCTTGCGCATCCGCGCATCTATCTGCTGCAACCCTACGATCCCGACCGCCGCATCGTGGTCATGCTGCACGGCCTGGCCAGCAGCCCGGAAGCCTGGATCAACCTGGCCAACGAGGTGCTGGGCGACGAGATCCTGCGGCGCGGCTACCAGATCTGGCAGGTGTACTACCCCACGAATGCACCCATGGCCTACAACCATGCAGAGATCCGCAAGGCCCTGCAGGACACGCTGGCCCATTTCGATCCGCAGGGCCGGGCCCGGGCTTCACGCGACATGGTCGTCATCGGGCACAGCATGGGTGGCGTGCTGAGCCGGCTGATGGTGTCCTCTTCGGGAGATGTACTGTGGAATGCGCTGCAGGAAAAGCACGACTTGAGCGTCCGACAGATCGAGCAGGTGCAGCAGCAGGCCGGCGATATGCTGAGCTTCGAGCCATTTGCGGGCATAGGCCGGGCGGTCTTCATCGCAGCCCCGCATCGCGGCACGCCGTTCGCCGAGAACCGGCTGTCGCGCTGGCTGTCCAATCTGATCACGCTGCCGGCAACCGTGCTGCACAAATTCTCCCGGCTGCACCTGACGCCCCGAGGCAGCGACCGGCAGGACAGCGGGCCGTTCTACATTCCGAACGGCGTGGACAACCTGAGCCAGAACGATCCCTTCATCCAGCTGAGTGCAGGCATGGCCATCTCGCCGCAGGTGCCCTATCACAGCATCGTTGCCAACGACAGGACCGACGTGCCGCTGCAGGACTCCGACGACGGCCTGGTACCTTACCGCAGCGCCCATCTGCCGGGGGCCGCGTCGGAGCTGGTGATCCCTTTCAAGCACAGCGTGCAGGAAGCTCCCCAGGCCATCGTCGAGATTCGGCGGATCCTGCGCCTGCATCTGCAATCACCATAGTTCCCCCACGCGCCCGTGGCCCGGCGCAGCCCGGCCGCGGGCCAGGGTCGATTGCTGTTAGCCTTCCTTCGCCAGCGCGCGCTGCGCGCGCCTGCATCCCCATCGAGCCAACCCCCAAGAGCGAGCGATCCTTTCATGACCAGTCCCCTGTACACCGCCTCCATCCCCGTCCTGCAGCAGATGCTGCGCGCCCTGTCCGACGTGCTCAGGAAGGCCGAGGAACACGCCACGCAGAAGAACATCGACCCAGACGCCCTGCTGCAGGCCCGCCTGTTCCCCGACATGTTCCCGCTGGTGCGCCAGGTGCAGATCGCCTCGGACTTCGCCAAGGGCATCGCCTCGCGCCTGGCCGGCGCCGAGGTGCCTTCCTGGCCCGACACGCAGACCAGCTTTGCCGACCTGCAGGCGCTGATCACCAAGGCGCTGGACCATGTGGGCTCGTTCGCGCCCGAGCAGTTCGCGCAAAGCGAGTCCCGCGAGATCGTGCTGCGCCCCGGCACGCCCAAGGAAAAGAAGCTGAGCGCCAGCGCCTACCTGCTGCACTACGGCCTGCCGCAGTTCTTCTTCCATGTGACCACCGCCTATGCCCTGCTGCGCCACAACGGTGTCGAGGTCGGCAAGCGCGACTACATGGGCAGCTACTGACAGCGCGGCGGCCGGTGCTGCGGGGTTGATGCATGCAGCCCTGGGGGATGATGACCTTCAAAGGCTTGAGGCAGCCGGCGTTGAGCGGGATGTCACCTGGTACCCCAAGAGCCCGTCGCCCGGCGTCACCGGCACCGCCCAGGTGCTGCGCCGGGTCTGCAAGGGCTACTGCAAGCGGGTGAGCCCGCATCTGGCGCAATACATCGGCTAGGGCGCGGATGCCGGCGGCGGCTCCTGCCCGTGCAACAGCGCCAGAAAGCTGGCAGCCGCCTGGCTCAGCGGCCGGTCGCGGCGCACCAGGCTGCCGTAGGCGTGACCATGGCCGCCATCTCGGCCGTGGACCTGGCCATCTGGGACATCCTGGGCAAGAGCGTGAACAAGCCTGTGTTCAAGCTGCTGGGCGGGCGCACCAAGGAAAGGATTCCCTGCTACTACAGCAAGCTCTACCGCACCGACCTCAAGGCCATGCAGGAAGAGGCGCAAAAGTTCCTGGACCAGGGTTTCAAGGCCTTCAAGATGCGCTTCGGCTACGGCCCGGCCCATCTGCAGGAAGGCGTGCGCGAGAACCTGCGCTCGGTCGAGGCCGTGCGCGAAGTCATAGGCTACGACTGCGACCTGATGCTGGAGTGCTACATGGGCTGGAACCTGGAGTACGCCAGGCGCATGCTGCCCAAGCTGGAGAAGTTCGAGCCGCGCTGGCTGGAGGAGCCCGTGATCGCCGACGACATCGACGGCTACGCCGAACTCAGCCGCCTCAGCAGCATTCCGATCTCGGGCGGCGAGCACGAGTTCAGCCTCTACGGCTTCAAGCAGCTGCTGGACAAGAAGGCCGTCAGCGTCGTGCAGTACGACACCAACCGCGTGGGCGGCATCACGGCGGCGCACAAGATCAACGCGCTGTGCGAGGCGTTCAGCGTGCCCGTGATCCCGCATGCGGGCCAGATGCACAACTACCACCTGACCATGAGCACGCTGGCCTCGCCCATGGCCGAGTACTTCCCCATCTTCGACGTGGAGGTGGGCAACGAGCTGTTCTGGTACATCTTCGACGGCGAGCCCGTGGCCGAGAACGGCTTCCTGCAGCTCAGGGACGATGTGCCGGGCCTGGGCCTCACGCTCAAGACCGAGTACCTGGACCAGTTCCGCATCGTCGAATGAGGGAGCACGCCATGCCCGGAATTTCTCGGCCGCGCTACAGCGGCATCTTTCCCGTGGTACCCACCACCTTCCACGAGGACGGCACGCTGGACCTGGCCAGCCAGAAGCGTTGCCTGGACTTCATGATCGACTCGGGCGTGGACGGCCTGTGCATCCTGGCCAACTTCTCCGAGCAGTTCCTGCTGGCCGATGACGAGCGCGAGGTCCTCACGCGCACGGCGCTGGAGCATGTGGCGGGCCGCGTGCCCGTGATCGTCACCACCACGCACACCTCATCGCGCGTGTGCGCCGAGCGAAGCCGCCGCGCGCAGGACATGGGCGCGGCCATGGTGATGGTCATGCCGCCCTACCACGGCGCCACCTTCCGCTTCGGCGAGGCCCAGGTCCACGGCTTCTTCCAGGCCGTGTCCGATGCCATCGCCATTCCCATCATGGTCCAGGACGCGCCGGCCGCAGGCACGCCGCTGTCCCCCGCCTTCCTCGCGCGCATGGCCCGCGAGATCGAGCAGGTCTGCTACTTCAAGATGGAAACTGCAGGCGCCGCCGGCAAGCTGCGCGAACTCATCGCGCTGGGCGGCGAGGCCATCGAAGGCCCATGGGACGGCGAGGAAGCCATCACCCTGCTGGCCGACCTGGAGGCCGGCGCCACGGGCTCCATGACAGGCGGCGGCTTTGCCGATGGCATACGCCCCATCATCGAAGCGCACCGCAGCGGCGACAGGGACCGGGCCTTTGCGCTGTACCAGCGCTGGCTGCCCCTGATCAACCACGAAAACCGCCAGGCCGGCTTCCTGGCAGCCAAGGCGCTGATGAAGGCTGGCGGCGTGATCACCTGCGACGCGCCGCGCGCGCCCTGGCCGCCCATGCACCCCGAGGTGCGCCGCCAGTTGCTGGACATTGCACGGCAGCTCGATCCGCTGGTGCTGCGCTGGGGGCGCCGAGGGAGTCGATGGCCCAAGAATCGCGCGCAACCGGCCTCATCCGCGCCGTCCGCGCCGCCCGCCTAGCCAGGCCATGCACAGGACCAGCAAACCGAGTGACCAAGGCGAAAGCAAGGGAATCGGTGCGGCACCCCCGGGCGCCACAGGTGCGGCCAGGATGGCCAAGCCGCCCGGGTCGGTGATACGGCCGTCCTTCAAGCCGTCGCTATCGCCCTGACCACCGTCAATGAGATCGATTTCCACCCAGGATGAACCGGTGCCAACAATCGGGATTTGGTACCAGTGCAACACCCCCGCAGGGGTGCTGCGGCCATATTTCCAGTAGGTTGCGCCGGCCGGCACGGCAGACGGATAGTCGAGGCGCATGCGCACGGAGTTGCCCGCACCCACGTTCTCAAGCACAAAGCTCACCAGCCCGAAAGGGAAGCTGCGGCCTGCCAGTGGCGGCACGCCGGCGTCGATTGTGGTGTTGAATCCGGCCTGTGAGAAATAGGCATGCGCGGGCAAGGCCTGTGCGGCCGACTGAACCGTGGCCGTCACCGTGCCCGCACCGCTGGGCGAAGGACCACTGACGGACAAGAGCCCGCCACCACCCGCCAACCCACCCGTGCCAACTGGCGCAACTGTATTGCGCAGGGTGAAGCTGGCCGAACCACCTGCTGCCGTGGCAGTCACCGCATAGTCGCCCATCAAGCCGTTGGCAGTGACTGCAGTCTCCGCATAGCCGTTGGCATCGGTGCTGACCTGCGTCTGCACCCGCCCGCCGGCAAAGCTTGCCGAAGCACCGGCCCCGGGCGCAGTGAAGCTCACAGGACGTCCCGCGAGTGCCGCGCCACCCGCGCCCAACAAGCGGACACGCAAGCTCTGCCCGAATGCTGTCCCTACAGGCGCCGATTGAGGCGTGCCCGCTGCCGTGCTCAATACGCCTGGCGCAGCGCAGGTCTGGGCGTCGGCAACGGTTTCGGGAAACGGCGTGTTGGAAATTCCCGAGATGACGATGTCGTCAACCTCCCAGCCTTCCTCGCCTCCCCCCATGTCGGTCTGGATGACCCAGGCCAGCCGAACAGTCCGCCCGGCATAGAGGGGACCCAGATTCACGTGTTCGCTTTCCGCCACAGGCCAATGCGGGCTTTGGCCGACATAGGCGGGCTGGCCTTCTGCAGGATTGCCGGAACCCACATAGAGCAAATCCGAATAGCCGGGAGTCATGATGCGAGCCCATGTCGCACCGTCGTCCGCGGAAAGCATCAATTGCCCGCCGTCGTAGTTGTTTTGGCCATCCTGCTCAAAACGATAGCGGTGATTGAACGACACGGTGAAGTTGCCTGTGGTGGCAACCTGCAGCGGTGGCGTCATCAACCAGTGCGAGCCAGCCGCTTCGGGGGAGCCGCCGCCGTAGAGACGGTTGGAGGCGCCATCGGCGCGCACTCTCCAGTTGTCTGCAAACACAGGCAGGCTGCTGCCCATCTGCATGACACTGGGAACAGCCTGCCCATCGTCCGATGCCAGTCGCCCCGGCAACACATCGATATTCAGAGGCAGATCCAATTGCTGCTGCACCGGGCCGTTTTCCTGCTCCGCATGGCTGAGCATGGCCGTGATGCGTGCATTGGCGGGCACCAACAGGCCGTCGAGCTTCAAACTTGCCGTGACCACCAGGCTCTGCCCTGCACCGATGCCAGGCACGGCGACTGCTGCACCGTCAGGAAATGACAGTCCCGGCATGCTGGACGACAACTGCAACTGTGCCCCTGTCACCGGCAAAGCGCCGCGATTGCGCAAGGTAAGGCGAAGCACACCGGTTTCGCCGTTGTCGAGGATGGCGTCGGCATCGCAGCGCTGGCTGCTGGCATCGGCCATGCTCAAGGCCATGGCATCGAGCTCCAAGGCACCACTGAGGCTGAAGCTTTCAACCACGCCCACATTGGTTTCTGAATAGCGATCGGCCATGGACCGGGCCCAGGTGCCTGCTCCGCGCTTGGCAAAGGCCTGGGCAAAGCGCTGGTGATCGGCAGGATCCTCGGCCAAAGCGGCAGCCAGCAGTGCATCGCGCGCCTCGGTCAGCAGCGGATTGACAGGGGTGAGCTTGTAGCCGGAGACCAGGTAGCGCTTCATGCGATCCTGGGCCTCTTGAAATGGATGAACATTGAGCAGGGCCACATAGCATTCCCAAAGCATGGAGGCCCATACCTCCCCCATGTTGTGAACCTCGGCATTGCCAGACACAAAGGCGGGCGCCGGGCTGGGAGGCAGAGAGATGCCATTCTGTATATGCCTGAACGTCAACGGATTCCTGGCCATGTCCGTGGAGTACGGATAGCGGCGCATGCCATACAGTGCCGTATTGCGGATGTCGGCATCTGCAGGGCCCTCGACAGCTCCCAGCGAATACGCGGCGACGCTGTAGGCGCCCTGGAATTGGTGATTGCCGGCCTGGTTGCGGTCCTGGTCGGCAACCATCATCAGCAGGGCATGAAAGTCTCCCCAGCCTTCGCCCAAGCCCGACGCATGGTTGCTCCCGAGGCCATTGGCATTGCCGATAAGGCGGTTGCTGATGAAGTGCCCCCACTCGTGGGCAATGATGCTGCCGTCCAGCGCACTGCTGCGCTCCGCAGCAATGCCCGTGAGACGCAACGGCACAGCCTCACCAGCCGTCAGCCGGGCCCTCCATGCATTGCCGTCGGACTGTGCAACATGAACAGAGGGAATGGTGATATTCAGCGAAGAATCGTTGGCCCCCATCTGGGATGGCACGCCTGCCACGTTGTTGATCACCGCCACACCCACAGCACCTGCGTTCTGCGCCTGAGCCACCTTGGCATCGAAGGAGCAGGAACCACGCTCAACCAGCGCAATCTTGCCAGCCACTTCCGCCGCATTGGTGAGCGCCGAACACGCAATGGCAGGCTGAGCGGACACAAGGTCGGAGGCCACCTCGAACTGCCCCGGGCCGAACGCAGCTCCTGCAACGGACACACCTCCAGCCAACGAAGAAGGAGGCAGTACCGATGCGCTGACGCCCCGGTTGTTGAACCGATACATGCGCATGCGTGACGGCGCGCCATCAGCGCGCGTCAGCATGTTGGCATTGTTCGTCCCACTGAAATCCAGGGCCTGGGCCAGCAGGGCATCGCCACCCAGGCCACCTCGCCCAAAGTTGTCGTTCTGCGCATTGCCCGCCGCTTCGTTGAAGCCAGCGGAATAAAACCAATCGTGCAGCCAGTTGGTCACATAGAACAACTGCACCACGGAGGCTGCAGCCTGGGTCTTGTCTGCCAAGGCCCCCCGAGTCACATCGTAGTAATGGTCAAAAACCCCGGGGGCCGTGACGCAAGCGCGGAAGTCCGCCGCAACAGGACCTCCGGCGCATTCGTTGGCATCCACGGGACCGAGGCCATCTGGCAAGACCAGGTTGGCAAAGGCCTGAACATTGTTGCCGTCGGTCAGCGTAGCCCCTGAAGCCAGCCAGGGGTTGACGCCCCCTCCACCGCTCACCAGGCTGGGCTGCACCAGAGGCAGCGCATAGCCATCGGCCAGACCCGTGGGGTGTGGGGAGCCATTGCGCCCCTGAGGACCGGGATGCGGCACACCCGAGACAGGGTCAGCCCAAACCCGGTAGTCGTGGGCATGGGCAGACTGGTTGTTGCGCAGCAGCAGCCGGCCATCATCGGCAGCCACCACATAGGCGAAGCCGTACTCCTCACCGTGCTCATGCACCAGCAATTCAACGTAGAAAGCAGCACTCAGGCCCTGGGGCAGGCGGAACCAGACAGGCTTGACGCGCACGGGGCCCTCAAGCACGGCACCATCCGCACCCTTCACCCCCTTCGGCAACGCCAGCCACTTGTAGGGACCCACCTCTGATTCGGCGGGAGGAGCCACCTCGTGCAGCGAGGATGCCACCTCGGCCACAAAACCATAGTCCTGCAACGCCCTCGCCACGGCCTCAGGTGCGCCCAGCTTGGCCGAGCCCGAGGCCGCCGCCAGTGCGGTGCTTCCCAGATATCCCCCAATGGCCGCAGCCCGGGCCTGACCATCGAGCAAGACGGTAGCCTGGTCTCGAAAGACCTCGATGCCATCGCGCTGGTTGCCCAGGCTCACCAAGCGTGCACCTCCCCGCAGAGCCTGCACATGGCCAAGCGGCGCTGCATCCACCTCCTGGGAAGTCAGACCGTAGAGATCCGCCACGGCTTTGAGTTCACGCCGTGCCGCGCCTTCCGCGTCGACTGCCGCAGCCTGGGCCCGTACCTCGCCACTGCGACCCGTGCGATCCGTACGCAACTGAACAAAGGTTGGCAAGCCCAGACGCTCCTCTCGTGAGAGCTTTTGCACTCGCTCAGGCAGAACAGTCGCGCGGGCAGACTGGGCGTGCACAAGCAGCGGCGCGTCCGCCAAGGCATCAATGGAGGCAAGTTCCCGCGCTTGCACTTGAGGGAAAGCAAACAAAGTCGCGCAGGCAAGCGCACTCAATGAAAAGACTCGAAAGGCTTGGTGCATAAAAAGGGGGAAACGGAAATGAATGGAGAAAATGCCGCAATGGCTATTGAACGCGATGTTGCATGCACCCGTACTTTTTAACAAGTCACCAAAATCAGTTACAGCAGCGGGTTCCGCCACCATCAAACGAAAGCCTGGGCTATGCTGGCAGCCGCCAACGACATGCCCCCTCAACACCAATGACTGCACCCAGCTCTGCGAACTTCGAAATTGACGACGCGCTCTACGCCCGAATCCTGCAGTGGAGCGACGCCCAGGCCCTGGCCCAGCAGACCGTGAGCTTCTTCATGCGCGAAGGCGAGCACACCCTCGGCATCGATATGCAAGTGCTCGGCGCAACGCAGACATCGGCCGATACACCCGGCATGCTGCAGTTCTCCCTGGTGTTTCGCGGTCCGCGCCAGCCGCAGTTGCCGCAGCGCACTTACCGCGTGCGCCATACGCAGCTAGGTGACTACGCCATCTTCATCACGCCCATTGCGCAGTCGGCCGGCCATGTCGATTACGAGGCCTGCTTTTCCCATGCCGTCTGAGCCGTTGGTGCCCGAACTGCCGCCGCTGTATCTGGAGGATGTGCGGCTGCGCCTGGCCGAAGAAGCCGACTACGCTTTTCTCCGGACCCTGTACCGCGAGGTACGCGCTGCCGAACTGGCTCCCGTGCCCTGGAGCGAGGCCCAAAAGCATGCCTTCTGCGATTCGCAGTTCGCTTTGCAGGACCAGCATTACCGCAAGCACTACGCACACAGCGCGTTTTTCGTGATCGAGCAGGCAGGTCTGCCTGTAGGCCGGCTCTACCTCAATCTCGCACCCGGGCCATTGGGGGTGATGGACATCTCGCTCGGAGCCGCTGTCCAGGGCCAGGGACTGGGCACGGCCCTCATGCAATGGCTGGCAGGCTGGGCGGATCAGGACGGGCGCGACATGCAGCTGTTCGTGGAAGCCAACAATCCGGCCCGACGCCTGTACAAGCGCCTGGGCTTTGTCGAGCAGGACCAGGAAGGCATCTACCTGCGCATGCGCAGGACTGCAGCGCTCAGCCGCGGTTGAACACGGCTTCCAGCAGACCGCCTTGCGCGTCGCTGGGACTCAGGAAGACGGCGTGGCTTCCCAGAGCCGGGTGAGCGATTTCCCAGGTGTTCTGTGGCAAGGCACCGGGACGGGACAGCTCAAACAGGGCGCTGAAAGACCGGTCACTTTGCAGCGCGTGCGGCAGCGCACTCAGTGAAACCAAACGTAACTGCGTGCCTTCGCCAGCGACCGAGAAGTTCTGACCGAGCAGCGGCTGAAAGTGGCTTCTGCGCAACTCAGCGCCTGCCGCGCTGCCACCCATCGGAATGCTGGAGGCAGCCACCGCGGCGGGCAACGCGCCCACGACCTGCATGAAAGCGCGGCGTTCTGTCTTCATTGTGGCCTTTCCTGCCAAAGCAACAGCAGCAAATATTCTTGCTGCACAACAGGTTGGCATACTAAACTATTTTGCAATTATTAACGTTTACTAACCTCACCCCACTTTGCCATGGTTCAACCCTACGTTGGGGAAATCCGCATGTTTGCCGGCAACTTCGCGCCGGCAGGCTGGATGTTCTGCGAAGGGCAGCTTCTGCCCATCTCGGAATATGACATCCTTTTCAATTTGATCAACACGACATACGGTGGTGATGGTCAAAGCACTTTTGCCCTGCCAGACATGCGTGGCCGCATCCCCCTGCACGCAGGCAACGAATTCACGCTGGCCGAGGCCGGTGGAGTCGAAGAGGTCACGCTGACCGTCAATCAGATTCCAGCCCACACGCATGCTGTTCCCGCGTCCTCCGGCACCGGTTTTCTGGCATCGCCCGCCGACGCGGTGTTTGCCAAGCACAGGGACCACAAGGCCTTTGCGAACGGCGCGCCCAGCCTGCCCATGTCCTTATCGATGGTGAGCGCAGCCGGTGGCTCGCAGCCGCATACCAATATGCCGCCCTACCTTTGCGTGAACTTCATCATCTCGCTGTTCGGCATCTATCCCTCCCCCACCTGATGTCTACCCCTTTTATCGGAGAGGTTCGCGTCTTCTCCTTCGCTTTCGCACCCAAAGGCTGGGCCCTCTGCAATGGGCAACTGCTGCCCATCAACCAGAACCAGGCACTGTTCTCGCTGCTGGGCACCACCTACGGCGGCGACGGGCAGACCAACTTTGCACTGCCCGACCTGCGCGGCCGCATGCCCATGCACATGGGAGCCGGCCATACGCTGGGAGAGAGAGCAGGCGAGCAAGCCCATACCCTGAACCTGTCAGAGATGCCGCAGCACAGCCACGCACTGGCCGCTTCCGGCACCACGGGCCAGGCGACATCGGGCAACGGCAACCTGCCTGCAGCGGCGCGCGGCCACTATGCGCAAAGCGGCAATACGGCCATGCCCGCCCTGCTGGCCAATGTGGGCGGCAGCCAGCCACACATCAATATGCCTCCCTACCTGACGCTGAGCTTCTGCATGGCGATGCAAGGCTTCTTTCCTTCCCAGAACTGAAGAACATGTCTGATCCCTTCGTCGCCGAAATCCGCCTTGGCGGGTTCAACTTCGCACCCAAGGGCTGGGCCTTTTGCGATGGTCAGCTCATGCCGCTTTCTCAGAACACGGCGCTGTTTTCGCTGCTGGGAACAACCTATGGTGGCGATGGAAAATCCAATTTTTCCCTTCCCGACCTTCGAGGGCGCATGCCCATGCATCCAGGCCAGGGGCCGGGGCTGTCCTTGCATGACCTGGGCGAAACCGGCGGTACTGAAACCGTGACGCTGCTGGAATCGGAAATTCCCAGGCACACCCATCAGGCGCTGGCTGCTTCGCCGGCCGATCCTGCCGCGGCAAGCCCGGCCGGCGCAACCCTGGGCGCTGCACCCACGCGCCCCTACATTGCGCCAGGCTCCAGCACGTCGGCGGTCAGCATGGCACCTGCGCAGCCTGCGGGCGGGAGCCTGCCGCATAACAATCTTCCGCCCTTCCTGGTCATGAATTTCATCATCGCCTTGCAGGGCGTCTTTCCCTCTCGGAGCTGAGTACACCTATGCGCAGTTCCATTGCGGCCCTGACCCTGTTGGCCTTGACCACGGGGGTCCAGGCCGCCCCCCTGGTCCAACGCGAATTCTCCGGCAGGGACAACCGCTTCATAGAGATACCCGGTGCCGGCTTTCGCGCCATGGCCGCAGGCAAGCGCATCAGTTTCGATGCACAAGGCATGAGCATCGACCTGCCCGGCCAGGCCACCAGCGTGCAAGGCCGGTCGGTGGCCGCATCCGGCATGGCCCGGAGCCTGAGCCTGCACCCGGATTCGCGCCTGCGCTACAGCTTCGAGAACGGGACCATGTCGGCGCCGCAGGGCATGCAGCCTTCGCCCACGCTGTACCACTGGCTGGTCGGCGAAACCGCGCAATGGCGCACGGGCCTGCGCAGCTTCGGTGCGCTGGGCTACCGCAGTGTCTGGCCCGGCATCGATGCCGTCTTCCAGGGTGAGCCCGGTGGCCTCAAGTACCAGTTCGAACTGGCGCCTGGCGCCGACGCCACGCTGGTCTGGCTGCGCGTGGAAGGTGCCACGGATGCACGCATCCTGCCCTCGGGAGCGCTGCAATGGAGCATTGGCACCGAGCATTTCACCGACGATGCGCCCTTGGTCTACCAGCCCCGGGGCGATGGCCGCGTGAACGTGGCAGCCAGCTACCGCCTGGAGCAGTTGGACGCCACCAGCTGGCGCGTGGGCTTTGTGCTGGGCAGCCATGACAAAGGCCTGCCGCTGGTCATAGATCCCGCCTGGACCGGCTACTCGGGCCTGGTCGGAGGCAACTCGGCCGACCAGGTCAACGCCGTGGTGCGAGACAGCGACGGCAACACCTATGCGTGCGGCGTGACGCAATCGTCCGACCTGCCCCGCGCGGGCAGCAGCAAAGGTGGCGAGGATGCCTTCGTCGTCAGATTCGATGCCAAGGGCATCCCCCTGAGCGTGACCTATGTGGGCGGATCGGGAGACGACGCCTGCAACGGCCTGGCCGTGGACATACAGAACCGCATCCACCTGGCAGGCAGCACGGAATCCACCGGCTTTCCCATGGTCGGCACGGATGACAGCCAGGGCTTTCGGCGCAGCAAGAGCACGACAGACAGGGATGCCTTCGTCATGCGCCTGACACCAGACGGTGCCGGCATTCTGTATTCGGGCCTGATTGGTGGAACAGGTGATGATCAGGCCAATGCCCTGGCCCTGGACAACCTGGGCCGCGCCTATGTGACCGGATTCACGGCAGGCAATGGCTTCCCCGTCCGAGGCGGCCCCAGCGTCAACTACGGCTCCGGCCCGGCGCAGTCCGAAAGGCTGGACGCCTTCGTGGCCCGCGTCGACGCCTCGGGAGGCACGCTGGAGTACGCGGGATACATAGGCGGCGATGGCGGCGCCGACATCGGATATGCCATTGCCGTGGACAACGCTGGCGCAGCCTATGTGGCTGGCGCTACCGACTCTGTCTCGGGACTGCCGGGCGCCACAGGCCTCAGGACACAAATCAATTCGCGCGCCATCGACGGATCAGACGGCTTCGTCGCCAAGATCCTGGCCGACGGCAGCGCCTTCGACTACTTCACACTGCTGACAGGCTCCGGGGCCGGTGCGGACCGTGCACTGGCCCTGAACCTGATGCATGACGGCTCACTGCTCGTGGGCGGGGAGACCGGGTCCGACAACTTTCCCGCCGACAACGGCGGCCTGCGCAAGGGCCTAGGGCCGCAGGCCGTGCGCGGCACCGGCATGGACGGCTTTGTGCTGCGCCTGAATGCATCGGGAGATGGGGTGCTGGACGCCACCTACCTGGGTGGCAATGGCTACGACAGCGTGGAAGGGCTGGCCAGCGACGGCATGAACTGGTTCGCCACGGGCAGCACCAGCAATGGCGCAGGCTTTCCCGTCAAGGCGCAAAGCGGACTGTCCACCACGCCAGGAGGCAAGCAGGACGGCTTCCTGGTCAGCATCGCAACCAGCAATCCGAACAGCTGGGACTATGCCGGGTTCCTCGGCACCTCGGAAAACGAGGCCATGCGCAGCCTGGCCGCGACCAATGTGCAGGGCAGGACCCTTCTTTCCGTGGGCGGCGCCACCACCACATCGGGCACCAACGGCCTGACCAATCCTGCGGCCGGTGCCCTCAGCGCAAACCCCGGCCTTTCGAATGGCCTGGTGTTTCGCATCGATCCTTTCGGCCCTCCTGCGGCCATGGTTGCGCTCTCCGGCTCTGCACAGTCCACCCGCATCCAGCAGCCCTTTGCCACACCGTTGGCGGTAAAGGTCACCGACATCGACGACCAGCCGCTTGCCGGCATCATGGTGGACTTCACCGCGCCTGCCGCAACGGGGCCATCCACGACCTTTGCCACAAGAACCTCGGTCACGACCAATGCCCAGGGCATCGCATCGCTGAGTGCCACGGCCAACCTGTTCGCCGGCAGCTACACCGTAACGGCGCAGGCAGGTGCGGCCAGCACCTCGTTCTCGCTGACCAATGACAAGAGCCCGCAGGCTGCACTGACGGCAAGTGCAGCCCTCCAGGTCCTGCCCTATGCCGGCACCACCATGCTGGGCGCCAACGGCGGCTCTGGCTCAGGCACCATCAGCTATGCGGTAACCGCAGGCGCGGCCTATTGCTCCGTGGCAGGCGACGCGGTCACAGCCACGGCCGTGGGCGATTGCACCGTGACGGCAACCAAGGCTGGAGACGCCAACTACCTGGCCGCCACGGCCACCGTGGACATCTCGGTGGTCAAGGCCCAGCAGCCTGCTCTGACGGCGACGGCAACGCCCAGCACGCTGGTGGCCTTCAGCACGGCCGCGCTGTCAACCAGTGGCGGCACAGGGTCCGGTGCCGTGGGCTTTTCCATCACGGATGGAGCCGCCTTTTGCTCCATCAACGGCAACACGCTCACCGCTGAAGGTACGGGCTCCTGCACAGTGACCGCCATCAAGCTGGGCGATGCCAACTACCAGGACACGCTGGCCACCACGGTGGTGACCGTGACCCCTGCAGCCCAGGCCACCCTGAGCGTGCAGGCCACGCCTTCGACGCTGGCCTTCGGCGCCACGGCAATGCTGGCGACCACGGGGGGGTCGGGCAGCGGCGCCGTCACCTACGCCGTGACGGGTGGTGCCCAGTTCTGCGCGGTGACGGGCAACCAGTTGAGCGCCATTGGCGCAGGCAATTGCACCATCACGGCCACCAAGGCTGGAGACACCAACCACCAGGCCACCAGCGCCAGCACCACCGTCATCGTGACCAAGGCAGGACAGACAGCGCTGTCGGTGCAGGCCAGTCCGGCAGCCATCATCTTTGGTGGCACTGCGCAACTGAGCACCACGGGCGGCTCGGGCGCAGGCGCCATCGGCTTGAGCGTCATCGGCCCCTGCGGCATCACGGGCTCCACGCTCACCGGGCTGGGTGTCGGAACCTGCACGGTCACGGCCACCAAGGCGGCGGATGCCGACCATGAAGATGCCACGGCCAGCACTTCGGTGACGGTGTCCCAGGCAAGCCAGGTGGCCCTTTCCGTGGTGGCATCACCCGCCAGCATTCCCAAAGGCAGCTCCAGCACGGTCACCGTCACTGGCGGCAGCGGCAGCGGTGCGCTCACGCTGGCTCTGACAGCAGGCGCAGACAAATGCTCGCTGTTCGACAACACCGTCACCGGCACGGCCGTAGGCAGCTGCACGGTGACGGCGACCAAGGCGGCCGATGCCAATCATGCACAGGCCATCGGCTCGGCACAGATTGCAGTCGGCAAGGCGATGCAGAACATCACCTTCGATTTCTCGTCCGAGCGCTATCTGAGTCCCCAGGCCCTGTCGCTGGCAAACGCCGCCGGCACCAGCTCCAACCTGCCCATCAGCTTCAGCAGCCTCACCCCTCAGACCTGCGTGGTCAACAGCAACTCTTTGCGGCTGATACGCACGGGCGAGTGCACGCTGCAGGCCAGCCAGGCAGGCGATGCGGAGTACGCCGCAGCAACGCCCGTGAACCAGACCTTCAAGATCACCTTGCCGCCTCACACCGTGAGCTCCCTGACGGGTGCCGCGGGCAGCGCGACAGCCACCGCGCAGATCGCGACAGGAAGCCACTGGGTGTTCACGCCTTTGGGCACGGGGCCGTCGCAAACGCCGGGCTTCATCCCGCTGCAGGGACATATCAGGTCTCCTGCAGAGGCACCACCAGCCCAGCTGCAATTCCCGTTCGGTCTGTTCGATTTCACCGTGATGAATGGCTCGCCGGGGTCCACACTCAGCCTCACGCTGACCTTCCCGAACGATTTGCCTGCCGGCGCCCAATACTGGAAGTACGGCGCCACGTCCGACAATCCCACGCCGCACTGGTACCGCTTCACCGGTGCGCAGTTCTCGGGGAAAACCGTGACACTGACCATCGAGGACGGCAAGCGCGGCGATGACGACATGGATGTGAATGCTTTCATCAGCGACCCAGGCGGCATCGCCGTGGTAACGGCCGCTGCGGGTGGCAGCCCTGCCGCCATTCCCACGCTCTCTCAATGGAGCCAGTGGATGCTGCTGGCACTGATGCTGGCAGCAGCCGCCCTGACAATGCACAGACCCCGGCCACGCAGCAAGTCACACTGATCTGCATGGAGCGGCTGCAGCCCGCAGGCGGCCGCTCCAACACCTCCGCACCGTGATCGCGCCGCAGCCCAGGCCTGCACAGGCCTTGCCCACGGCCCGCACGCCCTAAAATTGCGGCCGATTGGAGACAAGCGGTTTGCAAACGAGTACCCACGAGCCCATGCTCACCCCCGCCGAGCGCGAGGCCATCAATTCCGGCCAGTGGTTCTGCAGCCTTTCGCCCTCGCTGCGCCATGACATCCTGCGCCAGGCCACGGTCAGGCGGCTCAAGGACGGGGCACTGATCTATGCACGCGGCGACGTGCCGCACAGGTGGTATGCCTGCGCGCAGGGCGCCGTGCGCATGAGCTCGACCAGCCTGTCGGGTCGGCAGACCACGCTGGCCTATGTGGAGCCCGGCGCCTGGTTCGGCGCCATGTCCACCTTCCTGGACGAGCCGCGCACGCGCGATGCCTATGCCCACGGCGACACCACGCTGCTGTGCGTGGACAAGGAGAGCTTCCACGCCATCCTGGCAACGCATGTGGAGTTCTACGACGCCCTGCTGCGCCTGCAGGCCCACCGCATTCGCCAGACCTACGGACTGGTGGAGGACCTCAACACCCTGCCCCTGCGCGCACGCCTGGCCAAGCAGTTGCTGCACCTGTCGCGCAGCTACGGCACGCAGGCACTGGACGATCCGCGCGAACTGCGCATAGGCCTGCAACTGGTGCAGGAGGAGCTGGCCCAGTTGCTGGGCGCCTCGCGCCAGCGCGTGAACCAGGAGCTCAAGCGCATGGAGCGCGACAACTGCATCCGCGTGCAAGCCCAGGGCCTGGTGGTCAGGGATCTGGTGGCCCTGCAGACCATCGTGCGCGAGGCCAGCCTGGCCGGCGCCTGAGGCCGGCGCCGGTTCAGCGGCGCCAGTCGATTCTTGCCGGGCGCCCCGGCAGATGCAGCGCAGCCGTGGCAGCAGGCGCCTCGGCCAGCAACCGGCCCTTGCGGAACACCTTCAGGCGCGTGGCGCGCAGCCGTATCGCCTCGGCCGCATCGCGCGCCTGCAGCAGCACGAAGCTGGCATCGCAGCCGGGCTCGATGCCATAGCCGTCCAGGTGCATCACACGCGCCGCGCGCGTGGTCACGGCATCGAAGCAGTCGCGCATGCCGTCCTGGCTGGTCATCTGCGCCACATGCAGGCCCATGTGGGCCACCTCCAGCATGTCGCCCGAGCCCATGCCGTACCAGGGGTCCATCACGCAGTCATGGCCGAAGGCCACGTTGACGCCTGCGGCCAGCAGCTCTGGCACACGCGCCATGCCGCGGCGCTTGGGGTAGCTGTCCTGGCGGCCCTGCAGCGTGATGTTGATCAGCGGATTGGCAATCACGGCCACGCCGCTTTCGGCGATCAGCGGCAGCAGCTTGCTCACGTAGTAGTTGTCCATGCTGTGCATGGAGGTGCAGTGCGATCCCGTGACGCGGCCCTGCAATCCCAGGCGCTGCGCCTCGAAGGCCAGGGTTTCGATATGGCGCGACAGCGGGTCGTCGGACTCGTCGCAGTGCATGTCCACCAGCAGGCCGCGCTCGGCCGCCAGCTCGCACAGCAGCCTGACGCTGTCTGCACCCTCGGCCATGGTGCGCTCGAAGTGCGGAATGCCTCCGACCACGTCCATCCCCTTGTCCAGCGCACGCCGAAGATGGGCGACACCGCCCGCGGAGCGCAGCACGCCATCCTGCGGAAATGCCACCAGTTGCAGGTCGATATAGGGCGCCACCTGGCGCTTGACCTCCAGCAGCGCATCGACGGCCAGCAGGCGGGCATCGCTGGTATCCACATGGCTGCGTATGGCCTGCAGCCCCTTGGCCGCCGCCCAGTCGCAATACTCCAGCGCGCGCGAGATCAGCGCCTCGGCCGTGAGCTGCGGCTTGAGCTCGCCCCACAGCGCAATGCCCTCCAGCAGCGTACCGCTGCGGTTGACGCGCGGCAGGCCGTGGCTCAGCGTGGCATCCATGTGGAAATGCGGATCGACGAAGGGAGGCGACACCAGTTGGTGCTGCGCATCGATGACCTGATGGGCAGGCGCCGAAAAACCGGCCGCGACCTCGACGATGCGCTCGCCCTTCACGGCGATGGACATGTCCTGGCGGCCGTCGGGCAGCGTGGCGTGAACGACGAGTAGATCAAGCATTTGCGTATTCTGCGGGCTGGGCCTGGTACTTGCCGTTGCAACGGGGCATCGAAGAATGCGAACGGCAGCGGTTTCGGAACCAGCACCGCCGACAAGGCTTTGCAGATTGATAGGATCACCGCCAGAAATACCCGCTGCGGAGTGGCCCATCGAGAGCCTCTCACCCGCAAGCCATTGAATCAAAAGGACTCCCTTCAAAATGAAAATCGCCACCTGGAACGTGAATTCCCTGTCCGTGCGCCTGCCGCAGGTGCTGGCCTGGCTGCAGGCCAATCCTGTCGATGCGCTGGCGCTGCAGGAACTCAAGCTCACCGACGACAAGTTTCCGCTGCAGGCGCTGCAGGAGGCCGGCTACCACGCGGTCAGCCATGGGCAAAAGACCTACAACGGCGTGGCCTGGCTGACGCGCACGCCCGTGCGCGACGTGGTGCGCAATATCCCGGGCCTGGATGACGAGCAGGCCCGCATCATTGCGGCCACCGTCGATGCCGAAGGCGGTCCGGTGCGCCTGATCAACGGCTACTTCGTCAATGGGCAGGCGCCGGGCACCGACAAGTTCGCCTACAAGATGCGCTGGCTGCAGGCGCTGCAGGACTGGGTGAAAAGCGAGATGGCGGCGCACCCGCGCCTGGTGCTGGTGGGCGACTTCAACGTGGCGCCCGAAGACCGCGACTCCTACGATCCCATCGGCCTGAAGGACACGATCCACCACACGGTGGAAGAGCGCACGCATTTCCAGGCGCTGCTGCAGCTGGGCCTGACCGATGCCTTCCGCATGTTCGACCAGCCCGAGAAGAGCTATTCGTGGTGGGACTACCGAATGCTGGGTTTCCAGAAGAACCGGGGCCTGCGCATCGACCACATCCTGGTCAGCGAGGCATTGCGTCCCAGCGTCACCGCCTGCAGCGTGGACCGTGCGCCGCGCAAGAACCCGCAGCCCAGCGACCACGCACCCGTGGTCGTGACCTTGGGCTGAATTCCAGCCAGCCGGCTACAGCATGTACCGGCGCAGCCAGTGGATGGCCTCGATCTGCCCGCGCAGCATCAGGGACTGGCGATGCAGCACTTCGCTGAGCGGCCCAGGCAGACTGGACTGCTCGGCGGCTTCATAGGCGCTCAGCCATTGCTGCTGGCAGGACTCTGCCTGGTCCAGCATGTAGTCTGACCCCTCTTCCCTGCCCAGCAGCCCGTCCCAGAAAGCGTTGCGACGCAGTGCGGCACGGCTGTCCCGCACGGGCAGGACCACGCCGCCGCTGGAGCCGATGGCACGCTCCAGGTCCTCGACCAGGATCTGGCTGGCATTGAAGTGCCGCGCCAGAACCTGCCCGATCAGCCCCTGGGGCATGGGATTCATGCATTCCCCCAGCCGTGCGTGGGCCTGGCGACCCAGGGCCAGCACGGCATTGAGCAGGGCCGTGCTCTGCAACTCCAGCTTGGCAGCTACTGGCTGTGCGGGCGTACGCTGGCGCGCCTGCAGCCATGAGGCCTCGACGGCATCGCGCACCTGGCTCCAGTGCAGCAGGCTGCTGCCCCGCACCTGCTCCCAGCGCTGTTCGAGCTCGAATTCGACATCGTCGAAATCCTGCTGCGCGTGCTCGGGTTCGAGTGATGCTTTCCAGCCCAGCGCGTAGGCGGGACGGTATTGGTCGTAGCCGCGCCCCGCAACGAAGTAAGGCTCCAGGAAGTATCGGTCATGCCAGTACGCATCGACCGGCTCGCCAAGCGTGCGTGGTGTCGATGGGTACATCAGCCCCGGACGAGCGGGCTTGGCTTTTTGCCAGAGGTTGGAGAGGACTGTGGGCACGATAGGTCGGGACGTAGGCCGTTCCAGCGAAGAGGACTCCATTGTCCCAAGCCCGGGCGGCCCGGCCCGTCAGCACCCCGGGCGCCGGCCTGTAGGAGCCGGACCCTTGCCAAGGCAAGGGTCGGCCACCCGCAAGCTTGCCTTACTCGAAGGCGTCCTCGTCCATGCCCAGCTCCTGCAGCTTGCGGGTGATGGTGTTGCGGCCGATGCCCAGGCGCTGGGCTGCCTCGACCCGGCGGCCGTGGGTGACGGCCAGGGCCGAGCGGATCAGTTGCGCCTCGAAGCGGCGGGACAGCTGGTCCCAGACTTCACCATGACCCTGGGCATGGGTGTGCTCCAGCAGCTGGCGCGCCTGTTGTCCCAGCAGATGGACCCAGTCCAGGTCGGAGGTGGCCAGGGCGGCGTCATTCGGCGGGGCCAGCGCGGATACGGGCACGGCCAGTCGGCCAAGGCCCTCTTCCGCCAACACCGGTGCCGACCCATGAGGCAGCGCGGCCGGCACGGGCGCGCTGCCACCGCCCACGGGCGGCGCGGCTTCGCCCAGCACCTCGGGGGGCAGATCCTTGACCGAGATGACCTGGGCAGGGGCCATGACGGTAAGCCAGTGGCAGATGTTCTCCAGCTGTCGCACATTGCCGGGAAAGGCGAAGGTCTGCAGCCGCTGCATGGCATCGACCCCCATGCGCTTGGGCTCCACGCCCAGTTGCCGCGCGCTTTGCTGCAGGAAGTGGCGTGCCAGCATGGGCACGTCTTCATTGCGCTCGCGCAGCGCGGGCAGACGCAGGCGGATGACGTTGAGGCGGTGGAACAGATCCTCACGGAAGGCGCCGTTGCGCACGCGCTGCTCCAAGTCCTGGTGGGTGGCCGCGATGACGCGCACATGGGCCTTGACGGCCTGGTGGCCGCCCACGCGGTAGAAGTGCCCGTCCGACAGCACGCGCAGCAGGCGTGTCTGCAGGTCGAAGGGCATGTCGCCGATTTCGTCAAGAAAGAGCGTGCCGCCCTCGGCCTGCTCGAAGCGGCCGCGCCGTTGCGTCTGGGCGCCCGTGAAGGCGCCGCGCTCGTGGCCGAACAGTTCGGACTCCAGCAGGTCCTTGGGGATGGCGGCGGTGTTGATGGCCACGAAGGGGCCACCCGCCACGGGCGAGTGCTTGTGCAGCGCGCGCGCCACCAGTTCCTTGCCCGAGCCCGACTCGCCCGTGATCAGCACCGTGACCTGGCTCTGGCTGAGCCGGCCGATGGCGCGGAACACGTCCTGCATGGCAGGCGCCTGGCCCAGCATCTCGGCCTGCAGCGGGGCCTGGGCCTCGGCCACGTCCTCGCGCAGGCTTTCCTCGACGGCGCGCCGGATCAGTTCCACGGCCTTGGGCAGGTCGAAGGGTTTCGGCAGGTATTCGAAGGCGCCGCGCTGGAAGGCCGAGACGGCACTGTCCAGGTCGGAGTACGCGGTCATGATGATGACGGGCAGGCCCGGCTGCTGGGCGCGGATCTGTTCGAGCAGCTCCAACCCCGAGCCGCCGGGCATGCGGATGTCGCTGACCAGCACCTGGGGTGGCTGGCGCGCCGGGTCGCCGGCATCGACATCGGACAGTGCCGTGAGCACATCGCGCGCCTGGATGAAGCTGCGCGTTGCCCAGCCTTCCCGGCCCAGTGCCTTTTCCAGCACGAAGCGGATGGAAGGGTCATCATCCACGATCCAGATCGGTTTCATTGGTGGTGCTTCCTTCCCTTGTTGCAGTGTTGACTTCCGTGGGCCTCAAGGCAGGGGAATGAGGATGCGGAAATCCGTGCGGCCCGGCTGGCTTTCACATTCGATCAGCCCCTGGTGGCGCTGCACGAAGGTCTGCGCCAGCGTCAGCCCCAGTCCCGAACCGCCATCCCTTCCCGATACCAGCGGATAGAAGATCCGCTCCTTGATGGCATCGGGAACGCCTGGCCCGTTGTCGATCACATGCAATTCCAATGCCAACCGATAGCGCTGGCGACCAAAAGTTACCTGCCGGGCCACGCGCGTTCGCAAAATGATCTCGGCATCACCGGCGGCGATGCGCTCCTGCAGCGCCTGCGCGGCGTTCTGGACGATGTTGAGCACGGCCTGGATCAGCTGGGCGCTGTCTCCCCGGAACTCCGGGATGGAGATGTCGTAGTCGCGCGTGATGGTCAGCCCGGCAGGATGCTCGACCAGCACCAGCGAGCGCACGCGCTCGCAGACTTCGTGGATGTTGACGTCGCCCACTTCATGCGGATGGCGGTGCGGCGCCAGCAGCCGGTCCACCAGCGCCTGCAGCCGGTCGGCCTCGTGGATGATGACTTCGGTGTACTCGCGCAGCTCGGGGGCGTCCAGATCCATCTGCAGCAGCTGGGCTGCGCCACGGATGCCGCCCAGCGGGTTCTTGATCTCGTGGGCCAGGTTGCGGATCAGCTCCTTGTGTGCCTGGGCCTGCTCGCGCAGCCGCTCCTCGCGGTCCTGGCGGGCCTGCTGCTCCAGCGGCCAGAACTCGACCAGCACATGGCCGGGCCGCTCGGCCAGCGAGACCGTGACGTGCACGGGCAGCGCATCGCCGCCCACGCGGTGCAGGCTGGCCTCGAAGCGCAGGGCCGCGAAGTCGTTGTCCTGGGCGCCACGCAAGGCCTTGTCCAGCAAGGCCGGCTCGGTGAAGCAGGCCGCCAGCTCGCTGCCTTCGAGCATGCGGCGCGACAGGCCCAGTGCGTTCTCAAGGGCTGCGTTGGCGAAAAGCACGGCACCCTGCTCGTCGAGCACGGTCATCAGCGTGCACAGCAGATCAAGGGCCTGATAGGAAGCCGGGGGCGCCGGCCGGTCGTCCTGGATCATGGCCGGGCTCCGGTGGACCGCGCGGGCCCGTCAGTTCTTGGGAAGTCGATCCAGCTCACGGCGGATGCCGGCGACATCGCCTTCCTGCCGCGAGATGCTGCTCTTGAGCTGCTCGACACGTTCCAGATAGCCCTGGGGATTGCGCAACTCCAATGCGGTGCGCTGGGGATTGCCATCGTTGTACTCCTGACGCAGCTGTGTCAGCTTCTCCTGGGCGCGGGCCAGCTCGCTTTCCAGAATGGTCCGCGCGTCGGAGTCGCGGGCCTTCTGGGCGCTGCTGTTGACCTTGGCCGGAGCGGGCGAGCCTGCAGCCGGAGCGGCGGAGGTGCGCGGTGCCTGCTGGCTGCCGCCCGAGGCCGCCGGCTTGCTGCCGCCATGGATCACCGTCACATGCCCGCCGTCCACCGGCTTGCAGTCCTTGGACTTGGCCTGGCTGACGTTGTTGGTGTACTCGTTGCCGCAGCGGTAGATCACGTCCTGGGACCAGGCTCCCACCGACAGCAGGGGCAGCAGCAGTGACACAAACAGTTTCTTCATTCCATTCCCTCGGGTAGCCAGATCGGAAGGGCCCGGCTTATCCGGGCAAGTATCGCTCCATCTTCCGGGCTGGACGTCATTTCTTGAGCGGGCCAACCCCTTTTGGTTCCGCGCCCAGCATACCCAGGTCCTGGCCGAAAGCAAAAAAGGCGGCTTGCGCCGCCTTTTTTGCCGACTCGCCTTACAGCGAGAAGTACATGTCGTACTCGACCGGATGCACGGCCTGGCGGTAACGGGTCACTTCGCCCATCTTCAGCTCGATGTAGGCATCGAGCATGCTGTCCGAGAACACGCCGCCCTTGGTCAGGAACGAGCGGTCCGCGTCCAGGGCGTCCAGGGCCTGGTCCAGGCTGTGGCAGACCGTGGGCACCAGCTTGTCCTCTTCCGGAGGCAGGTGATACAGATCCTTGGTCGCGGCTTCGCCGGGATGGATCTTGTTTTCCACGCCGTCCAGACCTGCCATCAGCAGGGCCGAGAAGCCCAGGTAGGGGTTCATCAGCGGATCGGGGAAGCGTGCCTCGACGCGGCGGCCCTTGGGGTTGGCCACGTAGGGGATGCGGATCGATGCCGAACGGTTCTTGGCCGAGTAGGCCAGCTTGACCGGAGCCTCGAAGCCGGGCACCAGGCGCTTGTAGCTGTTGGTGCCGGGGTTGGTGATGGCGTTCAGGGCACGGGCGTGCTTGATGATGCCGCCGATGTAGTACAGCGCGAAGTCGGACAGGCCTGCATAGCCGTCACCTGCGAACAGGTTCTTGCCATCCTTCCAGACGGACTGGTGCACGTGCATGCCCGAGCCGTTGTCGCCCGGATAGGGCTTGGGCATGAAGGTGGCAGTCTTGCCGTAGGTGTTGGCCACGTTCCAGATCACGTACTTCATGACCTGGGTCCAGTCGGCGCGCTCCACCAGGGTGCTGAAGCGGGTGCCGATCTCGTTCTGGCCGGCGCCTGCCACTTCGTGGTGGAACACTTCGACGGGAATGCCCAGCTGCTCGAGCAGCAGCACCATTTCGGCGCGCAGATCCTGGGTGCTGTCCACGGGGGGCACGGGGAAGTAGCCGCCCTTGTTGCGCGGACGGTGGCCGCGGTTGCCGGATTCGAACTTGGCGCCCGAATTCCAGGGGGCCTCGTACTCTTCGATTTCGTAGAAGGTGCTGCCGGGTTCGGTGTTCCAGCGCACGCCGTCGAAGATGAAGAATTCGGGTTCGGGTCCGAAGTAGGCGGTGTCGCCCAGGCCCGATGCCTTCAGATAGGCTTCGGCGCGCTTGGCCACCGAGCGGGGATCGCGGTCGTAGGCCTTGCCATCACCGGGTTCGATCACATCGCACTGCAGGAACAGCGTGGTCTCTTCAAAGAAGGGGTCGATGTTCGCGGTAGCGGGATCGGGCATCAGCTGCATGTCGGATGCTTCAATGCCCTTCCAGCCTGCCACCGACGAGCCGTCGAAGGCGTGGCCCGAGGTGAACTTGTCTTCGTCGAAGTGCGACACCGGCACCGTGACGTGCTGCTCCTTGCCACGGGTGTCCGTAAAACGAAGGTCCACGAATTTGACCTCGTTCTCCTTCACCATGTTCAACACGTCTGCAACGGTCTTTGCCATCAGATCTCTCCTGCCAATCTGGCTGATCAAAAAAGATAAATACTCTTAAGCAGTTTGCGTGCCAGGCTGCATTCATTGAGTGCATGCCTGCAGTCTGGCACCTGCTTGGCGCGCCAGCCCCGTGATTCTGCCGCCTTGGGACAGGCTTGTGGATGACATTGAGGCCTCTGCCCGCATTCGATCCACCGCCCGGCATCTTCACCAAATCGGTGCAGATTCAGGGACCGGCCCGTAAATCAGATATTGCGCACCAATTCAGGGCCAAGACTTGCACCAAATGAGTGCAAACCCTCCAGCAGGGTGGGCCATGCCTTGGTGACGGCACCAGCTTCGCCCTTGACACCAAGTTCTATGTGCCGGCCGTGCTTGGAATCATCCACGCTGGGCAGGCTGAACACCTTGACGCCCGGGTGGTCGCGCTCTATGGCCACCATCAGCGGCGTCAGCGTGGCCTCCATGCCGCCGTAGACGATGACCGAATGCTCGCGCTGCACCGTGCTGTGGAAATGCTTGGCGTAGCGCTGCTCCAGCACCCACTCGACCATGGGCCAGGCCATGACCGGGAAGCCGGGCACGAAGTGCACGGTGCCCGCTGCGCCCGTTTTGCCCGCTGTGCCCGAGCAGGAAAAGCCGGGGATCTTGTTGTAGACGTTGGGGATGATGCGCGCGCCTTCGGGGAAGTTGCCCATCTGCAGCCGGTGCAGGTTGTCGGCGCGCTGGGGTTCGTAGGGCTTGCCTTCTTCGGCGGCCACGTCGCGCATGCGCTCGCGGATCAGGGCCACGGCTTCCGGGTGCAGCGCCAGCGGCACGCCCAGGGCTTCGGCTGCGCATTGGCGCGTGTGGTCGTCGGGGGTGGCACCTATGCCGCCAAAGCTGAAGACCACGGCCTGCGATGCGAAGGCGCGGCGCAGGGCATCGGTGATGCGCGCCCTGTCGTCGCCCACGTACTCGGCATGGGCCAGGGACAGGCCACGCGCGCCCAGCAGTTCGATCAGCTTGGGAAGGTGCTTGTCGGCACGCTTGCCCGACAGGATTTCGTCTCCGATGATGAGTGCGCCTACTTGAAGGGTCATGAGGTCTTTTCTTGCGGGATGGAGGGAGGAGAGGCCGCGCCGGCTCCGAGCGGAGCGTCGGGAGCATAGGGCACGATGGGGGCGACAGGCAGCGCGGGTTCCTCCTCGCGCATGCGCTGCAGCGCGGCCAGGCAGAAGTGGGCAAACCACAGCGAGGAGAAAGCGAAGATCAGCGCATAGATCCAGATGGCCACCGGAATCAGTATCCAGAAGGCCGCGATGAAGACCACGCCAGAGGCCCAGACAATGGCCGGCGCCGCACCCAGATAACCGCAGACCACGCCCATGAGCATCAGCGCCAGGCGGTGGCGCAGGAACAGGCTGCGGCGCTCGGGCTTGCTGGCATGGGCAGAAAGCGCGTCAAAGGCCATGACGCGGTAGGTCAGCCAGCCCCAGATCAGCGGCGGTATCACCACCACCAGGGGCGGCACGAACCACAGCGGCACCGACACCAGCAGCGCGATCAAGGCAATCAGCGAAGAGCCTGCGGACCACATCAGGCTGCCGACCATGGTGGCGCCCTGCCTGCGCTCCAGCGACGGAAATCGCCGCTGGGCCACCAGTTCGACCAGGGCCGGCGTCATGAACAGTGCCACCAGCAGCAGCGAGACCACGACCAGCACCGGCGTGACCGAGAGCACGACCAGCACCGGCGCCACCAGCTCGGGCAGCGACTGCACGCCCATCCAGGACCAGACGCTGTGCAGCCAGCCCACGCCTTGCAGG
Source organism: Delftia sp. UME58 (assembly GCF_014170385.1). Classification (NCBI taxonomy): domain Bacteria; kingdom Pseudomonadati; phylum Pseudomonadota; class Betaproteobacteria; order Burkholderiales; family Comamonadaceae; genus Delftia; species Delftia sp. UME58. The sequence continues at coordinate 142,186 of NZ_LZZV01000105.1, forward strand.
ACCCCTTCCGTCCAGACGACGGCATCGGCCCAGAAGAAGTAGCCCAGCAGCCAGGCCGTGATGGCCATGAACAGCAAGGGAAAAAGCGACCATGCAATCACCCGCTTATGCAGGCAATACGCCGTCGCACGCCAGAAGGAATCGAGTAGCAAGCCCATGCCGGCAAGCATACCCCGAGCCCAGCCTCAAGCGCGACCCATCAACCTTAGGAGCCCACGCCATTGCTGGGCCCAAAAGCCCTGGCCGTAGTCGCGCAACTGGCCCTGGGCATTGGGCTGGACCTGATCGCGCACGCCGGTGGGATCGAAGCGCAGCTCGAAGTTGGCGGTGCCGAACAGCATGTCCCACCAGGGCAGCAGCACGCCGAAGTTGTTGCCATGCGCCTTCTTGTTGCGCACGGGCGCCATGGGCTCGTGGCCGATGCCGATGGCGTGGTGGCGGCGGTGAAAGCGCGGGCTGATCCACAGCCGCTCGCCAATGGAGCCGAACCAGACGCGCAGGTTGGCGTGCTGGAAGCTCTCGCTGAGCTGGGTGAAGGCCACGATGGCCACGAACTGGCCCGGAGCCACGCCGATGAGCTGCGCCACGAGCACGATGATGGTGTCGCGGATGACATCGTCGAGCAGGTGGTTGCGGTTGTCGCTCCACACCGTCATCTGGCGCTGCGAGTGATGCAGCGCATGCAGCTTCCACCACCAGCCGATGCTGTGCTGGCCGCGGTGTATCCAGTAGTCCAGGAAGTCGAAGGCCAGCAGGTAGATGATCAGGCTGACCCAGGCCAGATCGGTGACGCCGGGCCACACGCCGTCGAGGTGAAAGCTCGGCAGCCCCCAGACATGCAGGCGGCCCATGAGATCGTCCCACAGCGGGTCCAGTGTGAAGAACAGGGCCAGCCGGAACAGGCCCAGCCGGTGGACCACGGTGTAGATGATGTCCACGTGGATGGCGCGCCGGTCGGTGACGGGCTCGACGGGCCGCCAGTACTGCAGCGGCGCGATCACCGCCACCATGATGAAGATCTGCAGCAGGCCCACCAGCAGCCAGCCCGTGGCGCCATAGGCGTCCTCCAGCAGGCTGGCCTGCCCCAGGCCGAACAGCAGGGGCTGGACAACGCCCTCGAACAGGCGCTGCTGCGCATTACCGAACCACTGAATCCACCAGTCCACACCACGCTCCCATCGCCCGCCGCGCTGCGCGCGCGGACACTATGCGAATTTTGCTACCCAATCCCGATAGTCGGGATGCTCCCGCAGCGTGCGGAAGCAGAACCCCTGCTTGAGCAGGCCCGTGATCAAAGGTTCCAGCACGGCAGGTGCCCAGGGGTCCTTGCGTGACCAGATGCCCAGATGGGCCAGCAGGATGTCTCCGCTGCGGATGTTCTTGAGCGCCTGGGCCAGCAGCTGCGCATTCGGGTAGCGGTCGCTGGGCAGCTCATCGCCCAGAAAACCCGCGCTGGCCCAGCCCACATGCATGTAGCCGCCCTGCCGCGCGGCATCCAGCAGCGCGGGCGAGGTCTTGCCGCCGGGCGCACGGAACAGCGGCAGGGGCTTGCGCCCCGTGATCTGCTGCAGCCGCCGTGCGGATCGGCGGATCTCGTCGCAATAGCCTGCCGCATCGACCGTGAAGTTCTCGTTGGCGCGCGGCCCTGCCGAGGGGCGCACGCGAAAACCCGTGACCGGCCCGTTCTTCGAGGCGCGCAGATCACCGCGCCAGTACATGTGGTCGTAGGTGTGCGAGGCGAATTCATGGCCTTCGGCAGCGCGTGCGCGCCACCAGGGCGCCCAGGTCTCGCCCAGGCTGCCATCGCCTTGCTGGGTGGGCTCGTTGGCCGCGAAAAACGTCACTGGCACCGCGTGGCGCCCGAGCACCTCGGCCACCAGGTCGGCAATGCCCATGTGGCCCGTGTCGAAGGTCAGGTACACGGTCTTGGCACAGCCTGTGCCCTGCCCCGCCGCCAAGGCGGGGCGCAGCAGGCCGAAAGCCGCCGCACCGGCCAGCGATTGCGCAAAGAGTCTGCGGTCCATCAGCGCTGCGCGTGGGCCAGTGTCCACACGCCGTGAGGCGACTTGCCGACCTTGACCTGCTGGACCACCTTCTTTTCCACGGTATCGATCACCGAAAGCTTGCGCGCCCAGCGCGAGCTGACCAGCAGGTAGCGGCCATCGGCGGAGACATCCATGCAGTCGGGGCCGCCCGGTGCCGGGTAGTTGGCCACGACCTGGTTGGTCTGCATGTCGATCTTGCTGATGGTGTTGGCCACGCGGTTGCTCACATACAGGTGGCGTCCATCACCGGCGGCGCGCATGGCGTGGGCGCCAGCGGCTGTCTTGATGCGGGCCACGCTGCGCGGCTCGGGGCCGGTGATGTCGAACACTTCCACGCCATCGCTGCCGGTCAGGCCGATGAACAGCTTGGTACCGTCCGGGCTGCCATAGAGATCGGCCGGCATGGGGCCGGTGGGCACGCGGGCCTTGATGGTCTGGGTGGCGATGTCGATGGCCACCAGGGCATCGCTGTCCTGCATGGTGGAATAGATGGTCGTGCTCTTGGCATCGATCCAGAGATGGCTGGGCGTCTTGCCCGTGGGCACGCGCTTGACCAGCTGCGGATTCTGGCCATCCCAGCGGTAGATGTCGATGTGGTTGAGGCGGTTGGCCGCCGTGACGAACCACTTCATGTCCGGGCTGAAGCGCAGGTGATAGGGGTCGATGATGTCGCGGATCACGCGCTGCACCTCACCCGTGCGCGGATCGACCAGGGTCAGGGTGTCGCCCAGCGCATTGGCCACGACCAGCGACTTCTCGTCCGGCGTGAGGTAGAGGTGATGCGGCTCCTTGCCCGTGGGAATGCGTGCCGTCTCCTGCCAGGTGACCGGGTCCACGATGCTGATGTTGGCATCAAGCGAGTTGAGCACAAAGATGGGCGTGGGGCCCTGGGTCTGCGGGGGCGGCGTGACACGCGCGACCGGGGCCGCGGGAGCCGCCGCAGCCGAGGGAACGGAAGGCGCGGCAGGAACGGCGGCCGCCTGGGCCGATGCGGCTTGCGCCTGCACGGCAGCAGACGTGGCCGAGGCCGCGCGGGCCGATTTGGATCCGGGCAGGGATGCCACGGCCAGCCAGGCCAGCGCACCGCCGCCCACAACCAAAGCCACAGCCGCGCTCAAGCGCCCGACGGAAAGACGTTTCACAAAGCACCACCTTCTGAGAATCTGCGCAGTGTAGCTGCGCCAATCAGCCCCTCGGACGCTCTGGGGCATCGGCTTTTGCTGCTGTGCAAAAAACCGACATTTGCGCGACGTTGGCCCGAGATATCGCGGCAAGCGCGCCAATCCATGACTTGCATCAAGGCATGACGACGGCGCATGGAAATACCCGCCACAACGAAAAAGGGAGCCGACAGGCTCCCTTCGCTGGCATGCGCCCAAAGGCGCAGTGGCGATCAGATCTTCCACTTCTCCATGAGCTTTTCGGGACGCAAGGTGTCGTAGTGCTCGAAGGGCTGGTGGATCCAGGGGTTGGTCGGCAGGTAGTCCACCGAGTAGTCGGGCGTGAAGGCCGACAGGCCCTTGGTCCAGATCACGGCGCTGCGCAGCTCGGTGATCGGCGGGTAGTTGGTCTTGAGCATGGCGATCACGGCGTTCAGCGTGTGGCCCGAATCGGCCAGGTCATCGACCAGCAGCACGCGGCCGGCGATCTCGCCCTTGGGCGTGGTGATGAAGCGCGCGATGTCCAGATGGCCCTGCACCGTGCCGGCTTCGGCGCGGTAGGAGCTGGTGGACATGATGGCCAGCGGCTTGTCGAAGATGCGGCTGAGCATGTCACCGGGACGCAGGCCGCCACGGGCCAGGCAGAGAATGGTGTCGAATTCCCAGCCGGACTGGTGCACTTTGATCGCGAGCTTTTCGATCAGTCCGTGGTATTCGTCGTAGCTCACATACAGGTGTTGACCGTCTTCCGTCAGCATGGAATGGCTCCTGGTTCAATCTTGGGGTTCAGCCGCCAGCAGTTCACTGGGCAGCGTAGGGGTTTTGCATCAGGATGGTGTGATCCCGGTCGGGGCTGGTCGAAACCATGGCGATGGGCACGCCCGTCACTTCCTCGATGCGCTCCAGATAGCGGCGGGCATTGGCCGGCAGCTTGTCGTAGTCGGTCACGCCCACGGTGGAATCGGTCCAGCCGGGGATGGACTCGTAGATGGGCTTGCAGCGGGCGATCTCGTCGGCGCCCATGGGCAGCAGGTCGATCTTCTCGCCATCGAGCTCGTAGCCCACGCACAGCAGCAGTTCCTGCAGGCCGTCGAGCACGTCGAGCTTGGTAATGCACAGGCCCGACAGGCCGTTGACCTGGGCGCTGCGCTTGAGCAGCGCGGCATCGAACCAGCCGCAGCGGCGCGAGCGGCCGGTGGTCACGCCCTTTTCGGCGCCCACGGTGCTCATGTGCCAGCCCGGCGTGCCTTCCTTTTCCCAATCCAGTTCGGTGGGGAAAGGGCCGCCGCCCACGCGGGTGCAGTAGGCCTTGGTGATGCCCAGGATGTAGTGCAGCATGCCGGGGCCCACGCCCGAGCCTGCAGCCGCATTGCCGGCGACGCAGTTGGACGAGGTGACATAGGGATAGGTGCCGTGGTCCACGTCCAGCAGCGTGCCCTGCGCGCCTTCGAACAGCAGGTTGGCGCCTTCGGCGTGCGCGGCGTTCAGCTCGCAGGAGACGTCGGCCATCATGGGCTTGAGCAGCTCGGCATGGCGCATGGCCTCTTCGTACACCGCGTCGAATTGCACTTCGCCATCCTTGATGTACGGCTTGAGCGCGTCACCGAAGGTGAAGTTCTTCGAACCCAGCACGTTGACCAGGATGTGGTTGTGCAGGGCCAGCAGTTCGCGCAGCTTGGTGGCGAAGCGCTCGGGGTACTTGAGGTCCTGCACGCGCAGTGCGCGGCGGGCAATCTTGTCTTCGTAGGCGGGGCCGATGCCACGGCCGGTGGTGCCGATCTTCTCGGTGCCGCCCTGCTCGCGCGCAGCTTCGCGCGCCACGTCCAGCGCCGAGTGGAAGGGCAGGATCAGCGGGCAGGCTTCGGACACGCGCAGACGGTCACGCACCTGCACGCCGGCCTTCTCCAGACCTTCGATTTCCTCGAACAGCTTGGCGGCAGAGAGCACCACGCCGTTGCCGATATAGCACTTCACGCCGGGGCGCATGATGCCGCTGGGGATCAGGTGCAGTGCGGTCTTCACGCCGTTGATGACCAGCGTGTGGCCAGCGTTGTGGCCACCCTGGAAGCGGACCACGCCCTGGGCGCTTTCGGTCAGCCAGTCCACCAGCTTGCCCTTGCCTTCGTCACCCCACTGGGTGCCGACCACGACCACGTTGCGACCTTTGGTAGCTTTCATATTCAAATCCGATGAAATCCGAAGAAATTGACAAATGCGTCAGATGGCTTGCACGGCCCACTGCCCGGCAACCTGCACGAGCTCGCGGTCGCAGTGGAATTCGTCCACTTCGCTTTCATGCCCTGGCAGCACGCAGACCACGGTCTCGCCCTGCCGGCGCAATGCAGCAATGGCAGCCGCAACCTGGGGATCGTCGCCCCAGGGCGCGCGGATGGCAGCCTTGAGCGGGCGCTCGGGCACGACGGCGACGAGCTGCTTGATGTCCAGGCTGAAGCCGGCGGCGGGCCGGTTGCGGCCAAAGACCGCACCCACCTCGTCATAGCGGCCGCCGCGCACCAGCGCATCGCTGGCACCCGGCACATAGATGGCGAAGCGCGTGCCGCTGTAGTAGGCATAGCCGCGCAGATCGGCCAGATCGAAGCTCACGCTCACGCCCTCCAGGCGCTGGGCCAGCCAGCGCAGCTGATCGAGCAGCGGCTGCACGCCTGCGGTGCGCGCCAGCAGCTTCTCGGCACGGTCCAGCACCTCGATGCCGCCGTACAGCTGCAGCAGGGCCATCAGGCCTTCGCGCGAAGCGGCGGGGAAGCCGCGGGTGAGACGCTCGAGCTCGCTCGCATCCTTGGCAGCCAGCGCGGCGTGCACGCCGCGCAGCACCTGCATGTCCACCATCACGCCAGCCAGCAGGCTGCGCACGATGCGCACATCGGCCAGATCGACGTTGATATTGGTGACGCCTGCGCTGCGCAGGCAGTCCAGCGCCAGGTGCAGCGCCTCCAGGTCGGCTTCCATGCCCTGGTGACCGTAGATCTCTGCACCGAACTGCAGCGGCTCGCGCGTGGCGCGGGGGCGGTCAGGGCGGGCATGGACAACGGGGCCGCAGTAGCACAGGCGCGTGAGGCCCTTGCGGTTGAGCAGATGGGCGTCGATGCGGGCCACCTGCTGCGTGGTGTCTGCACGCAGACCCATGGTGCGGCCCGTCAGCTGGTCGATGAGCTTGCAGGTCTGCAGGTCCAGCGCCTCCCCTGTGCCGGTGAGCAGGGATTCGAGGTACTCCAGCATGGGAGGCATGACCAGTTCATAGCCATAGCCACGCGCTGTATCGAGCAGGCCTCGACGCAATTCTTCGATGTGCCGGGCCTCGGAAGGCAAGACATCGGCGATGTGATCCGGCAGGACCCAAGCAGACATGGAAAAAGGGGGAGGCTGTTAAAAACGTGATTCTACCGGCTGTTGCGGGCCAGCCCAAATTGGGGGTGTCCCAAGGCCCGCGGAGGGCGTTCGGTATTCCGAATCGATTCGGTGCCCAGGCGGCAGCGGCGGCCCAAGAAAAACGGCGCCCCAACAGGGGCGCCGTGCAGGGGCCGGGCGGCATTGCCGCTCAGGCGCGCTTACTTTCCAGAGCTTCCACCACTGCGGTAGGCCTTGAAGAAATCGGTCTGCGAAGGATCGAGCACGAGCACATCGCTCTTCTTGGCAAAGCTGGCCTTGTAGGCCTCCAGGCTGCGGTAGAACTGCGCGAACTGCGGGTCCTTGCCAAAGGCTTCGGCGTAGGTCCGGGCGGCTTCCGCATCGCCCTCGCCCTTGACCTTCTGGGCGTCACGGTAGGCATTGGCGATGGTGATCTCGCGCTGGCGATCGGCCTCGGCGCGAATCTTCTCGCCTTCGGCGGCGCCGGTGGAGCGCAGCTCGTTGGCCACGCGCTTGCGCTCGGCTTCCATGCGGCGGTAGACCGATTCCGTGATGGTCTCGGCATAGTCGACGCGCGTGATGCGCACGTCGACCACGTCCACGCCCCAGGGCTTGGCGCCGCGCACGGTCTCCAGCACTTCGCGCTTGACGTCGTTCATCAGCGCGTCGCGCTTGCTGGACAGCAGTTCGCGCACGGTGCGGCGGTTGATTTCCTCCTGGAAGGCATTGCGCACCACGCGGTTGAGCTGCATGGCGCCAGCCGACTCGTCCAGGCCCACATTGCGGATGTACTCCGACGGATCGGAGATGCGCCAGCGCACGTACCAGTCGATGACCACGCGCTGCTTTTCGGCAGTGAGCATGGGCTCGGTGTCGGTGCTGTCCAGCGTGAGTAGGCGCTTGTCGATGTAGCGCACGTTCTGGAACGGCGGCGGCATCTTGATGTTCAGGCCCGGCTCGGTGATCACTTCCTTGATCTGACCCAGGGCATAGACCACGCCGAACTGGCGCTGATCGACGACGAACAGCATGGAGCTGAGCAGCGCGAGCGCCAGAAGAATGCTGGTGATGAAAAATCCAACTCGGTTCACTTGGGCTGCTCCTCAGCGTGCTTCGCGGTCACGGCTGCGACTGCTGTCGCGGCTGCGCGCATCGTTCGAAAGGCCGGGAATGGCGGCAGGCGCAGGCGCCTGGGTGCTGGGGGCCGCCGAGCTGTCGGCTGCCGGCACATTGCCGCTCACGCCTTGCATGATCTTGTCCAGCGGCAGGTACAGCAGGTTGGAGCCCTGGCGCGACTCCACCAGCACCTTGGTCACGTTGCCGTAGATCTGCTGCATGGTTTCCAGGTACATGCGGTCGCGCGTGACCTGGGGAGCCTTCTGGTACTCGGTGAACACCGAGCTGAAGCGCTGCGCATCACCCTGTGCCTGGGCCACGATGCGGGCCTTGTAGCCGTTGGACTCTTCCAGCAGGCGCGCTGCCGAGCCGGCTGCGCGCGGCACCACGTCGTTGGCGTAGGCCTGGGCCTCGTTCTTGGCACGCTCACGCTCCTGGCCGGCACGCAGCACGTCGTCGAAGGCCGCCTGCACCTGCTCGGGCGGACGCACGCCGCCCTGCTGCAGGTTGATGCCCACGACTTCCACGCCCACCTTGTAGCGGTCCAGGATGGTCTGCATCAGGTCGCGCACGCGCGGGGCGATCTGGTCGCGCTCCTCGGCCAGCGCAGTGTCCATCTTCATCTTGCCGACGACTTCGCGCACTGCCGTCTCGGCGGCCTGGACCACGGCCTCGGACGGGTTCTTGCTCTCGAACAGCCAGGCGCGCGCGTCGCTCAGACGGTACTGGACGGCGAACTTGATCTCGACGATGTTCTCGTCCTCGGTGAGCATGGCCGACTCGCGCAGGCCCGTGCTCTTGATGATGGTGTCGCGCCCCACGTCGGCCGAGCGGATCTGCGTCACGAACACCAGTTCATGGCGCTGGATCGGGTACGGCAGCCGCCAGTTGATGCCGGCGCCCACGGTGCTCTTGTACTTGCCGAACTGGGTGATGACGGCCTGCTGGCCTTCCTGGACGATGAAGATGCCCGTGCCCATCCAGATGATGAAGGCAATGCCGGCGATCAGGCCCACGCCCATGCCGGCGCTGCGCATGTCCGGCGGCTGGCTGCCACCGCCATTGCGGATGGGCGGCTGGCCACGGCCGCCGCCCGGCTTGCCGCCGAACAGGCCCGAGAGCTTTCGATTGAGGTCGCGCCACAGCTCATCCAGATCAGGCGGCTGGCCGCCGCCCGACGAGGGACGGTTGTCACGGCTGTCGCGGTTGTCGCGTGCGGGTTCCGAAGGCGGGGGCGGCGGCGCGGGACGGTCGGCATTGGGGCGCGAAGCATCGTCGTTCTTGTCGTCGCCACGTCCCCATCGCGGATCATTCAGGTTGAACATCCCGCGAAGGCGCTGCGGCAGCATCGCCCAGCGATGGGCGCGTTGTGAAAGATTCATGCGAGAAGTCTCGGTTTCTTCAGTAAAGACAGGGACCCAATCGGCATTTTGCCCAATCAGGGCGCTAGCCCCTAGTATTCGGCGTCCTGCCCAGGGGACATCGCGCCATCCACCTCCTCCTGATCCCGCTCATCATCGCCGTGCGCGTCGGCGTGTTCCGCCTCCGCGCGCAGCGCATGCTCGGCCAGCAACTGCCGCAGCTGCGGCAGCCCCTCGCCGGAGCGGGCACTGACGAACACCCGTGAAACAGGCAGCCCGTCAAGCTCGTACTGGTCCTGCAACTGTGCTGGACGCCGCTCCGGATCGACGGCGTCCAATTTGTTGAAAACCAGTACCAGAGGCACCTCCTGGGCACCGATTTCCTTCAGAACTTTCTGGACTTGTTGGATTTGTTCCGGGAAATTCGGATTGGAGGCGTCGACCACATGCAGCAGAAGATCGGCATCGATCGCCTCCTGCAACGTGGCCTGGAATGCATCGACCAGGCCGTGCGGCAGGTCGCGGATGAAGCCCACGGTATCCGACAGGGACACCGATTGCTGGGCTTCATTCAGGTACAGCTGGCGCGTGGTCGTGTCCAGCGTGGCGAACAACTGGTCGGCCGCATAGGCACGCGCCTTCACCAGCGCATTGAACAGCGTGGACTTGCCGGCGTTGGTGTAGCCAACCAGCGAGATATTGAAGATGCCATGGCGCTCGCGCCGCCGACGCTGCGTGGCGCGCTGCTTCTTGACCTTCTGCAGCCGCTCCTTGGTGCGCTTGATCGACTCGTCGATCATGCGGCGGTCCAGCTCGATCTGCTTCTCGCCAGGGCCGCCACGGCCGCCGATGCCGCCCATCTGCCGCTCCAGGTGGGTCCAGCGCCGCACGAGGCGCGTGGCCACGTATTGCAGGCGCGCCAGTTCCACCTGCAGCTTGCCTTCATGGCTGCGCGCGCGCTGGGCGAAGATCTCCAAGATCAGCAAAGTGCGGTCGTTGACCGGCATCTGCAGATGGCGTTCCAGGTTGCGCTGCTGGGCCGGGCTCAGGGCCTGGTCGAACAGCACTTCCTGGGCGCCATGCATCTGGGCCAGCATGCGGATTTCGTCGGCCTTGCCGCTGCCCACGAACAGCGCCGCATCGGGCACCTTGCGCTTGCAGGTCAGGCGCGCGACGGGACGCAGGCCGGCCGTGCCGGCCAGCAGGCCCAGCTCTTCCAACTCGCCATCGAAATGGGGAAAGCCGAAATCCACGCCCACCAGCAGCACTGGCGTTGGCGTGGACCGGTCAAAAGATTCAGAACTCAAGAAAAACCTCTCCCGAAGGGTGAGGAAGCTCCCCGGCTGTGCGGGGAGGCATCAGGGCGCCGCGAGCTCAAGCGCTGGCGTCGCTGCCGGCAGCTTCGGCCGTGGAGAAGTTCACGGCGCGGCCGGGAACAATGGTGGAGATGGCGTGCTTGTAAACCATCTGCGTGACGGTGTTGCGAAGCAGGACCACGTACTGGTCGAAGGATTCGATCTGGCCTTGCAGCTTGATGCCGTTGACGAGGTAGATGGACACCGGCACATGTTCGCGGCGCAGCGCGTTCAGGAACGGGTCTTGGAGGAGTTGGCCTTTGTTGCTCACGATATTCTCCGTGTTCGAAGAGTGTTGTTGTAAACCGACACCTTACCACAGTGTTTTGGGGCCCTTGCTCGCACAAGGGTTTTCCCGAAATCCCATGGCTTGTTACTTGTCCTTGTCGGCAAAAGGATTATGAGAGGTTTTCAACTCGATCCGCAACGGCGTGCCAACCAAATTGAACTCCTTCCGGAATCGCCCTTCGAGGAAGCGCTTGTAGGCCTCCGTCACATGCTCGAGCGAATTGCCGTGTATGACGATGACCGGAGGGTTCATGCCACCCTGGTGCGCATAGCGCATCTTGGGGCGGTAGATGCCCGTCTTCTTGGGCGTCTGGAACTGCACGGCCTCCATCAGCAGGCGCGTGAGCACCGGCGTGGGCATCTTGCAGGTGGCAGCCTTGTGCGCCTGGATGATGGAGTTCCACAGCGGACCCAGGCCCTGGCGCTTTTCCGCCGAGATGAAATGCATGGGGGCGAACTTGAGGAAGGACAGGCGCGTCTCGATCGAGCGCTCCAGCATCTGGCGCTGGTAGTCGTCCACCGCATCCCATTTGTTCACGGCAAGCACCACGGCACGGCCGCTTTCCAGCACGTAGCCGGCAATGTGCGCATCCTGATCGGTCACGCCCTGCGTGGCATCGATGAGCAGCAGCACGACGTTGGCGCTTTCGATGGCCTGCAGCGTCTTGACCACGGAGAACTTCTCGATGGCCTCGAACACCCGCCCCTTGCGGCGCAGGCCCGCCGTGTCGATCAGCTCGAACTTCTGGCCAGCCCGCTCGAAGGGCACCGAGATGGCATCGCGCGTGGTGCCAGGCATGTCGAAGGCGACCAGTCGCTCCTCACCCAGCCAGGTGTTGATCAGCGTGGATTTGCCGACATTGGGGCGCCCTGCCACGGTGAGGCGGATGGGCTTCTGGGCCACATCGTCGAACGGATCATCTTCCTCGGGCTCGGGCAGGTTGAGCTGGCCCAGGGCCAGGTCGAGCAGGTCGCGCACGCCCTGCCCGTGTGCCGCGGAAACCGGCAGCACATCGCCCAGGCCCAGTTCGTAGAACTCGGTCAGCTGCACACCTTCCTTCATGCCTTCGGCCTTGTTGGCCACGAGCACGCAGGGCTTGCCAAGGCGGCGCAGGTACTTGGCGATGTCGTGGTCCTGGGCGGACATGCCCAGGCGCGCATCGACAACGAAGACCACGACGTCCGCCTCGGCCACAGCCTGCTGCGTCTGGCGCGCCATCTCCTTGAAGATGCCGCTGGATGCATCAGGCTCAAAACCGCCGGTATCGATCACGATGTACTCGTGCTTACCCTGGCGGCCCTGTCCATAGTGGCGGTCACGCGTGAGGCCCGCGAAATCCGCGACGATTGCATCCCTCGACTTGGTCAGCCGATTGAACAGCGTCGATTTGCCCACATTGGGTCGCCCTACCAGGGCAATAACTGGCTTCATTCCCGAAAATACCTATCAATCCGGCCTGAAGCCGTACACAGTTCCGCTGCGGCTTACCACCACCAGCGTATTGGCAGCCGATACCGGGGGCGAGGCCACGCCGGAGTCGTCCGTCTTCAATCGTGCCAGCGCCTGTCCGTCCGTCTTGGACAGCAGATGCACCACGCCATAGTCATCACCAAACACCACCGAGCGGCCCAGCATCAACGGCGCCGTCAGGCGGCGATGCTGCAGCTGGTCGATGGACCATACGCGCGAGCCGTCGCCGCGGCGCCAGGCCTGGACGGTGCCATTGCTCTCGGCGCCGAACACGGAATCACCATCGCCGTCGATGCCATCGGCGCCCTTGGATGGCTGGGTCCAGCGCACCGATGCGTTTTGCGTATCCACACAGCCCACGGCCGCCTGGAAGGCACGCGCGCAGACGCTGTCACCGACACGGCTGACGCGGCCCACGAGGTCCACCAGGCGCTCCACGTCGTTGGTGCCACGCGGGCTGGCCAGCGGAGCCTCCCAGCGCACGGCGCCGGTGTCGGGATCGATACCCACCATGCGGCCCGACAGGCCGGCCACCAGCGTGTTGCCCACGGCGATCAGCACGCCGGGCTGGCGCAGCACCAGGGGCTCGCCCGGGCGCTGCGCGGTCCACAGCTTGCGGCCGTTGGCGGCATCGAATGCGGCCAGCGAACGGTCGGCTGCCAGCACGAAGACGCGGCCTCCCGCCACCAGAGGCGGCGTGTAGGCCGCTGCGGACAGCGGCTGCTTCCACAGCTGCTTGCCTTGCGAGTAGACGATGATCTGGTTGCTGCGCGTGACCACGGCCTGGCGCTCGGCATCACCGCCCACGCCTGCGGTCAGCGGCTCGCCCACGGTGAAGCGCGACAGCTGGCTGCCGTTGCGTGCGTCCAGGGCCGTGACGCTGCCATCCTTGGCAGCGATCAGCAGCGTATCGCCCTGCACATGGATGTCGGTGGCCAGTGGCACTTCGGCACCGAGCCTGGCCGTCCAGGCCTGGTGCACGGCCAGCAGGCCGGGGTTGGCACCCAACTCCTGGGGCTTGGGCTTGGTGTCGCTGCTGAACCACGAGGACACCGTGGAGCATCCACCCAGGGCACCGGCCAGCAGGCCCAGAGCCATCCAGCGCGCCACGCCGCGCGGGCGCGAAATCGCCATCAATTGATCAGCCGAGGTTTTCAAGGTTGCTTCTCCGAAGTCGACGTCTTGGCCTGTGCCAGCACGGTGGGCTCGGCGCCCAGGGCGTTGAGCTTGAATTCGATCAGGCGTCCGTAGTCCATACCCTTGTCCAGGGCGGCATGGGCGCGCTGGTAGGCGTCGATGGCCTCGGCCTGCTTGCCCTGGGCCGCGAGAATGTCGCCACGGCGGTCGGCCACGATGCCGGCAAAGGATTCGGGCATGCTGCCTTCCAGCGCCTTGAGGGCTTCGTCGTATTGCTTTTGCTGCTCCAGCACGGCGCTCAGGCGCAGCTTGGCCAGGGCCTTGTAGCCTTCGTCGCCCTTGTCGGCCACCCAGCTCAGGGCTGCCTTGGCGTCATCGAGCTTGCCTTCGTCCACTGCAGCCTTGGCCAGCAGCAGGCCGGCCTGGGCCGCCTGTGTGGTGCCTGCGTACTTGTCCTTGAGATCGGCGAAGGCCTGGCCGGCGCGCGCCGCGTCCTTGCCGGCCAGCGCCACGTCAACGGCATGCGCCAGCGCGGCGGCCTGCGTGGCCTGGCGCTTTTCCCAGTACTGGTAGCCATTCCAGCCGGCAAAGCCGACGAAGATGACCACGAGCACGCCGGTGATCAACGTGCCCCAGGTATTCCAGAAATGCTTGAGCTGCTCTATCTGCTCTTGTTCTTCGAGATCGAAATGGTTTGCCATGGATCGCCTGTGTCGCTTTATGTATGGAGGTCGCCGCTGGAGCGGTCGCTTGAAAAGCTGCGGATGCTGGTCAAACCGCCGATTGTAGGGTGGCAGCCCATTGGGCCGCATCAGCCAGGGCTTGCTGCACCTGCTGGCCTGCGCCGTCGCGCAGCGACTTGACGGTGACCAGGCCCTGCTGCAGCTCATCGGAGCCGAAGATCAGCGCGAAATGCGCGCCGCTGGCATCCGCCTTCTTGAACTGCGACTTCATGCTGCCCATGCCTTCGGCACTGGCTGCGTGCATCTGCACGCGCACACCGGCCTCGCGCAGCTGCTGCAGGGTGCGCAGCGCCACGGGCATGGCGGCCACGTCGGGGACGATGGCGTAGGCATGCAGCGTGGGTGCGGGAATGTCGGTGCCGAGCTCCTTGACGAGTTCCAGCACGCGCTCCACGCCCAACGCCCAGCCCACGGCAGGCGCGCTCTTGCCGCCCACCTGTTCGATCAGGTAGTCGTAGCGGCCTCCGGCGCAGATGGTGCCCTGCGAGCCCAGCATGTCGGTGATGAACTCGAACACCGTCAGGTTGTAGTAGTCCAGGCCGCGCACCAGGCGCGGGTTCACGGTCCATGGCACGCCGTTGGCGTCCAGGATGGCCTTGAGTCCTTCGAAGTGGGCCAGCGAGCCCTCGCCCAGGAAGTCCAGCAGGCGCGGCGCGCCGTTGACCATTTCCTGCATGGCGGGGTTCTTGGTGTCCAGCACGCGCAGCGGATTGCTGTACATGCGGCGCTTGGCCTCTTCGTCCATCACGTCCTGGTGCTGCTCCAGGTAGGCGATCAGGGCCTGGCGATGCGCCTGGCGCTCCTCAGGCTGGCCCAGGCTGTTGATTTCCAGGCGCCACTGGGTCAGGCCCAGCTGCTTCCACAGGGAAACGGCCAGCATGATGAGCTCGGCATCGACATCGGGGCCGGCAAAACCCAGGGCCTCGGCGCCGATCTGGTGGAACTGGCGGTAACGGCCGCGCTGCGGGCGCTCGTGGCGGAACATGGGGCCCATGTACCACATGCGCTTGCCGCCGTCGTACAGCAGATTGTTCTCGATGGTGGCGCGCACCAGACTGGCCGTGCCTTCAGGGCGCAGCGTCAGGCGCTCGCCGTTGAGCTTGTCCTCGAAGGAGTACATCTCCTTCTCGACAATGTCCGTCACCTCGCCTATGCCACGAACGAACAGCTGCGTATGCTCGACGATGGGCGTGCGCACGTTGCGGTAGGCAAAGCGCGCCATCAATTCACGCACCTGCGCTTCCAGCCATTCCCAGCGAGCGGACTCGGCGGGAAGAATGTCGTTCATGCCTTTGACGGCGGAGAGTTTTTCGGGTTTGGCCACGTTGTTCTCGTTCGATGAATGCTCGGAAACAGGCGCTGACCCCGCTTTTTTCGCCCCATGCCCTCAACGTCTGTTCCGCGTGAGAGCCAATGAGGAAAAGCGTGGTGCGCTATCTATTTTGCAATAACTGCAATGCCCGGCGCAGCCGCTCAGGCGGGCGCAGCGGCGGTGGCGCCATAGGTGCGCGCCACATAGTTCTCGACCAGTGCCTGGAATTCCTCGGCAATCCGCTCGCCGCGCAGCGTGAGCGCCTTTTCACCGTCGATGTAGACGGGGGCGGCGGGTGCCTCGCCCGTGCCGGGAAGGCTGATGCCGATGTTGGCGTGCTTGCTCTCGCCGGGACCGTTGACGATGCAGCCCATCACGGCCACCTTCATCGCCTCGACACCGGGATACTTCATGCGCCACAGCGGCATCTGGCCACGCAGGTAGTCATCGATCTGCTTGGCCAGCTCCTGGAAGGTGGTGCTGGTGGTGCGGCCGCAGCCAGGGCAGGCCGTGACGCTGGGCACGAAGATGCGCAGGCCCAGGGACTGCAGGATTTCGGAGGCGACCACAACTTCCTGGGTGCGGGCCTCGCCGGGCTGGGGCGTGAGCGAGACGCGGATGGTGTCGCCAATGCCTTCCTGCAGCAGCACGGACAGCGCGGCGGCCGAGGCCACCGTGCCCTTGGTACCCATGCCGGCCTCGGTCAGGCCCAGGTGCAGTGCATAGTCGCAGCGCTGCGCAAGGGCCCGGTAGACCGAGATCAGGTCCTGCACGCCGCTGACCTTGCACGACAGGATGATGTTGTCGCCGTTCAGCCCCATGGACTCGGCCAGGCGCGCGGAATCGACGGCCGAGGAGATCAGCGCCTCGAACATGACCTGGCGCGTATCCCAGGGCTGGGCGCGGCGCGAGTTCTCGTCCATCAGGCGCGCCATGAGCTCCTGGTCCAGCGAACCCCAGTTGACGCCGATGCGCACGGCCTTGTCGTAGCGGGCCGCCGCCTCGATCATCTGGCCGAACTGCTTGTCCTTCTTCTCGCCCTTGCCGACGTTGCCGGGGTTGATGCGGTACTTGGACAGTGCCTCGGCGCAGGCAGGATATTCGGTGAGCAGGCGGTGGCCGTTGTAGTGGAAGTCACCCACCAGCGGCACGTACTCGCCCATGCGGTCGAGCTGCTCGCGGATATAGGGCACGGCGGCGGCCGCCTCGGGCGTGTTGACGGTGATGCGCACCATCTCCGAGCCGGCCTGGGC
Source organism: Delftia sp. UME58 (assembly GCF_014170385.1). Lineage (NCBI taxonomy): Bacteria > Pseudomonadati > Pseudomonadota > Betaproteobacteria > Burkholderiales > Comamonadaceae > Delftia > Delftia sp. UME58. Next base: position 158,793 of record NZ_LZZV01000105.1, read on the forward strand.
CAGCTGGCGCACCTGGATGGCCGTCTCGACCGCGTCCACCGTATCGGTGTTAGTCATGGACTGCACGCGCACAGGCGCGTCGCCGCCCACGGTGACGACGTTGTTGCGCCAGACCACACGGGCCTGGCGGGACTTGCGCGGCAGCGGCGAGGCAATCGCTATCGGCTGCTGCGTGATGGGGAGATCTTGCACGGTCACTTCACCTCAAAGCGGGCCACATTGTCGCGGGTGGTCTTGGCGACTTCCAGCAATTCGCCACGCACACGCACCTCGGTGCCGCTGGCATTGCCGATGATGACCGACAGCGGCAGCGCGCCCTCGGCACCAATGGATTCACCGGCCGCCAGCGTCTTTTGCAGCACCACGCGGCCACCGGAATCCTTCACCTGTACCCACGATTGTGCGTTGGCCTTCATGACCAGCACGCCACCAGGCGTTTGCGCCGCGGTGGCTGTCGATGTCGCTGCTGCGCCATCGGCAGGCGCATCGGCGGCAGGGGCTGTCGCAGCAGCAGGGGCAGCAGGCGTTGTGGTGGACGCAGGGGCCGGAACGGCTGCCGCTGCAGGAGCTGAAGTTGCCGGTACAGATGCAGATGCAGATGCAGATGCATCAGGCACATCGGCCGGCGCCGTCGCAGCAGGCGCAACGGACTCCTGGACCGCCACGGGCTCGGACCCAGCCCCTGCAGGCTGCACCAGGGCTGCGGCATCGGAAGCGCCGGCCTGCGGCTCTTCGGCGTCGCCTTCGTGCCTGGGCAGGAAGTACACGGCAGCGGCAGCGGCCAGCAGCAGCAGCACGATGATGGCCACCTTGCGCGAACCGTTTTCGCGGCCCAGCGGTGTTCCTGTGACCTTGAAGGAGCGTTCCTTGAACGTGGCATTGATGCTGCCGCGATCGTCGGCCAGGCTCTTGAGCTGGGTGCGCGGCAACAGGGCCAGCACCGAGGCCGAGTCCACGCGCAGCGTGCGGCAGACGCTTTGCGCCAGGGCCCGCATGAAGACATGGTCCTGGAATGCGGCATAGTCATCCGCCTCCAGGGCCTCCAGCTTGGGGGCCGGCACCTTGAGCGCCGCCGCCAGCCCGGCCAGCGACAGGCCTGCCGCCTCGCGCGCCTGGCGCAGCAGCGTGCCCGCCGTCATGGAAGTTTGGGCATTCTCGCCTTGCGTACCTGCTTCGTCATGCACCGCCAACACCTCACTCATTGAATGCTCCACGCTCGTAGGCCAGCCATTGGCGGGACTCGGGGAAGCGCTGGTGCAGCTGGTCAGCCAGCTGCCGCATCGCTGCAGATTGCTGCAGCGCCCTCTCTATCTTGACGCCCAGCCACAGGCTTTCCGCATTGGACTGGGGACTGCTGTTCAGGCGCCGGATGTAGAACTGCGCCCTCTTGGCGTCCCCGCCCTGCAGCATCACGTTGCTCAGGTGGTAGGCGATCACCGGGTTGGCGGGATCGAGTTCATAGCCTTTGAGCAGCGCCTGCTGGGCCTCGACCAGAAGGCCGGCCTGCTGCAGGCACAGGCCCTTGGCCATCCAGGTCTTGGGGCGCTCCAGGTAGCCGGGCTGGGCCAGGGCCTTGTCCAGCCATTCCTGGGCTTGCACGTATTGCTTGCGCTGGCACAGCAGCCAGCCGTAGTTGTGCTGCAGGTCGCCGTCCTGGGGTCGCAGCGACATCGCCTTGCGCAGGCTGGCATCGGCCTGGTCCCAGTCCTGGTTGCGCATGTAGATCAGGGCCAGCAGGCCGTAGCCATCGGCGGAAGCGGGGTCGGAGACCAGCGCCTGGTTCACCTCCTCCAGGGCCACATCGATGCGGCCAGCCTGGAAATAGGAAGCCGCCAGCTCCAGGCGGATGCTCGCGCGGCGGCGAGGATCGACCTCGGCGGCAGAAGCCATCGAGGCATTGGAGACGGAGGAAGCGTTGCCGGAGCCAGAATTCGCCGGAGGCACCAAGGGCTGCTTGCCCGCGCAGCCCGCCAAGACAAGAACCAGCGCGGGCACCGCCCAGCGCATGCCTGTACCGATTTCCCCCGTTCGCAGCCGCCGAGCCACTGACTTCATGAACTGTCCTTTGTTCCGTCGGGGCATGCCAGGCATGCCCCAGGTCTTCTCAAGGCACCTGCTTGAGAACAATGGTGCGCTGCCTGGCCATGCGCTCGGCAGCGCGCGTGCGGTCCTTGACATCGCCAGCCAGCTGTCCGCAGGCTGCGTCGATGTCGTCGCCACGTGTCTTGCGCACCGTGGTCACGATGCCGGCATTGCTCAGCAGGCTGGCGAACTCCGTCACCCGCGCTGCGGGTGAACGCAGCAGCCCCGAGGCCGGGAACGGATTGAACGGAATCAGGTTGAACTTGCACCAGCTGCGGCCATCGCCACGCGCGCGGACCAACTCTATCAGTTGGCGCGCATGCTCAGGCTGGTCATTGACGCCATCGAGCATGCAGTATTCGAACGTGATGAAGTCACGGGGCGCGAATTCCAGGTAGCGCTCGCAGGCATCGAGCAGCTCGTGGATGGGGTACTTGCGGTTCAATGGCACCAGCGGGTCGCGCAGCTCGTCATTGGGCGCATGCAGCGACACGGCCATGGCCACGGCGCAGTCCTGGGACAGCCGGTCGATCATCGGCACCACGCCCGATGTGGACACGGTCACGCGGCGGCGCGAGAGACCGTAGCCATGGTCATCGAGCATGGCGCGCAGCGCCGGCACCAGGGCCGTGTAGTTCTGCAGCGGCTCGCCCATGCCCATCATCACCACGTTGGAGATGACGCGCTCGCCGCCCGTGCCCAGGCGCTTGCGCAGCGCATGCTCGGCATACCACAGCTGGGCCAGGATCTCGCCCGTGCTGAGGTTGCGGCTGAAGCCCTGGTGACCCGTGGAGCAGAAGCGGCAGCCCACGGCGCAGCCCGCCTGGGACGACACGCACAGCGTGCCCCGGTCATCTTCGGGAATGAAAACGGCTTCGACGGCATCGCCGCCCCCCACGTCGAACAGCCACTTGACTGTTCCATCGGCAGACACATGCTCGGTCAGAACCGGCAGGGCCGTGATGTGGGCACACGCCTTGAGCTTTTCGCGCAGGGACTTGGCCAGATCGCTCATCTGGTCGAAGTCGCTGGCGCCTCGCTGGTGGATCCAGCGGAACAGCTGCGTCGCGCGGAAACGCTTCTCGCCGAGCTGCTCGCAGTAAGCGGCCAGTCCGTCGAGATCAAAATCTAGCAAATTGGTATTCATGTCGGCAGGCCGGTGCCACGCCGCTCTCGGCTCTTCCGCGGCAGGCACGGCCTGCACCGGACAGACCATGACGGCCGCGGAAGACGCGGGGATTAGCGCGAGTAGACGTTCATGCCGGGGAAGAAGAAAGCCACTTCCACGGCTGCAGTTTCAGCGGCGTCAGAGCCGTGCACGGCGTTGGCGTCGATGCTGTCGGCGAAGTCGGCGCGGATCGTGCCCTTCTCAGCCTTCTTGGGGTCGGTGGCGCCCATCAGTTCGCGGTTCTTCAGGATGGCGTTCTCGCCTTCCAGAGCCTGGATCATCACGGGGCCGGAGATCATGAAGTCCACCAGGTCCTTGAAGAAAGGACGCTCCTTGTGGACGCCGTAGAACTGCTCGGCTTCGCCGCGCGACAGGTGCACCATCTTGGCAGCGATGACCTTCAGGCCAGCGCCTTCGAAGCGTGCGTAGATCTGGCCGATCACGTTCTTGGCAACGGCGTCGGGCTTGATGATGGAAAGAGTGCGTTCGATGGCCATTTGAATGGTTCCTAATCAGGGTTACTATGGATTTTTGTCAATTGGACAAAACCGTTGATTCTAGCTGTGCCATCAAAGTCCTTGATGACATGGTGCTGCCAAATGGCAGGCTTACAGGGCGGGCCGACCACCTCCGGATGAACCAGAAGGCGGACGGCCCGGCCGCCTTTCAGCGGCGTCCTCCCGGCTTGCGCTTGGCGTTCTGGCGTGCACGCGACAGGCTGTCGGAGCCGATGTAGCCCACCGATGTACGCATCGGATCGGGCTGCTGGCTGCCGCCGCCCTTGCCCCGACCGCCTGCACCGCCCTGCCCCTTGCCCTGTCCCTGGCCGCCGTCAGCCTTGCCGCCCTTGGCGGCAGGCTTGGCACGCGGGCCGTCGAGCATGGCGTTGGGCGCCGGGCGATTGCCGTCGAAGTAGCGGCCGCCGCCTTCGCGGCGAACGGTATTGCGGTCGGCCGGGCCACCACGGCGGCCTCCGGCCGGTGGCTTGGGTGCGGCGGGCGCACGCGCCTGCATGCCGGCTGCCGAAGCCAGGGACTGGATATCGGCCTGATCCAGCTCCACCCAGGCGCCGCGCTTGAGGCCGCGCGGCAGCACCATGGCGCCGTAGCGGATGCGGATCAGCCGGCTCACGGCATGGCCCACCGCCTCGAACATGCGGCGCACTTCGCGGTTGCGGCCTTCGGAAATGGTCACGCGGTACCAGCAGTTGGCGCCTTCACCACCGCCGTCCTCGATGGAGCCGAAGGCGGCCACGCCGTCTTCCAGCTGCACGCCGTCGGTCAGGCGCTGCTTTTCTTCCTTGCTGAGCGCGCCCAGCACGCGGGCTGCGTACTCGCGCTCCAGGCCGAAGCGCGGGTGCATCAGGGAGTTGGCCAGCTCGCCCGAGCTGGTGAACAGCAGCAGGCCTTCGGTGTTCAGGTCCAGGCGGCCCACCGATTGCCATTTGCCATGCTGCAGGCGAGGCAGCTTGCGGAACACCGTGGGACGGTTTTGCGGATCGTCATGCGTGACGACCTCGCCCACGGGCTTGTGATAGGCGATGACACGCGCCGGCGGCGGGTCGATGCGAAAACGGATGGGTTGGCCATTGACCTTGATCTGGTCGCCGAACTGGATGCGCTGGCCCACGTGGGCAGGCTCGTTGTTGACCGAGATGCGGCCTTCCAGAATAAGCTGCTCCATTTCGAGGCGCGATCCCAGCCCGGCCTGGGCCAGCACCTTGTGCAGCTTGGGCGAATCGACCTGGGGCAGCAGCACGCGCTTGGCAGGCGCAGCATCGTCGCGCTCTTCGGCCGCGTCGAGCTCGCCCGAGATGACGTCCGCAAAACCGTAGCCTTCGACAGACCCTGAGTCGCTTGACTCTGATGCATCAGCCGGCGCCAGCTCTTGCACGGTGTCTTCGGCATGCACCGCCTCGGCGGCCGGACGCGGCTTGCGCACAGGCTTGGCGCCGGGCCGCGACCCGGCCTTGGGAGCGCGCGAGCGCGCGGGGCGGGCCTTGCGCTGCGCGCCGGCCTCATCGGACGCCGGCTGGGCGTCCTGGTCTTTGGAGATATCACTACCCGTCATGGCTTTCCTTCTTCGGCCTGCTTTGCAGCGCCGTCCGTATCCGTTGTATCCGCTGTATCCGTTGTATCTGTTGTCTCTGCCGCGTCCGCTGCGTCTGCCGCATCCGCCAGGTCTGCTGTATCCGCTTGAGCCGTATCTGCTGCCATTGCGGCATCTGCCCCGTCCGATCCCGTGGCATCTGTCTCGCCCGGGGGCTCTTCGGGCAGAGGAGCGTCACCGGCTGGCGCGGCCTCGTCCGCTACCAATTCCTGCGCACCCGACTCTTCCAGCGCCTTGAACAGGCTTTGCTGGGATTCGGGCTCCTCGAGCATGGGCAACTGGTCCAGCGACTGCAGGCCCAGGTCGTCCAGAAACTGGCGCGTGGTGGCAAACAGCGACGGCCGGCCCACGGTCTCCCGGTGGCCGATCACCTCGATCCAGCCTCGGTCTTCCAGTTGCTTGATCAGCAGGCTGTTGACCGTCACGCCGCGTATGTCCTCGATGTCGCCACGCGTCACTGGCTGGCGGTAGGCGATGATCGCCAGCGTCTCCAGGGTCGCGCGGGTGTAGCGTGGCGGCTTTTCGGGATGCAGCCGGTCCAGATAGACCCGCATCTCGGGCCGGCTCTGGAAGCGCCATCCAGACGCCACCTGCACCAGCTCCACACCCTTTTGCGCCCAGTCTTTTTGCAGGTCCAGCAGCAGGTCCTTCAGCGTGTCGGAGCCCAGCACGTCATCGAACAGCGAGCGCAGCTCACGCAGCGTGACAGGCTGCGGCGCACAGATCAATGCAGTTTCCAGGACCCGCTTGGCATCTACCGTATTCATGGCTCAGCGTCTCGGGAACAAAGGCGCGCGTGCCACCAGAGGTGGCAGCCAGGGTGCGCCGAATCAAAGAAGAGGAAGCAAGCGCTCCACGGATGCCATGCGAGAGATGGTCAGAGGCTTTCGGCGGGATTGTAGCTCAGCCCCCAATTTTCCAGCGCCTGTGCCATATCGGGCGGCAGCGGCGCGCGCAGCACCAGGGCCTGGCCTGTCATGGGATGGGTGAAGGCCAGCCGGAAGGCATGCAGCGCCTGGCGCGCCATGCCGCCTGCCTCCTTGCCGCCGTAGACGGCATCGGCCACCAGCGGGTGGCCCAGCGATGCCATGTGCACGCGGATCTGGTGGGTGCGGCCCGTGTGCAGCGTGCAGCGCACCAGGCTGACTTCCTCGTTGCCGGCAAGCAGGTCGATGTCGGTGCGCGCGGTCTTGCCCGCATGCTGTGCCAGGTCGACAACGGCCATGCGCAGTCGGTTGCGCGGGTCACGGCCGATGGGCGCATCGACCTCGCGGCGCTTGCGCGGGCCCCAGGCCTTGTGGGCCAGTGCCAGGTACTGGCGGCTGACATCGCGCGCGGCGATCATGGACACCAGCGCGTCCATGGCGGCGCGGCTGCGCGCCACCACCATGAGCCCGCTGGTGTCCTTGTCCAGGCGGTGGACGATGCCGGCGCGCGGCACCTCGCGCGCCTTGGGGTCGCGCCCCAGCAGGCCGTTGAGCAGGGTTCCCGTCCAATTGCCCGGGGCCGGGTGCACGACCAGGCCCGCCGGCTTGTTGACGACCAGCAGGTGCTCGTCCTCATACACCACGTCCAGCGCCATGTCTTCGGGCTGGAAGGCCATGCTCTGCTGCGTGGGCCGCATCTCCAGCACCATCCGGTCGCCGGCGGCCACCTTGGTGGCCGGCTTGACCAGCACACGCCCGTTGAGCGTGACCGCGCCCTGCGCCAGCAGTTGCTGCAGATAGCTGCGGGAGAACTCGGCCACGCATTCGGCCAGCACCTTGTCGGCGCGCAGGCCGTGCTGGGCCGGGGGCACGGTGATCTCGCGCAGCTCGGCCGCGGCGGCCTCGACCTCGCCGCCTTCGGCCTCGTCCTCGACCGGCTCCCACGGCGATTCGCCGGGCGCAGAAGAAACAAGCCCCTGCGGGGCAGGGGCTTGTCCGGTTTGCCTGGTGCTGCGGCTCATCAGCGCGAAGGCAGGTAGCGCGAAGGATCGACAGGCTTGCCCTGGCGACGCACCTCGAAGTGCAGCTTCACGCGGTCCGCGTCGGTGCTGCCCATCTCGGCGATCTTCTGGCCCTTGCGCACGGTCTGGTCTTCCTTGACCAGCAGCGTCTGGTTGTGCGCGTAGGCCGTGAGGTAGGTGTTGTTGTGCTTGAGGATGATCAGGTTGCCATAGCCACGCAGGCCGGCGCCGGCATAGACCACGCGGCCATCGGCAGCGGCCATCACGGGATCGCCGGCCTTGCCTGCGATGTCGTAACCCTTGTTGCGCGCCTCGTCAAAGCCGGCGATCAGGCTGCCCGATGCAGGCCAGATGAAGTCCACATCGTCGGCGCCCTTGCCGGCTGCGGGTGCAGGGGCGGGTGCCGGGGTCGGTGCGGGTGCAGGCGTTGCAGTGGAGCCGCCCGACGATGCCACGGGCGGCAGCGGCGTCGCCACCACGGGCGAGCCGCTGGGCGTGGAGGAGGCAGTGGACGAGGGGCGCGTGCCGACGCTGTCCGAGCTGGTCGGCGGCACGACGCGCACCACCTGACCGACTTCGATCAGGTTGGGGTTCTCCAGATTGTTCCAGCGCGCGATGTCCTTCCAGCTCTGGCCGGTTTCCAGGCCGATGCGGATCAGCGTGTCACCGGGCTTGATCGTGTAGTAGCCGGGCTTGCCGGCGTTTTCGACGCCGGGCAGCGGCTTGACGGCTGCCGATGGCGAGGAAGAGGTGGAGGAGGTGGTGGTCGTTCCACGGTCCTCCACGGGAGCCCTGTTCACTTGGGATGTGCAGCCTGCCAGAACCATGCCGGCCAGCACCACCGTTCCCCAAGCCCCAAGACTTCGCGATACCAACATAAGTTATTCCCTTCTAGGCGATGCCCGATTTTAGGGGGACAAAGTTCACGGCCTCCAAAATCGACTGCGTAAACCCGTGTGAACTCTTGTCAATCACCAGCAGTGCCTGCTTACCACCCGTAACCACCATGGGGGCGACAAGCCGCCCGCCCACGGCCAGCTGGTCGCACCAGGCCGAGGGCATGCTCTCGCCGCCAGCGGCCGAGATGATGCCCGCATACGGCGCGCCGCTGCCATAGCCTTCCATGCCATCTCCAAAGATCAGATGGACATTGGTCAGCCGCCAGGGACGCAGATTGCTGCGCGCTTTCTCGTGCAGGCCGCGCAGGCGCTCGATCGAATAGACCTCGCGTGCCACGCGCGCCAGCACCGCCGCCTGGTAGCCGCAGCCCGTGCCGATTTCCAGCACACGGCCCAGCCCCGACTTCGCGGCCTCCGAGCCCAGCAGCAGCTCGGTCATGCGGGCGACCACGCTGGGCTTGGAGATCGTCTGGCCCAGGCCGATCGGCAGGCTGGTGTCTTCATAGGCCTGATTGACCAGGGCACTGTCCACAAAGCGGTGGCGCTCCACCAACCCCATGGCGGCCAGCACGGCCGGCGACTGTATGCCGGTGGCAGCCAGCCGCTGCACCATGCGGGCGCGGACGGCGGCCGAGTCCAGGCCGATGCCCGAAGGCTGTTGCGGGGCACGGGCACCGGCCGGCGCCAGCGCAGAGCGCGCAGGCGCCGCGCGCGAGGTCGGCGCAGGGGTTTGCACCGAGCGCGCCACCCACGAGGGAACTCCGGGACGGCGCTCGCTCACGGCTGCACCGCCCCGCCCTGGGCTGCCTGCACGCCCTGGCCGGCCGACGCCAGCCTGGCCGCCGTCTGTGCCCAGTAGCCCAGGTTGTCGTGGTCGGTCAGGTCCACCTTCAGCGGCGTGACGGACACATGGCCGTGCGCCGTGGCGTGGAAGTCCGTGCCCTCCGAGTCATCCTTGGCCGCGCCTGCGCTGCCTATCCAGTACATCATTTCGCCGCGCGGGCTCTCCTGGGTGATGACGCGTTCGGCCGCATGGCGGCGGCCCAGCCGGCACAGCTTGAGGGGCTTGAGCGCGGACAAGGGCATGTTGGGAATGTTCACGTTGAGCAGCCAGGGCGACAGGCCGATCAGTTCCTGCGATTGCATGTCCATGACCAGCTGGCGCGCGGCGGCGGCAGCGGCCTCGATCTCGGACCAGCCCTTGTCCACCTGGGAGAAGGCAATGGAGGGAATGCCGAACAGAAAGCCCTCCATGGCGGCGCCCACGGTGCCGGAATAGATGGTGTCGTCGCCCATGTTGGCGCCGTTGTTGATGCCCGAGACCACCAGGTCGGGCCGGTAGCCCAGCAGGCCGGTCAGGGCGATGTGCACGCAGTCCGCCGGCGTGCCATTGACATAGCGAAAGCCGTTGTGGGCCTGGTGCACATACAGCGGCGCGTTCAGCGTCAGGGCGTTGGACTTGGCACTGTTGTTGTGCTCCGGTGCCACCACCTCGACGTCTGCCACCGTGCGCAGCGCCTCGTACAAGGCCTGGATGCCGGGCGCCTGGTAGCCGTCGTCGTTACAAATGAGAATCTTCATGGATACAGCGGGGATTGCGGGCGATTGTAGGCGGGCGTCTCGTCGCCCGAGGGACAGGAGGCATTCCCACCACACTCCTATCATCGGCCAGGCATTCAATCACAGGAGACAACCACCATGCACGCTTGGCTTTGCACCACGCCCACAGGCGTCGATCAACTGCAGTGGACGCAGCTGCCCACGCCCACGCCGGGCCCGGGGCAGGTACTGCTCGAAGTGAAGGCGGCCAGCCTGAACTTTCCCGATCTGCTGATCGTGCAGAACAAGTACCAGATGAAGCCTGAGCTGCCGTTCGTGCCGGGCTCGGAATACGCGGGCGTGGTCCAGGCCGTGGGCGAAGGCGTGAGCCACCTGAGCGTGGGCCAGCGCGTGGCCTGCCTGTCGGGCACCGGGGGCTTCGGCACCCATACGCTGGCGCCGGCCGCGCTTTGCATGCCGCTGCCAGACGGTTTCAGCTTCGTCGATGCTGCGGCCTTCATCATGACCTATGCCACCTCGCACCATGCGCTGATCGACCGCGGCCAGCTGCGCGCGGGCGAGACCGTGCTGGTGCTGGGCGCGGCGGGCGGCGTGGGCACGGCCGCCATCCAGATCGCCAAGGCAGCGGGTGCGCGTGTGATCGCGGCGGCCTCCACCGACGAGAAATGCGCGCTGTGCAAGGCACAGGGCGCCGACGCCACCATCAACTACAGCCAGGGCGACCTGCGCGCCGCCATCAAGCAAACCACCGACGGCAAGGGCCCCGACGTGGTCTACGACCCCGTGGGCGGCGACTTCGCCGAGCCGGCCTTCCGCTCCATCGCCTGGCGCGGCCGCTATCTGATCGTGGGCTTTGCCGCAGGCCCGATTCCTGCCCTGCCGCTGAACCTGCCGCTGCTCAAGGGCGCATCGCTGGTGGGCGTCTTCTGGGGCGAGTTCTCCCGGCGCGAGCCCAAGGCCAACGCGGCCATGATGCAGGAGCTGGCGCAGTGGTACGGCCAGGGAAAGATCAAGCCCGTGATCGACCGCACCATGCCCATGGCCGAGCTGCACGCCGCCTATGCGCGCATGGGATCGCGCCAGGTGCAGGGCAAGCTGGTGATGGTCAACGAGCAGTGAACCGGGCGCTGGCCATGCCACACTGGAGGGCATTGCATTCTGAAACAACTGCCCACCCATGGCCGAGCGCTCCGCTTCCGAACTGGCACGCGAAACCCTGCGGCAGCTGGCGCTGAACCGCCTGCCGCCCACCCCGGAAAACTACACCCGCCTTTATGAACAGGCGGCCGGCGAGCCCGGCCCCGCCAGCTTTCCCCAGGGCCCGCTGCGCCACGTCCACGCGCTGCTGCCTGCGCAGACGCCCGGGCAAAAGCGGTTGCGCGACCAGCTGGGTGCCGCCATAGAGCGCAGCGACTGGCAAGGGCTGCAGCAGGTCATCACCGCCTATGCCAACGCAGCCCTGCAGCCGCCCACCCATGAGACCAGGCCCGTGGAACTGCCCGTGCCGCCGCCCGTCCAGGCCCTGCCCGACGACCTGACCCAGCAGTTGGCGCGGCGCTTCGAGGCCTTGTCCACGCTGCTGGACACCCAGGACGCCAAAACCGGGCAACTGCACCAGCAGTTGATGGAGCAACTGCAGTCGCCGCCCGTGGATGCCAAGGCCCTGGCGCGGCGCCTGCACGACCAGCACTACCCGCTGACGTTCTCCATCGCCGACCAGCTTCAGGTCCTGCAGCTGATGCAGGAGTTGCTGCAGACCCTGGTGCAGCACCTGGCCCAGGACCCCACGCATGGCAGCTGGCTGGTGCAGCAGCTCACGGCCATCGAGCAGGCCATCACCCCGCCGCTGTCGCCCGCGCCCCTGGCCGATGCACGGCGCGAGCTGCAGACCGTGATCCACCGGCGCCTGCAGTTGCAGGACGGCATGGCCGCCGCGCAGCAGGCGCTCAGGGACATGCTGGGCGGCTTCGTCCAGCACCTGGCGCAGATCACGAGCAGCAACGAAACGCTGGGCGCCCGCATGGAAGAGGCGGCACGCCAGCTGGACGGCATCCAGCGCCTGGAAGACGCAGCCCCGCTGCTGCAGCAGGTGCTGGAGGCCACGCGCACCATGGCCGCCGGCAGCCGCGTGGCCCAGGAGGAGCTGCAGGCGCTGCGCACCCATGTCGATGCCTGCGAGGCCCGCATCGAAACACTGCAGCAGGAGCTGGACGAGGCCGCGCGCCGCGCACGCCACGACCCGCTGACCGGCCAGCTCAACCGCCTGGGCGTGAGCGAGGCGCTGGACCGCGAGGTGGCACGCGCACAGCGCCATGGCCAGCCGCTGAGCGTTGCCCTGGTCGATATGGACGGCATGCAGGCCCTCAATGCCGAACTGGGGCATGCCATGGGCGATGCCGCGCTGGTGCATGTGGCCCAGCTGGCACGCCAGGGACTGCGGCCGGAAGACGTGGTGGGCCGCTACGAAGGCCAGGCCTTCGTGCTGCTGCTGCCGCAGACACCGGAGACGGCGGGCGCCCAGGCACTGCAGCGCCTTCTGCAGTTGCTGGAGCAGGCGCCTTTGCCCGCATCTGCGCAGCCCCCCGGCCAGCCCGCGCCCCGGCCCCTGAGCTTCAGCGCGGGCGTGGCCCAGTTGCAAAGCCACGAAAACGGCATGGACGTGCTGCGCCGCGCCGACACCGCCATGCTGCAGGCCAAGGAGCGCGGCAAGCGCTGCATTGCCACGGCATCAGGCGCACAATGGCAGCCAGTTGGAAATGCAGGCACCGGCCTTTGATCCACCCCAGGCCAAGCCCCGTCTTTCCCCGCTTTTTTGCGCCACCTGCCCCGAACCGCCATGCACCTGCCCTTCAGCGCCTCCGTCCCTGCACCGCGGCGCCAGTTTCTGGTCGGCTCGGGCCTGGCCACGGCGCTGGGCCAGTTGCCTGCCTGGGCCCGGCTGGGCGAGCGGCCTGCGCACAACCCCTTCACGCTGGGCGTGGCCAGCGGCGACCCCGAACCCGACAACGTGCTGCTGTGGACGCGGCTGACGCCGCCGCTGGCCCAGCTGGGCGAGACCGATACCACGGCCATGCCTGCGCTCAAGATCCGCTGGGAGCTGTCCCACGACCCGCTGTTCCGCCAGATCGTGCGCAGCGGCGAGGCCATGGCCCAGCCTGAATGGGGCCACGGCGTGCATGTGCAGGTGGGAGGACTGGCGCCCGACCGCTGGTACCACTACCGCTTCATGCTGGGACAGGCGGTCAGTGGCACGGGCCGCTGCCGCACGGCGCCCGCCCCCGGCAGCATGCCGCAGCGCCTGCGCCTGGCCTATGCCTCCTGCCAGCGCTGGGAGCACGGCTACTACGCAGCCTGGCGCCAGGTGGTACAGGACGCGCCGGACCTGGTGATCTTCCTGGGCGACTACATCTACGAATACGCCACGCCCGCCATGACGCTGGGCCTGGCCCGCACGCACAGCCTGCGCGCCGCGCAGACCCTGCAGGACTACCGCGACCGCTACGCGCTGCACAAGAGCGACCCGCTGCTGCAGGCCGCGCACGCCCTGTGCAACTGGTCCGTGGGCTGGGACGACCATGAGGTGGAGAACAACTACGCGGGCGACCAGGGCCAGGGCGATGCCGCGCGTTTCCTGGCCCGGCGCATGGCCGCCTGGCAGGCCTTCTACGAAAACATGCCGCTGCGTGCCAGCGCGCTGACGGGCGCCGGGGCATCGCATGGCGGCGGCGGCCTGCAGCTGTACCGCAGCCTGCAATGGGGCCGGCTGGCCCGGCTGCATCTGCTGGACGGCCGCCAGTACCGCAGCGCCCAGGCCTGCCGCACCGAGGGCGAGGCAGACAAGGGCAGCGTGCGCCCTGCGCAATGTGCCGCCCTGTCGGACACGGCGCGCAGCTTCCTGGGCTGGACCCAGGAGCAGTGGCTGTACCGCCAACTGGCCGAGGACGCACGCCACCAGGGCAGCGAGGGGCCGCGCTGGAGCATCCTGGCCCAGCCCACCCTGCTGTCGGCGCACCGGCCGCCCTCGGGATCGCAGGCCACGGACAGCTGGGACGGCTACCCGGCCGCGCGCCAGCGCCTGGTGCGCCACCTCACGCCGGGCGCCCAGCCCACGCCGCGCAACAGCGTGCTGCTGGGCGGCGACCTGCACCAGAACTACGTCTGTGCCGTGCACGCCGATCCCGAGGCCGCGCCCGAACGGCGCAACCCCATCGTGGCCAGCGAGTTCTGCAGCACCTCGATCACCTCGCGCAGCGGCACCACACAGGCCAAGGTCGATGCCATCGCCGCCCACAACCCGCAGGTGCTGTACGCACGCTGCGAGGAACGCGGCTATGGCCTGGCAGACATCACGCCCGAACGCTGGACCAGCGAGCTGCGTGCCGTGGCCAATCCCATGCGCGCCGACAGCCGCATCTACACGCTGGCCCGCTTCACCGTCGAGGACAGGCGGCCCGGCCCCGTAGCCAGCTGACAGGGCACTGACGCAGGGCACGACCGAAGGGCACTTTCAGCAGGCCTGGGAATCAGCGGCTATCCTGACATCGCCCCCCGGCATGCCGCCTATCGTATGGTGAGCTGCCTTGCCCCGCCCACCGGAACACGGAAGCCATGCACCTGACTTTCAGCGCCTACTACACCCTGATCTTCGCCGCCCTCGTCCTTTTGCTGGGCAAATGGCTGGTGCAGCACCTGCGCCTGCTGCGCGAATTCAACATCCCCGAGCCCGTGGCCGGCGGTCTGGTGGTCGCCGTCGCCCTGTTCGTGCTCAACCAGGCCCTGGGCTACACCTTCAGCTTCAGCAGCGAGCTGCAGATGGCCTTCATGCTGGTGTTTTTCTCGTCCATCGGGCTGAGCGCCAATTTCGCCAAGCTGCGCGAAGGCGGCCGTTCGCTGCTGCTGTTCCTGGCCGTGGTCGCCGTCTTCATCGGCCTGCAGGACCTGGTGGGCGTGAGCCTGGCCACGATGCTCGGGCTCGACCCGCTGTTCGGGCTGATCGCAGGCTCCGTCACCCTGACGGGCGGCCATGGCACGGCAGGCGCCTGGGGCCAGGTTTTCGAGCGCGAATACGGTATCCAGGGTGCGGTCACGCTGGGCATTGCCTGTGCCACCTTCGGACTGGTGATCGGCGGCCTGATCGGCGGCCCGCTGGCCAAGGCCCTGATCACGCGCCGCAGGCTTGCCGTGCACGACCCCGCAGCCGCCCCCGAAAAACAGCCCCCGCTGGGCGAAAGTGCAAGCCACGGCGGCTTCGAGAATCCCGAGCAGACGCGCCTGATCACCACCAGCGCGGCCATAGAAACACTGGCCCTGTTCGCAGGCTGCCTGGGCTTTGCCGAGTTCATGGCGCAGTTCACCGCCGGCACCCTGTTCTCCCTGCCCACCTTCGTCTGGGCGCTGGCAGGCGGCGTGGTGATCCGCAATACGCTGGACTATGTCTTCCACTTCCAGGTATTCGACCGGGCCATCGACGTCTTCGGCAATGCCTCGCTGTCCATCTACCTGGCCATGGCCCTGCTGTCGCTCAAGCTGTGGGAACTGGCCGGGCTGGCGGCGCCGCTGATGGTGATCCTGGCGGCCCAGACCCTGGTGATGGGCCTGTATGCCGCGCTGGTGACCTTCCGCATCATGGGCAGCAACTACGATGCGGCCGTGCTGGCCGCCGGCCACTGCGGTTTCGGCATGGGCGCCACGCCCACGGCCGTGGCCAACATGCAGGCCATCACCAACCAGTACGGCCCCTCGCACAAGGCCTTCCTCATCGTGCCGATGGTGGGCGCCTTCTTCGTCGACATCGTCAATGCCACGGTGATCCAGCTGTTCATCCGCTGGCTGCACTGACCACTGCGAACACCGAACGCACCATGCCCCTGCTGCGCCGCGCCCTTGCCACCACCCAGGCGCTCGTCCTGACCCTGCTGCTGGCAGGCTGCAGCCTGCCGCCGCTGGCCGGCCGCAGCGAATCCACGGCGCTGGCGCCAGAGGCCGCCCAGGCCACGCTGCTGGGCCAGGCGCTGGCACCGCTGCTGGACCAGCATCCGGGGCTCACCGGCATCCACGCGCTTTCCGATGCACGCAACGCCTACGCGGCGCGTGCCCTGCTGGCCCGCGTGGCCCAGCGCACGCTGGATGTGCAGTACTACATCTGGCGTGACGACACCACGGGCCACCTGCTGCTTGACGAACTGCGCCAGGCCGCCGACCGGGGCGTGCGCGTGCGCCTGCTGCTGGACGACGGCGGCACGGCGGGGCTGGACACGCAGCTCGGCGCGCTGGACCGGCATCCGCAGATCGAGGTGCGGCTGTTCAACCCCTTTGCGCAGCGCACGCCCAAGGCGCTGGGCTATGTGACGGATTTCTCGCGCACGCAGCGGCGCATGCACAACAAGAGCTTCACGGCCGACAGCCAGGCCAGCATCGTGGGTGGACGCAATATCGGCGACGAGTACTTCGCAGCCACCGACGGCGTGCTGTTCGCCGACCTGGACGTGGTCGCCATGGGGCCGGTGGTGGCCGATATCGCGCACTCGTTCGACCAGTACTGGGCCAGCGCCTCGGCCTACCCCGTGGCCAGCCTGCTGCCGCCGCTGCCCGACTATGCGGTGGCGCGCGCCAGCGAGGCCCTGGCCACCGAGGTGCAGCGCCCCGAGGCCCAGGCCTATGTGCGCGCCGTGGCGCAAAGCCCGTTCACGCAAGAGCTGCTGGCCGGCCGCCTGCCACTGCAATGGGCCCGCGCCACCCTGGTCAGCGACGACCCGGCCAAGGTGCTGGGCCAGGCGCCCAGGCAGGGGCTGCTGATCACCCAGCTGGCACCCGCCATCGGCCAGCCGCAGCGCCAGCTGGACCTGGTCTCGCCCTACTTCGTGCCCACCGAGGCCGGTGTGCGCGCCCTGGCCGGCCTGCGCCGCCAGGGCATTGCCGTGCGCGTGCTCACCAACAGCCTGGAGGCGACCGACGTGGCCGTGGTCCACGCCGGCTATGCCCGTTACCGACGCCCGCTGATCGAGGAAGGCGTGCAGCTGTACGAGCTGCGTCGGCAGATCGGCGCAGAGGGCGAGGAACCCAACCCGAGCCCGCGTTCGCCCGCTGCAGCATCGGCAGGGAAAGCGGGGTTGGGTTCGGGCAGCCGCCCTGGCAGCTCTGGCTCCAGCCTGCATGCCAAAACCTTTGCGGTCGATGGCGAGCGCATCTTCGTGGGCTCGTTCAACTTCGACCCGCGCTCGGCCCACCTCAACACCGAGATGGGCCTGCTGATCGACAGCCCCGAGATGGCTTCGCAGATGAGCCGCATGCTCTACCAGAGCCTGCCAGCGGCCGCCTACCATGTGCAGATCGATGCACAGGGCCGCCTGAGCTGGACCACGGAAAGCGGCACGCCGCCTGAGCCACTCACCACCACCACCGAGCCCGGCAGCAGTGCATTCAAGCGCCTGATGCTGCGCGTGCTGGGCTGGCTGCCCATCGAGGGGCTGCTTTGATGCCGGGCCCGGCCGCTCAGTCCAGCCGGATCGACGGGCGCAGGCGCGAATTCATCAAATCGATCAGCCACAGCAGCCCGCCGCGCCAAAAGCCGTAGATGCGGGCCTGGTGCGAGCGGTACAGCATGATGTGGCTCAGCATGGCCATGCGCCCGCGGATCACGCCGCCGTTGAACAGGCCGAATTTTCCCAGCGATCCATAGGCGTCGTAGTGGGCCAGCGACACCAGGGCGCCAAAGTCTCGGTAGGCAAAGCCTTCGGGGCGGAAACCCGGCTCCTGCAGCAGGCGCGGCAGCGTCTCCACCAGATAGCGGGCCTGCTGGTGCGCCACCTGGGCGGTGGGCGGCAGCGGCACGCTGGCGCCGGGCAGGGTGAAGCTGGCGCAATCCCCCACGGCGTAGACATTCGGGTCGCTGGTCTGCAACTGGCCGTTGACCTTGAGCTGGTTGCCTTGCGTGGTCTCCAGTCCCAGCTGCGCCAGGAAGGCCGGGGCCTTCACGCCCGCCGCCCAGACACGCAGGCCTGCGGGGACGAACTCGCCGCTGGCCAGCACGAACCCCTCTTCGCTGGCCGACTGCACGCGGCCGTTGACGATCACCGAAACGCCCAGGGCCTGCAGCCGCAGGCGCGTGGCTTCGGAAATCTCCTCGGGAAAACCGGGCAGCAGGCGCGGCCCGGCCTCGATCAGCACGATGCCGAAGCGCGCGGCCTCGCCCAGCGCGCCGTAGGCCCGGGCGCTCTCGGCCAGTTGCACCAGCTCGGCCGCCAGCTCCACGCCCGTGGCGCCGCCGCCCACGATGGCCACGCGCAGCTGCTCGCCGCTGGTCATGCAGCGCACCATGCGCAGGCGGATCTCGCTGTTGAAGGCGTCGGCCTTGCGGCGCGAGTCGATCATGAAGCAGTGCTCGTCCACGCCCGGCGTGCCGAAATCATTGGCGCCGCTGCCCACGGCGATCACCAGCCGGTCATAGGCAATGCGCCGGCCCGGCACGATCTCGCGGCCATCAGGCGCCTCGATGGGGGCCAGCAGCACCTCGCGGGCCTCGCGGTCCAGGCCGCACATTTCGCCGGGCTGGTAGGCAAAGCTGGCGTCGCTGGCCTGGGCCAGGTAGGTGGTCTGCTGCTGGGCCAGGTCACGCGTGCCGGCCGCAATGGTGTGCAGCATGGGCTTCCAGACATGGGCCGAATCGCTGTCCACCAGGGTCACCGAGCCGATGGCCTCCGTGCGCCCCTTGCCCAGCGCCGTGGCAATCTCCAGCCCCGCCACGCCGCCGCCCACGACGACGATGCGCGCCCCGCCCGATCCCGTTGCCGAACCCGCTTCTTGTTCCTTGCCCATTGCTGCTCCCTGCCGGAAGGCCCGGCCGGCCGCACCATGCGCCGGCTTGCAGGCCATTCGCTTCCAGACAGTCTTGATTCTTGTCAGTTTGGGTAGCAGGCGACTTGCTAGGGGTAAGCCCCAGATCTGCAACAGATATCTGATAGAAGACCGGCGATCGCGCAAGGCCGGGTCTTGTACAGGACTGCGCTTCAGGAAAAACCTCATTCCTGCCGTATGGACAGCCGGACCTGGTCACTGCGCTATCAACACAAGAGCATTCGCACCGTCCGTCGCGCAACCTTGCCGACGATACGACGGCCTGCATCTGCAGGCCTGCACGAATTCCCCGCCGCCAGGCCCGCGATTTGCGATTGTCAATATACGAAACGTATATTCCCCGTATGATCGCCAACCCATGGGAATCGTCAAAATATCCGACCAATTGCACGACCAGATCCGCCTGTCCAGCGCGGCCCTGGGTCGATCCATCAACGCCCAGGCCGAGCATTGGCTGCGTGTCGGCCAGTTGGCCGAACACCATCCCCATCTCGACTACGCAGGCATCTGCGCCCTGCTGCTGCAAGAGGCTGCGGCCACGCTGAAGCTGGGCGAGCCCGAGGCGGCGCCAGCCCCCACCGATACGGCGGCACGCCGCCCGCGCCCCGTGCGCCTGTCGGGAGGCCTGCAATGAGGGGCGCCAAGCTGCGCAGCGTGCCGCTGCACGATGCCCTCGATATCGGGCAATCACGCAAGGCCGGTGGCCTGGCCGCCCGCGTCCTGCAGATGCTGGTGCCCCACGTGCAGCCGGGCGTCAGCACCGAGCACCTGGACAGGCTCTGCCATGACTTCATCGTCGATGAACTGCGCTGCGTGCCCACCAACGTGGGCTACCACGGCTTTCCGAAGACGGTCTGCACCTCGCCCAACCACGTGGTCTGCCACGGCATCCCCGACGCCCGGCAGATCCTGCGCGATGGCGACATCCTCAATGTCGATGTGGCCGTGACCACGCCCGAGGGCTGGATCGGCGACACCAGCCGCATGTACTACGTGGGCCAGCCCTCCAACCAGGCGCGCCGCCTGGTGGAGACCACCTACGAGGCCCTGCTGGCCGGCATCCGCGCCGTGCGCCCCGGCGCCACGCTGGGCGACATCGGCCATGCCATCCAGACCGTGGCCCAGCGCGAGCGCTTCAGCGTGGTGCGCGAGTACTGCGGCCACGGCATCGGCAAGGTCTACCACGACGACCCCCAGGTGCTGCATTACGGCCAGCCCGGCCAGGGCATGGTGCTGGAGGCCGGCATGATCTTCACCATCGAGCCCATGCTCAACGCCGGCAAGGCGGCCACGCGCGAACTGGCCGACGGCTGGACGGTGATCACCAACGACAAGTCGCTGTCCGCCCAGTGGGAGCACATGGTGGTGGTGACCGACACGGGCTTCGACGTGCTCACGCGCTGGCCCGAGGGCACGGGCAGCTACGCGGCCATCTGAGCATGGCGTCCAACTACCTGTACCTGGGCCTGGCCATCGTCGCCGAGGTGGCGGCCACCTCCTGCCTCAAGCAGTCCGAAGGCTTCACGCGGCCGTGGCCCAGCGTGGTCACGGTCCTGGGCTACGCGCTGGCCTTCTACTTCCTGTCGCTGACGCTGCGCACCGTGCCCACGGGCGTGGCCTATGCGATCTGGTCGGGCGCGGGCATCGTGCTGATCTCGCTGGTCGGATGGCTCTGGCAGGGCCAGACGCTGGACCTGCCCGCGCTGGCGGGCATGGGCCTGATCGTCGCGGGCGTGCTGGTCATCCAGCTGTTCTCGAAGACGGCGGGGCACTGAGGCGCATCCGCGGCACCAGGGCGCCAGCCCACTGCGCCGCTGTCCCGCCCGTCAGCCCGTGATGGCCTGGACCGATCCGGCCTGCCGGCGCAGCTCGAACTTCTGGATCTTGCCCGTGCTCGTCTTGGGCAGCTCGCCAAAGACCACGGCGCGCGGCACCTTGTAGCCGGCCAGGTGCTTCTTGCAGTGGGCCATGATGTCCTCCGCCGTGGTCTGGGCGCCGGCCTTCAGCTCGATGAAGGCGCAGGGCGTCTCGCCCCACTTGGGATCGGGCTTGGCCACCACGGCGGCGGCCAGCACGGCCGGGTGGCGGTAGAGCACGTCCTCGACCTCGATGGACGAGATGTTCTCGCCGCCAGAGATGATGATGTCCTTGCTGCGGTCCTTGATCTGTATATAGCCGTCCGGATGCTGCACGGCCAGGTCGCCCGTGTGGAACCAGCCGCCGCGGAAGGCCTCGTCCGTGGCCTGCGGGTTTTTCAGATAGCCCTTCATGGCGATGTTGCCCTGGAACATGATCTCGCCCATGGTCTGGCCGTCATGGGGCACGGCCTCCATGGTCTCCGGATCGAGCACGCTGGCCGAGCGCTGCAGGTGGTAGCGCACGCCCTGGCGTGAATTCAGGCGCGCGCGCTCGCCGATCTCCAGCGCCTCCCAGGCCGCATGCTTGGCGCAGACCGTGGCCGGGCCGTAGACCTCGGTCAGGCCGTAGACATGGGTGATGTCGAAGCCCAGCTGCTCCATGCCCTCGATCATCGACGCTGGTGGCGCCGCGCCAGCCACCATGGCCTTGACCCCGGCGGGCACGCCCTCCTTCATGGCGGCCGGCGCGTTGACCAGCAGGCCATGCACGATGGGCGCGCCGCAGTAGTGCGTCACGCCATGGTTGCGGATGGCATCGAAGATGGCCTGGGCCTCCACCCGGCGCAGGCAGACGTTGACGCCGGCGCGCGCCGCCACCGTCCAGGGGAAGCACCAGCCGTTGCAATGGAACATGGGCAGGGTCCACAGATAGACGGCGTGCTTGGGCATGTCCCACTCCAGCACATTGCTGATGGCATTGATGGCCGCGCCCCGGTGGTGGTAGACCACGCCCTTGGGATTGCCCGTGGTGCCGCTGGTGTAGTTCAGCGCAATGGCGTCCCACTCGTCGGCGGGCAGCTGCCAGTCGAAACCGGCATCGCCACCGGCCACGAAGTCGTCGTAGTCCAGGCTGCCCACCTGCTCGGCGGCCGGGCCGTAGAGCGCGTCCTCGACCTGGATCACCAGCAGCGGCGCGCTGCGCTGGCGCAGCTTCAGCGCCCTGGCGACCACGCCCGTGAACTCCGGGTCCACGATCAGCACCTTGGCCTCGCCGTGGTCCAGCATGAAGGCAATGGTTTCCGCATCCAGCCGCGTATTCAGCGCATTGAGCACGGCGCCGGCCATGGGCACGCCGAAATGCGCCTCCACCATGGGCGGCGTATTGGGCAGCATCACGGCCACGGTGTCGTTCTTGCCCACGCCCGCCTTGTGCAGGCTGCTGGCCAGCTGGCGGCAGCGCGCATAGGTCTCGCCCCAGCTGCGGCGCAGCGCGCCGTGGACCACGGCCAGCCGCTCGGGATAGACCTCGGCCGTTCGGGCGATGAAGCCCAAGGGGCTGAGCGGCGCATGGTTGGCACTGTTGCGGTCCAGGTGCTGGTCGTAAATGCTGGTCATCGTGGTCTCCGGTTCGCTGGGGTTCTTGATGTGATGCGGGCCTGCCGCTGCAGGCGGGCGAAACCTGAAGATATAGCAAGACAGGCTTACACAAGCTTGATGCGTGGCCACCTGGCACGCCACCGCACATGCCCGGATAACCAAAGCGGCATGCATGGTCTTTGCAGGGCATCACAACTTTCAGAATTCCATGAAAACTGTAAATACCCATGCAGAACAATCACTTGGTCTTTCTGAAAAAGTGCTTTCGGCCGTCTTCAACGCGAGTGCATGGAAGCAGTCCTCTATAAGACATCATTTATCAGATCACTTGGCCGCACGGCCCCGGCTTCACTCTTAGAATCGCCGCTTGGATTCGCCGGCCAGCAACGCTGGAAGGCGCACATGGAGTTCCTAGAGGAGTAGCCTGGCAACGCTCCAGGCATCGTTGGAGACGAGCCTGCACCCCACCGGTGCAGGCTTTTTTTTGGCTCATCGCTGAATCCTGCTTTCTACGGCTCCCTCGCTTGAGCCAACGCAATGGGCGCAGTGCCTGCCTGGCCTAGATTGAAAGCGGTGCCGCAGTGCGGCAGGCAGCCCCCACCGGCGGCCCATCCGCACACGGCCCGCATCCAATAACAAGCAGCGGGAGCCCCCATGACACGACACGCCTTTTTTTCCGTCCGCCCTCTGGCAGCGGCGCTGATCGCCGCCGCCTGCAGTCTGGGCACGCAGGCCGCCCAGCCGCCCGCATCCTCCGAGCCGATACAGCCGATTGCACCGGCACGGATCACCCACCCGGCCATGGTCGAGCTGGGCAAGAAGCTGTTCTTCGATCCGCGCCTGTCGCGCTCGGGCTTCATTTCCTGCAACTCCTGCCACAACCTGGGCATGGGCGGCAGCGACAACCTCAAGACCTCCATCGGTCACAACTGGCAAAAGGGGCCCATCAACTCGCCCACGGTGCTCAACTCCAGCCTGAACCTGGCCCAGTTCTGGGACGGCCGGGCCAAGGACCTCAAGGAGCAGGCCGGCGGCCCCATCGCCAACCCGGGCGAGATGGCCTTCACGCACGAGCTGGCCGTGGACATGCTGGCCTCCATCCCGGCCTACCGTGCCGAATTCAGGAAGGTGTTCAGCAAGGAGCCGTTGACCATCGACCAGGTCACGGACGCCATCGCCGCGTTTGAGGAAACCCTGGTCACGCCCAATGCACGCTTCGACCAGTGGCTCAAGGGCAACCGCAAGGCACTGAGCCGGGACGAGCTGGCCGGCTACAGGCTGTTCAAGGAAAGCGGCTGCGTGGCCTGCCACAACGGCCCGGCCGTGGGTGGCAATTCCTTCCAGAAGATGGGCATCGTCGAGCCCTACAAGGCCAGCGTGGACGCCCAGGGCCGCTCGGCCGTCACCGGAAACGACACGGATCGCTTCAGCTTCAAGGTGCCCACGCTGCGCAACGTGGAGCTGACCTACCCCTACTTCCACGATGGCGCGGCCGACACGCTGAGCCAGGCCGTGGACGTGATGGGCCGGCTGCAGCTGGGCCGCCAATTCAGCGAGGACGAGAACGCCAAGATCGTGGCCTTTCTCAAGACGCTGACCGGCGACCAGCCTCGCCTGGTCATGCCCATACTGCCGCCGTCCAGCGACACCACGCCGCGCCCCAAGCCGTTCGACCACTGAGGAGGGCAAAGCCTGTTCAGCGCAGGCTCAGGGACTGGCGCTTCCAGGCCGGGTCCTGCCAGCGCTGGAACAGCGGCAGGGCCGATACATCGCCGGTCACGCGCTCGGTGGCCAGGCCGTCCAGCCGCACCACCTCGAAGCTCTTGCGGTAGCGGCCCTGGCCGCGGGCCTCGCGCGCCACCAGCATCAGTTGGCCGCCAGGCACCCAACCCGCCCATTCGGCCACGCCGGTCTCCGGTGCCGTGGCGGCCGGGGGCAGCACATCGGCCAGCCAGCCGGCCTCGGTCTTGCGCAGCACCCACAGTTCGCGCCAGCCTTCCAGCGGCTGCACGGCCAGGGCCACGGCCGTGCCCTCGCGGTTGGTGCTGGCCGATGCGGCCCATACCACGCCATAGGTGCAGCGGCGCAGCAAAGGGGCCTTGGCGCCGTGCTGGGCGTCCACCAGCAGCACGCAGGTTTCGCCGGCAGCACCGGGCTCGGTGAGCAGCGTCGGGCGGGCTCCGGCAGCAGGAGCCGCAGTAGCAACAGGCGACAGCGCCCAGCGCACAGCGCTCACCCGCATGGCCGCGTCGTTGTAGGCGCTCTGGTCTTCATCGGGCAGGTCGGATTTGCTGACGCCCGCGAACTCGGCCAGCGCCCGGGCGGCCGATGCCGCCACGGCAGGGTCGGCCATGCTCTTGCGCGCCTGCTGGAAGGCCAGCGCCGCCCACACGCTGGCGCGGCGCATCTGCACGCGGCCGCGCAGGTAGGGCGGCAGGCCGGTCACATCCACCCGCTCCAGCACATCGGCCTGCCAGGCATGCATGCGGGCGCGCTCATGGGCGGGAAGATCGGGGTCCACGCATTCGGGCCGTGTCAGCGCCAGCGCGGCGCGGGCACGCTGCGGCGCGTCGGCGGCGGGCATGGCCAGCACGCGGCGGAAGAATTCGCCTTCATAGCAGACCTGCATGCGGCCTTCGACCTCATAGGTCGCAAAGCGCAGGCCGTAGCCGTTGGCCACATCCAGGTGGGCCGACAGCGTGGCGCCCGAGGTCTTGCCGGGCGCAGCGGCGGAGGCGCGCCGCGCCAGCCGGTCGGCAAAGCCGCCCAGTGCGTCGAAGGCCTGCGCGCCTTCGGCGCCGGCCAGCGTCCTGGCGGGCGCCGCCTGCAGGTAGGCGGCCGCGAGGCCGATGCCCAGCGCCTCGGCCCCCGGCGTGTCCTGCACGAAGCGCAGCACGGCCAGCAAGGCGGGGGCCTCGGCCTCTGTCATGGCCACGCGGCGCACATCGCTGGCACGGATGAAGCCGCCGCGCTCGCGCTTGTGGTCCCAGACCTGGAGGTAGTCCAGGCGTTCGCCCCTGATCTCCAGCACCTCGCCCTGCCACAGGCTGGCCTGCTGCTGGGCGCCATCGCGCGGCGCGGCGCGCAGGCTGGCCTGGTCCTGCACCACGATGGCGCTGCCCATGCCGGTGGCCAGCGCTGCGGCGGCCAAGGTCGATACGGTCAGCATGGCTTATTGCTCCTGAACGGCTGCGTTGGCATCTTCGGCCGCCACGGAGGCTGCGCCGGCCTGTGCATTGCGGCTGCCGCCCAGCAGAGCCGCGCCTATGAAGTCGCCATTGGTCGGCGGGGGCGCGATGATGACCTGGATCTTGTCCGAGAGCTTGTCGGCCAGCGTCTTCTGGATGAGCAGCGGGTAGCGCGTGACCAGGGTGCCTTCGCGCGCCATCTGCTCGGCGTTGACCTTGCCCAGGCGGTCCATGCGGAAGGCCTCGGCCTCGGCCAGCTTCTGGCGCGCATCGGCTTCGCCATTGGCCTCGATGCGGCGGGCCTGGGCGCTGCCCTCGGCGGCTTTCACGCGGGCCACGCGCTCGGCCTCGGCCTCCAGCTGGCGCTGCTCGATCTGGCGCTGCTTGAAGGGCAGCACATGCTTCATGGCCTCTTCCTGGGCACGCGCCGCGATCACCTGCTCGCGTGCGGCGGCTTCGGCGGCCACTTCGCGGCGCACCTTGTCGGCATTGGCGTCCAGCTCGGTTTCCTTGACGCGCTTGTCCTTGAGCTCCAGCGTGTAGCGCATCTTCTCCGAGGCCAGCTCCTCGGCCAGCAGGCTGTCCATGCCGCGGCGGTACTCGGCGGGCAGGTCCACCTTGCCGATCTGGATGCTGCGCAGCGTGACGCCGTCGGCCGCCAGGCGCGTGCGCAGTTCGGTCTCCATGATCTGGGCGATCTCGGCGCGCTTGGTCGAGAAGATCTCGCGCACGGTATAGCGCGCAAACACCTTGTAGACCAGGCCCTGCACGGCGGGCTCCACGATGTCGCCGCCTATGTCCAGGGGCAGGTTGCCGGCCTTGACGGCGGGCGATGCGGGATCAAGCGCATAGCGCACATTCAGGTCCAGGCCCAGGGACAGGCCCTCGACCGACTGCAGGGGTGCGCTGCCATTGGCCTGGCGCATGGCCTCCGGGCGGTAGCTCTGGTCGCGCAGGGAGAACACGCGCACCGTGTGCAGGCCCGGCACCACCCACACGCTGCCATCGCGCCACAGGCTGACCGAGCCCGTGAACTGGTTCAGGCGCACGCCCAGCGTGCCCTGCTCCAGGTGCTGCACCGGCGGGTTGCGCACCACCACCAGACCTGCCGCCGCCACCAAGGCGCCGATGGCCAGCCAGCGCACGGTGCGCGCCGTGGGCAGCAGCACGGCCCAGTCCACGGGCTGGCGGCGGGGCGCACTGCCCGGCAGCGTGCCGGCGTCGGCTGCAGGCTCGGAGGAATCGGCAGAGCCGGCTTCGTCCAGGCGGGCGGACTTGCGGCCCGTCAGGGCCTGCATGATGCGGTTCCAGGTGGCTTTCATGGTGTTCTCTCTCTCGGCTGTGATGGCTGTTGTTGGCTGTTGTTGGCTGTTTCTGAGGCACCGGAAACAGGGGTGGCTCATTGAGGACCGATTGTTCGGATCCACCCCGGAAGCAACAACGCGGCGCGCGGCCCAATGCGTTCACGGCGCCAGCACAAACGCTCCGGCCCCGGAAGAAAAACTCACACCCGGGCCGGCGCAGGGCCGAGATAATCCCGCGAACACCGCCACGGCGGCCTCCCCCGACCCCACCACTGCACAGCCCCATGACCCGTATCGCCGTGATCGAAGACGACCTGCCCACCAGCAACCAGTTGGCGGGATGGATACGCAGTGCGCGCAGCGGCATCGTGATCGACCAGTGGTTCACGCGCGACGAGGCCGAGGCCGCCCTGGCCCGCGAACACTACGACGCCGTGGTGCTGGACATCGAGCTGGGCCGCGAGCGCCACGCGGGCGTGGCCCTGATCAACGCCATCAACAAGCTGGGCCAGGGCACGCCGGTGCTGGTGGTGTCGGCCATGCCGGCCGCCATCTACCGCAGCATCATGAAAGCGCTGGACGCCTGGGACTACCTGCAAAAGACCACGTTCGAGGAGGCGGACTTCATCGAGACCTTCCTGGACATCCTGCGCACCACGCAGCGCGCGGCGCCCGTGGCCGCGCAGGCAGCCGCAGCGCCCGCAGGCGATGCCCTGGTGCTGGACCCGCTGTGGCAGCGCACGCCCACCTGGCGCGGCGAGCGCATCAACCTGCCGCTGACGGCCCAGCGCATCCTGGCCACGCTGCACCAGCGCAGCGGCGAAGTGGTTTCCTACGACGAGCTGTTCGAGGTAGTGAAAAGCGGCCGCAACCGCGACAACGTGCGCAAGCACGTCAGCACCATCCGCGAGGCCCTGCGCGAGGTGGACCCGGGCTTCGAAGGCATAGAGAACGTGCCCATGCGCGGCTTTCGCTGGGTAGGCCAGGCCGGCGCCGCCGTCCGCACATGAAGCGCCTGCTCAACCCCAGGCTGGAGCTGCCCCGGCTGGAAGTTCCGCGCCTGGGCCTGGCCGCCTTCCGCCAGCGCATCCTGCTGCGCGGCGTGTTCGTGCTGCTGGCCGTGGCCACGGTGTCCTTGAGCGTGGTGGTGCTCAAGGACGAGAAGGAACGCGCCTGGCAGGCCTACCAGCACGGCTTTGTGCGCAGCCAGGCCGAGGTCATGGCGCGGCTGCGCCATCCTTCGGGCCGCCTGGCCCTGCTCAACGCCGGCCATCTGGGCCAGGGCGTGGCGCCGCTGCTGCTGCCCTACGCGGCCATCGACTTCGACGATCCGCAAAAGTCCCAGCAGGCCGTGGAGATGGCCGGCTGCTCGGTGCAGTATCCCGATGGCGCATCGCTGTGTGCAGCCATCGGCAACAATCCCTACGCAGGCGGCTTCATCTATCTGGTGGGCAGTTTCTTCGCAGGCGAGCTGACACCGCGCGAGCGCGGCTCGCGCGAACCCGCCCAGGCACACCGCGCCCGCATCACGCTGGACATGCGCGGCAGCACCTACCGCTGGATCGCACCCTATGAGGCCATGCCTCAGCAGGGCAACAAGTCAGGCAGCGGCGAACACGGCCGGCTCACCGGCTTCGTGGACAACGGCACGCCCCAGTTTGACGCCCGCGCGCGGCCCGTGCGCGATTTCCGTGGCTGGCTCTGGCAGAACGGCCATTGCCGCGACCTGCCGCCTGGCGTGCAGGGCAATGCGGGCAATGACACGACACCACCTGCAGCCGACTGCCTGCGCCGCACGCACTACTCCATCCGCCTGCCGGTCGAGCTGTTCCGCGAAGCCCTGTTCCGCAGGAACGTGCGCCCCGTCTGGCCGCCCGAAGACCTGGGCAGCATGCGTGTGCGCGTGGAAATGCTGGCCCCAGGGGACACAGAGCCGCCGCTGTTCGACAGCAACTCGCCGGGGGCGCAGCTTGCGGCATCGCTCAACGACATCTCGCGCAGCCTGCTGCCGGGCGAGCGCGTACAGATCCGCAAGGTGGGCGCCGACGAAGCCAGCGCCATCACCCTCAAGGGCGTGGATGTGCAGGCCGCGCCCTCGGCCCCCTGGCTGCTGCGCCTGATCAGCTGGCTGCCGCTGGATGCTGCCGGCGTCTCCGCCGCCACCATGACCCCGGCCGTGCCCACGGGCCAGGACATTCTGGACACGTCCACGGGCAACTACACCGTCAGCTTCACAGGCCACCCGCGCGATGTGGAGCAGGGCCTGGCCGCCGTGGCCACGCGCCTGTCGTGGTACCTGGGCGCCATGCTGGCCGCCATTGCGCTGGCCTGGCTGATCGTCGAGCTGGGGCTGATCCGCCGCGTGACCGCCCTCACCCGGCGTGCCGCCGCCGTGTCCTACAACGTGCAGGACGGCCATGTCGGCCCGCGCCTGGGCGACCTCGAAGTATCGGACCTTCGTGGTTCCGACGAACTGGGCATCCTGGCCGGCGGCCTGGCCGACCTGCTGCAGCGCGTGAAGGACGACCTGCAGCGCGAACAGCTGCGCGCCCAGCAGGAACGCGACATGTGGCATGCCGTGGGCCACGAAATCATGTCGCCCCTGCAATCGCTGATGGTGCTCTACGGGCCCGACGACCCCGGCCACCGCTACGTGCAGCGCATGCAGCAGGCCGTGCATGTGCTCTACGGCACCGCATCGCCGGCCGAGGCGCTGCAGGCCGCCACCGTGCCGGAGGGCCGGCTGGACCTGGACGCCTTCCTCAGCCACGTGGCCGCCAACGCGCACTTTGCGGGCATTGCCAACGTGGTCTACGAAGGCGGGAGCGAGGGCGGGAACAGGGGCGTCACGGGCGCCGTGATCGTGCGCGCCGACGAGTTTGCGCTGGAAGACGTGGTCACCCACATCCTGCGCAATGCCGACAGCTACCGGCCCGCGGGCACGGCCATCACGCTGTCGCTGTCGGCCTCGGAGTCCGCCGCCAGCGCCACGCTGCACAACCAGGGCGCCACCATTGCGGAGGACCTGCTGGAGCGCATCTTCGAGCTGGGCGTGTCCGCCCCGCAGGAGCCGGCGGCCGCCGGCGGCGTCGAACACCGGGGCCAGGGCCTGTTCGTGGCCAGGACCTACATGGCGAAGATGGGCGGCACGATCAAGGCGCACAACACGCGCGATGGCGTGGCCTTCACGCTGACCTTCCAGCGCCTGGGCTGAGGGCCGGGCGCCACCGGCCAGTGCCCCCGGGGCACGGCCGGACGGCCCCGCGAAGGCACAATACGAGGGTGTCCATTCCCCAATCGTTCATCCAGGAATTGCTCTCGCGCGTCGACGTGGTCGATATCGTGGGACGCTACGTGCAGCTCAGGAAGGGCGGCGCCAACTTCATGGGCCTGTGCCCGTTCCACAGCGAGAAGTCGCCCTCCTTCACCGTCAGTCCCAGCAAGCAGTTCTATCACTGCTTTGGCTGCGGCAAGAATGGCAACGCCATCGGCTTTCTGATGGACCATGCCGGCATGGGCTTCGTCGAAGCCGTGCAGGATCTTGCCGGCCAGGTCGGCCTGCAGGTGCCGCAGGACGACATCAGCCCCGCCGAGCGCGAGCGCCAGGCCGCGCAAAAGCAGAAACAGGCCACCCTCACCGACGTGCTGGAGAAGGCAGGCGACGCCTACCGCAGGCACCTCAAGGCATCGCCCCAGGCCATCGACTACCTCAAGCGCCGCGGCGTCTCGGGCGAGACCGCCAAGCGCTTCGGCCTGGGCTACGCGCCTGCGGGCTGGCGGTCGCTGGCCAGCGTGTTCCCGCAGTACGACGATCCGCAGCTCGAAGAATCGGGCCTGGTCATCGTTGGCGAGGGCGACGACAAGCGCTACGACCGCTTCCGCGACCGGCTGATGTTTCCCATCCGCAACGTCAAGGGCGAGTGCATCGGCTTCGGCGGCCGCGTCTTCGGCGACGAGAAGCCCAAATACCTGAATTCGCCCGAAACCCCGGTCTTTCACAAGGGGCGCGAGCTCTACGGCCTCTTCGAGGCCCGCACCGCCTTGCGCGACATGGGCTATGCCCTGGTCACCGAAGGCTATATGGACGTGGTGGCCCTGGCCCAGCTGGGCTTTGCCAACGCCGTCGCCACGCTGGGCACGGCCTGCACGCCCGACCATATTCACAAACTGTTTCGATTTACCGAGGCCGTTGTCTTCAGCTTCGACGGCGACGGCGCGGGCCGGCGCGCCGCGCGCAAGGCGCTCGATGCCGCCCTGCCCTATGCCAGCGACACGCGCAGCGTCAAATTCCTCTTCCTGCCCGCCGAGCACGACCCGGACAGCTTCATCCGTGAGTACGGCAGCGAAGCCTTTGCCCGCTACGTGGGCGACGCGCTGCCGCTGAGCCGCTTTCTCATCGAGGCCGCCAGCGAGGGCTGCGACCTGGGACAGGCCGAAGGCCGCGCCCACATGGCCAGCAATGCCCGCCCGCTGTGGACGGCACTGCCCGACGGCGCGCTCAAGCGCCAGCTGCTGGGCGAGATCGCCGAACTCGTGCAGCTCGATGCGCGCGACCTCTCGGACCTCTGGTCGCAGGAAGCCGCCCGCAGCGGACCGGCACGCGGCGCCATGGCCGGTGGTGCCCACCATCCGGGCCAGGCCGGCCATGCACCGGCCGCGCCCGACTGGGGCCAGCCGGCCGAATACAACGCCCCTTCGGGCTGGCCCGACCGGGCCAGCCAGGGCGGCGGCGCAGGCGGCTGGCGCGGCGGCGAGCCCGGGCGCGGCGGCAAAAAGCCCTGGCCACGCAAGCCCTGGGACAAGAATGGCCGCAGCGACTTCAACCCGCCGCCCATGGGGCCGCGCGGAACCCCCGCCACGCGCACGGACCAGGCGGCGCGCCTGCTCATGGCGCACATGGAGTTCATGGAAGAACTCACCCACGAGGACTTCGAGGCGCTGGCGCGCTGCGCCGCCGGGCACGGCGCGCTGTTCCGCTGGATGGAAGCACAGTTCCAGGAATCCGGCCCCCGGCCCTTCGCCGTGCTGCGCGAGCAGTTGCGCGGCCTGCCCCATGAAGTGCTGGCCGACAAGCTGATGAGCGGCCCCCACGCCCATCCCGAAGGCGAGCTGCCCGAGCTGCGCCGCGAGCTGCGCGGCGTGCTCAACCGCATCGTCATCGACCACATCAAGGCCCAGATCGACGAAGCCGTGCGCGACATGGCACGGGACCCCAGCGCCGCCCAGCGCTATCGCGATCTCTTTGCCCGACAGCAGGTCCTGGAAAACCAGATGCGTACTTCCTCTTGAAATCGAGGTAAGCAGATATAATTAGGGGCTATCGGCAAGAGCGACAGCAGCACCTCCGGACCGGGCCCCGTGACGAACTCACGTGATTGCAGCAACTGCACGGCCCAATTTCCCGCAAGGACTGCACACCAAATGTTCGCCCAGACATCTTGCCTGGAACGTTTTTCGCTTCCCTGGCGGACCTAGTCCGTCCGCGCGTGCGCCTAGGCGGCGCTTGTTTGAGTTTCCCTTTGTGTGTGTTCGCTCCTGACCGTGAGGTGTTCATGCCCGTTTCAAAGTCCGTGAAGTCCAAGCAGGCCCCCGAAGCTACAGCGAAGCCCAAGACTTCGACAACCTCTTCAGCCCCGGCCAAGGCCGGTGCCGGCAAAGCCGCTGCAGGACCGAAGAGCGCCGCATCTGCGGCCAAAGCAAAGAAAGATACCGACGTGGTAACCAAGTCCCAAGCCGAACTCAAAGCCATGGCCGACGAGCTGCTCGCCGCCGCGACCCCCAAGCGCGGCCGCAAGAAGGCAGCCGAAGGCGACGACGCCCCCGCCCAGACAGAAAAGAAGCCTGCCGCCGCCAAGAAGGCGCCGGCCAAGGCAGCCGCAAGCTCCACCGCCGCGGCCAAGACCCCCGCCAAGCGCGGCCGCAAGCCCAAGGCCAAGGAAGGTGGCGACGACATGGATGACGCCGACCTGTCCGACATCGATGGCGACATCGACGGCGACGGTGAAGGCGAGTCCGAGGTCGAGACCGAAGTGGAAGCCGAAGTCGAGACCACTTCGGCCCCGGCCGAAAAGGTCAAGCCCCTGCGCATGAAGATCAGCAAGGCCAAGGAACGCGCCTTGATGAAGGAATTCGGCCTGGACGAAACCGTCCTGACCGAAGAGGAAATGTCCACCCGCCGCCAGCGCCTGAAGGCGCTGATCAAGCTGGGCAAGACGCGCGGCTACCTGACGCACAGCGAAATCAACGACCACCTGCCCGACAAGCTGGTCGATGCCGAGACGCTGGAAGTCGTGATCTCCATGCTCAACGACATGGGCGTGGCCGTCTACGAGCAGACCCCCGACGCGGAAACCCTGCTGCTGAACAACACGGGCCAGTCCGCCACCACCGAAGAGGAAGCCGAGGAAGAGGCCGAAGCCGCCCTGTCCACGGTGGACTCCGAGTTCGGCCGCACCACCGACCCCGTGCGCATGTACATGCGCGAAATGGGCACGGTCGAGCTGCTGACGCGCGAAGGCGAAATCGAGATCGCCAAGCGCATCGAAGGCGGCCTGATGGACATGATGGAGGCCATCTCGGCCTCGCCTGCCACCATCGCCGAGATCCTGGCCATGTCCGAGGAAATCCGCGAAGGCAAGGTCGTCATCTCCACCATCGTCGACGGCTTCGTCAACGCCAATGAGAACGACGACTACGTGGCCGAAGAAGACTTCGACGAATACGACGAAGAGGACGACGACGACGGCAAGGGCGGCTCCAAGGCGCTGACCAAGAAGCTCGAAGAACTCAAGAACGAGGCGCTGCGCCGCTTCGACGCCATGCGCGAGAACTTCGACAAGATGCACAAGGTGTACGACAAGGACGGCTACGGCACGCCCATGTACATGAAGGTGCAGAAGGCACTGACCGAAGAGCTGATGACCATCCGCTTCACGGCCAAGACCATCGAGAAGCTGTGCGACCTCGTGCGCGCCCAGGTGGATGACGTGCGCAAGAAGGAACGCGAGCTGCGCAAGATCATCGTGGACAAGTGCGGCATGCCGCAGGAGACCTTCATCGCCCAGTTCCCGCCCAACCTGCTGAACCTGCAGTGGGTGGTGCAGCAGGTCGCGGCCGGCAAGCCCTGGAGCAACGTGCTGGAGCGCAATATCCCGCCCGTGCAGGAACTGCAGCAGAACCTGATCGACCTGCAGTCGCGCGTGGTCGTGCCGCTGGACGAGCTCAAGCGCATCAACAAGCGCATGAACGATGGCGAGCGCGCCAGCCGTGACGCCAAGAAGGAGATGATCGAGGCCAACCTGCGCCTGGTGATCTCCATCGCCAAGAAGTACACGAACCGCGGCCTGCAGTTCCTGGATCTGATCCAGGAAGGCAACATCGGCCTGATGAAGGCGGTGGACAAGTTCGAATACCGTCGCGGCTACAAGTTCTCGACCTATGCCACCTGGTGGATCCGCCAGGCCATCACGCGCTCGATCGCCGACCAGGCGCGCACCATCCGTATCCCGGTGCACATGATCGAGACCATCAACAAGATGAACCGCATCTCGCGCCAGCATCTGCAGGAGTTCGGCTTCGAGCCCGATGCGTCCATCCTGGCGGCCAAGATGGAGATCCCCGAGGACAAGATCCGCAAGATCATGAAGATCGCCAAGGAGCCGATCTCCATGGAAACGCCGATCGGCGACGACGACGATTCGCACCTGGGCGACTTCATCGAGGACACCAACAACACCGCCCCCGTGGACGCCGCCATGCAGGCCGGCCTGCGCGACGTGGTCAAGGACATCCTCGACGGCCTCACCCCGCGCGAAGCCAAGGTGCTGCGCATGCGCTTCGGCATCGAGATGTCCACCGACCACACGCTGGAAGAAGTGGGCAAGCAGTTCGACGTCACGCGCGAACGCATCCGCCAGATCGAAGCCAAGGCCCTGCGCAAGCTCAAGCACCCGAGCCGCTCGGACAAGCTGCGCAGCTTCATCGACTCGCTGTAAGGCGCTGTGGATGCCGGCTTCCGTGCCGGCAGTCGCTCTCCCAAAAAGCCCCGCATGCCCATGCGGGGCTTTTTTTATGCGACTGACCCGTCCTGACCTGGGTTGACACCTTTTCCTCTCAGAAAAGGCAAGTCAATGGAATCAAGGGTCAAACGCACGCAGCGGGACTACACGCTGGCTTTTAAGCTGTCGGTGGTCGATCAGGTGGAAAAAGGCGATCTCACGTACAAACAGGCCCAGGAGCGCTACGGCATCCAGGGCCGTTCGACCGTGTTGGTGTGGCTGCGCAAGCATGGTCGCCAAAACTGGAGTTCGGCATCATCCGGGCTTGCCATGCCAGTACCGATCAAGAAGCCC
The DNA here is from genome assembly GCF_014170385.1 of Delftia sp. UME58. Lineage (NCBI taxonomy): Bacteria > Pseudomonadati > Pseudomonadota > Betaproteobacteria > Burkholderiales > Comamonadaceae > Delftia > Delftia sp. UME58. The sequence continues at coordinate 193,710 of NZ_LZZV01000105.1, forward strand.
TCATCTGCACCTGCTGCACCGCTGACTCCCGAGCAGAAGATCAAGGCCCTCGAAGTCCAGCTTCGCGAAGCCAACGAGAAGGCCCAACTGTTCGAGGCGGTGATCGATGTCCTGAAGAAGGACTACGGGGTGCGCATCGTAAAAAAGCCTTTGGGCAAGTCCTCTCGCAAAAGCTCCTCCCGGGGCTGAGCGTGGCGAGGGCTTGCCGCCATTGGGGCGTCAGCCGCCAAGCCTACTACCAGCAGTTGCAGCATCAGCAGCAACGCTGTGCGCGTGCCGACACCGTGATCGAGCTCGTTCGCGACGTGCGCCTGCGTCAGCCCCGGTTGGGCGCGCGCAAGCTGCACCATCTGCTCGCGCAGCCGCTGCAGCACGCCGGCGCGAGCCTGGGGCGCGATGCGTTGCTGGACGTGCTGCGCGAGGCGCGCATGCTGGTGGCGCCGAAGCGGGCGTATCA
>NZ_LZZV01000106.1:0-175024 GCF_014170385.1 Delftia sp. UME58
CTGCACACCCAGCCGGATGCGGATCGGCAAGGTGTTGATGAACATCCCCAGCGCCCGGCCCGCATCCCGCTGCCCCTGCATGCGCCCGAACAGCACCGTGCCGAACACCACATCCTCCCGCCCCGTGGTCCTGCCCACCACCAGCGCCCAGGCCAGATGGAACAGCGCCGCCGCGCTCACCCCATGGCTGCGCGCCTGCTCCCGGATGCGCCGCGCAAGCCCCGCATCCAGCTCCAACCGCGCCTCCTGCACTTCGGAGCCATCCCCGCGCACATCCAGCAACCCGTACGGCGCCGTCGGCTCCTGCACATCTGCCAGCATCTGCCTGAAGAACGCCTCGTGCCCGGCCCTGCTGCCTCCCAGCCGCGCCTGCGCCACAAAGCGCCTGAACGCCACCGGCTCGGGCAGCTGGGCCTGCAGGCCCTGCTGCACCAGCCCTATCTCCCTGACAGCCAGCTTCAGCGTGGTGTTGTCGTCCACCATGTGGTGGGTGTACAGGCGCAGCCGCCAGCGCTGCCCGTCGGGTGCAGCAAAGCCGTCGATCATGGGCGCCTGGCGCACATCGATGCGATGCGCCTGGGGCAGCGCATGCACGCCCTCCAGCCACCGCAGCTGCAGCACCGCTTGCCGCCATACCACCTGCACCGGCTCGCGCAACCCCTCCCACAGCACCGCCGTGCGCAGAATGTCGTGCCGCGCAATCACGGTATTGAAGCTGGCCGCAAAGTGCTCCAGCCGCTCGCGGCTGTCGAACAGCAGCTCGTGCGAGGTCACGTAGGCATCGTGCTGCGTGTCCAGCATGTGGTGGAACAGCATGCCCTCCTGCAGCGGTGCCAGCGGGTAGATGTCCTGGATGTTGGCTGCACCGCCGGGCACCCCGGCCGTGATGCGCGCAATCTCCCGGGCATCCAGCTCCACCAGGGTCAGCATCTGCGGTGTGATCTCCGCGCAGCCTTCGGGGATCAGGTTGGGCGGCACGTCGATCTCGCCATTGGTCTGGCCCTGACCCTGCTCCACCGCCTGCGCAAACTCCGCCAGCCTCGGATGCTGGAACAGCGTGCGCACCTGCACGCACAGGCCCTGGGCGCGCACGCGCTCCAGCAGGCCCAGGGCCAGCAGCGAATGCCCGCCCAGCTCGAAGAAGCCGTCCTGCCGGCCCACGCGCTCCACGCCCAGCACCTCGGCCCAGATCTTCGCCAGCGTCTCCTCCAGCTCGCCTTGCGGCGCCTCGTATTCCTGCGCACTCGCCATCTCCGGCTCGGGCAGCGCCCTGCGGTCCACCTTGCCGTTGGCCGTCAAAGGCAGGGCATCGAGCACGACGATGGCCGAGGGCACCATGTAGTCGGGCAGGGACTGGCCCAGGCGGCCTCTGAGCATCCCTTCTTCCAAGTCTTCGTTCAACGAGACGTAGGCCACCAACCGTGCACCGCCAGGCCCCTCCTTGGCCAGCACCACCGCCTCGCGCACCTCGGGCTGGGCCAGCAGCTGCGACTGCACCTCGCCCAGCTCGATGCGAAAGCCCCGGATCTTGACCTGCTGGTCCGCCCGGCCCAGGTATTCGAGTTCGCCCTGGGCGCTCCAGCGCACCAGGTCGCCTGTGCGGTACAGGCGCTCGCCTGCTTCGCTGAACGGATTGGCAATGAAGCGCTCGGCACTGAGTCCTGCACGGTTGAGATAGCCACGTGCCAGCCCCTCGCCTGCCACGAACAGCTCCCCGGCCACGCCCTGCGGCAGCAGGTTCAGGCTGCCATCGAGCACGTACAGGCCCAGGTCCGGAATCGCCACGCCCACCGGGCTGCGGCCACCGTCCAAATCCGCCTTGGTGATCTGCCGGTACGTCACATGCACCGTGGTCTCGGTGATGCCGTACATGTTGATGAGCCTGGGGCCCTGGTCGCCAAAGCGGTCGAACCACGGCCTCAGGCTCTCGGGCTCCAGCGCCTCGCCGCCGAAGACCACCTGGCGGAAGGTGTCTGATTGAGAACCGTTACGCGCTCGGCACGCAGCAAGGCCAGGAAGTCCTGGGGCGAGCGGCTGACCCAGTACGGCACCACCACCAGCCGCCCGCCCGTGCACAGCGCGCCAAAGATCTCCCAGACCGAGAAGTCGAAGGCGTAGGAGTGGAACAGCGTCCAGGTATCGCCAGGGCCGAAGCCGAACCAGGCATCGGTGGCATCGAGCAGACGCGCCACGTTGCGGTGGCTCAGCTGCGCACCCTTGGGGCGGCCCGTGGAGCCCGAGGTGTAGATCACATAGGCCAGGCTGTCCGGGCTCACCTCGACCTGCGGGTCGATGCCCGGCTCGCCCGACAGGTCCAGCGTGTCGATCTCCAGCACCTGCAGCGCAGCAGCACCGGGAATGCGCTCACGCACCGACGAATGGGTGAGCACCAGAGCAATGCCGCTGTCCTGCACCATGTGCGCCAGGCGATCGGCAGGGTAGTCCGGGTCCAGCGGCACATAGGCGCCGCCGGCCTTGAGAATGGCCAGCAGGCCCACCACCATCTCCACCGAACGCTGCATGGCAATGCCCACGCGCGTCTCGGGGCGCACGCCCAGGGCGATCAGGCGGTGGGCCAGGCGGTTGGCCCGGGCGTCGAGTTCGGCATAGGTCAGGGATTGCTGCCCGAATGCCAGCGCCGGGACACCAGGGCAGCGCCGGGCCCAATGCTGCATCCGCTGGTGCAGGGGCTGAATATCCCCCTGCACATGCGTTGCTCGGGCCAGCGCATGCAACTGTGTCGTCTCCGCTGCAGGCAGCAGATCGACCGATCCCATCCAGCAGTCCGGCCGGTCTGCGAATACCGACAGCATATGAACCCAATGGTCCGCAAGCCGTGCGATGCGGGAGGGCTCGAAGCGCTCGCGCGCATAGCTGAACCTTGCATGCACGCTGCCATCGGGCCGCTCCGTGGTCTCCAGCATCCACTCGAACTGTGCCGCCTTGTCGCCGGTGTCGCAGAGTTCGGCCTTCAGGCTTGGCAGTTGCTGCAGCGCCCGGTAGTCCTCGCGCAGATGGTTGAACATCACCTGGAACAGAGGGCTGCTGCCCAGGCTGCGCTCGGGCTGCAGGGCTTCCACCAGCCGCTCGAAAGGCAGGTCCTGGTGGTCCTGGGCCTCCAGCGCCACCTTGCGGGTCTGGTTAAGCAGTTGCCTGAATGGCATGGACCCGTGCAGTCTGGCGCGCAACACCTGGGTATTGACGAAAAAGCCGACGAGGCCTTCGGTCTCCACCCGGTGCCGGTTGGCGATGGGCACTCCCACCCGGATATCCTCGCAGCCGGTGTGGCGGTGCAGCAATGCCTGGAATCCTGCCAGCAGCACCATGAACAGGCTGGCGCCATGCCGATCAGCCAGCGCACGCAACCGCTGCACCAGGTCGACGGACAGGACCAGGCCGTGTCGCGCCGCCTGGTAGCGTCCGTCACTCCTTCGTTGCCAGTCTGCCGGCAGCTCAAGAACCGGGTGCTTGTCGCCCAGCTGCTGTTGCCAGTACAGCAGTTGCCGGTCGGCCTCGCCTGCGTCCAGCCAGCTTCTCTGCCACAGCGCATGGTCGGCATACTGCACCGCCAACGGCGCCAGGGCCACAGCCTCGCCCCGGACCAAGGCCCGATAGCGCTGGGCAAATTCGTTGACCACGATCTGCAGCGACCAGCCATCGGCAACGATATGGTGCATGACCACCACGAATAGATGCGCCTCGGGAGCAAGCCGCAACACCACGGCACGCAGCAGCGGCCCCCGGGCCAGATCGAACGGTTGGCTGCAGATGCGCTGCACTTCGGCTTGCTGTGCGTGGGCTTGGCCCGACGCGCCGAGGTCCAGGCAGCTGAAATCTATCTCGGCCTGTTCGCGGATGAGCTGTTGAAGCTGGCCCTGTTCACCCATCCTGAACACCGTGCGCAGCGACTCATGGCGCTGCACCACGCCGGACAGTGCTGCTCTTGCCGCCTCGATATCGAATTGCCCCTCCAGCCGCATCACGCCCGCCAGGTGGTAAGCCGTGCTCCGAGGATCCAGCTCCCACAGAAACCACTGCCGTGCCTGGGCTGCCGAGGCCACACATTCGCCACGCGCCTGCGAGCCACGCGGCAGGATGGGAAATTGTCCGGGAGACAGCCCTTGCGCCCTGAGCTGCTGGTAGACAAGGCGGCGCTTGTCATCGGAAAGCCCGGCGAATTTTTCCGCCACATACCGCACTTGATCGAGACCCATCAAACGTTCTCCAGACTGTCGATAAACGAGGCGATCTCGCGGAACTTCACATCCTGATCACCAGAGGTGGCAATGCGAGCGGCCATGGCGGCCAGCTCGGGAGCTTCGAACACGTCCTTGACGGCAAGGCTGGTATGCAGGGTGCTTTGCACGCGTGCCACCATCTGCGCAGCAAGCAGGGAATGGCCGCCCAACTCGAAGAAGTTGTCCCTGCGGCCCACACGCTCCGCCGACAGCAGTTCGCACCAGATCCGCGCCAGCCCTTGCTCGGTATCTCCAGACGGTTCCTCATGGGTGGTCGACGAGACGACAGCGGGATCGGGCAGCCTGGATCTGTCCACCTTGCCATTGGCATTCAGGGGCAGCGCCTGCAGTTCGACAAAGGCCGAAGGCAGCATGTAGTCGGCCAAGGACTGCCGCAGACCTTCACGCAGCGCAGCGGCATCCACAGCAGCCCCAGGATGGGCGACGACGTAGGCCACAAGCCGGCTTGAGTTCGCCAGCTGCTGCGCCACGACGACGACCTCGCGCACCGGCTGCAGCGCCAGCAGGGCCGCCTCCACCTCGCCGGGCTCCACGCGAAAGCCGCGGATCTTCACCTGGTGATCGACGCGCCCCAGGTATTCGAGCTGGCCTTGCTCATCCCAACGCGCCAGATCCCCCGTCCGGTACAGGCGCCCGGCATGGCCGTCCAGCGGGTCCGCCACAAAGCGCTGCGCCGTGAGCGAGGGACGCCCCACATAGCCTCTGGCGAGCGCACCACCCAGATACAGCTCGCCGACCACGCCCGGCGGCACCAGCTGCAGGCTGTCGTCCAGCACGCGCAGGATGGCCGTGGACGCGGGCGTGCCTATGGGTGGCAGCATGCGGCCGTCGCCAGCGTCCACGTACGAGTTGCTGACCACGTGGGTTTCCGTGGGACCGTACTGGTTGAACAACCGGCATCGGGGCAGGCGCCGCAGCCAGGCCGCCAGCTCCTCGGTCAGCTTGAGCTGCTCGCCCGCCGTGATGATCTGCCGCAGCGCGGGCAGGCGCCTGTCCAGGCGCAGCGCCGCTTCGGCCAGCAGCTGGAGCACGGCATAGGGCAGGTAGACGCGCTCCACGGCCTGATCCTCCATCAAGGCCAGCAGCAACGAGAAATCCCTTCTCTGGTCAGCATCCGTCTGGACCAGGGTGGCGCCCGAGCAGAGGGCCACGGCGACCTCCTGGTAGCCCACATCGAAGCAAGGCGAGGCAAACATCAGCGTTCGTGCCGATCCCGGCATCCGGGTGATCTGCCATGCGACCAGTTGAGAGAGCACGCCGTGCCGCATGGCAATGCCCTTGGGACGCCCGGTGGAGCCTGAGGTGAACAGGATGTACAGCAGGCTGTCCGCATTCAACGCGACGGACGGGTTGCCCTGTGGCAACTGGGCCCACACCACGCGGCGCAGGTCGATGCCGGGCAGCCCTTCAAAGGTGCCCGAAAGCGCGGCGCCCATATCCGCGTTATGGATGAAGACATCGGCCCGGCTGTCTTCCAGCATGACGGCGATTCTGTCCGCAGGGTAGTCCAGGTCCAGCGGCACATAGGCGGCGCCCGACTTGAGGATGGCCAGCAAGGCCACCACTGAATCAATGCCGCGCGGCAAGGCCACGGCGACACGGCGCTCAGGCCCCATGCCCTTGCGTATCAGCAGATGGGCCAGGCGGTTGGCGCGGAGGTTCAACTCGCCGTAGCTGAGGCTTTCTCCCGCACATTCGGTGGCGATCGCATGCGGCTGCCGCTGCACCTGGCCCTCGATCATCTGCACAAGACAGCCAGGGTTGGCCCCCTGCCCGCCTGCACGGCTCCACGCATCGAGATTTCGGAGGTCGGCAGCGCCGAGGATGTCGATCTCGGACAGCCGCGCCCCGGGCCTTTCCACCAGCGTCGCCAGCAACTGGTCGAAGCTGCGCGCCAGCCGCTCGACCATGGGAGCTTCGAACAGCTCCTGTGCATAGCTGAACTGCGCGCTGAGGCGGCCATCCTCCCACTCGACCGTGTCCAGCATGAACTCGAATATGGTCGATCTCTCGATGTCCAGATAGCCCTCGAACCGCAGCCCGGGAAGCTGCTCCAGCACCTGGCGGCCCTTTCTCTGGTGGTTGAACATCACCTGGAACAGGGGACTGACGCTCAGGCTGCGCTGCGGCTGCAGCGCTTCCACCAACTGCTCGAAGGGAAGGTCCTGGTGCTCCTGGGCCTGCGCCACGGCATCCCGGGCCTGGATCAGCAACTCGGACAGCGTCATCTGGCCGTGCAACTGCCCGCGCATCACCTGGGTGTTGACGAAGAAACCCACGATGCCCTGGCTCTCTGCCCTGTGCCGGTTGGCGGTGGGCACGCCGACCCGGATGTCCTGCAGGCCGGTATAGCGATGCAGCAGCGCCTGGAACCCTGCCAGCATCACCATGAACAGGCTCATGCCCTGGGCCTGGGCCCTGCGCTGCAGGCCCTGCACCCGCTCGGCGGACAGCGCGATGGAATGCTGTGCAGCGCGGTAGCGGACACCTGCGCGGCGTGGCTGGCTCGTGGGCAATTGCATGACGGGATGCTCGCTGCCCAGCCTGCTCTTCCAGTAAGCCAGTTGTCGCTCCCCCTCGCCGCCCTGCAGCCAGCCCCGGTGCCAGGCTGCATGATCCGCGTACTGCAGGCGCAGCGGGGCAAGCTTCAGGCTTTGCCCTTGAAGACGTGCGCAGTAACGCTGAGCGAACTCGTCCACGATGATTTGCATGGACCAGCCGTCCGAGACGATGTGGTGCATGACCACGACCAGCACATGTGCCTGTGGCGTCACACGGATCAGCGCCAGCCGCAGCAGCGGCCCCCGGGACAGATCGAAGGGCGCGGCGATGATGCCCATTGCCTCTTGCCGCACGGCGGCATCGCGCCGGTTCTCGGGCAAGGTCGAGAAATCGATCAGCGGCATCGCGGAGCCGGGCAGTTCCGCTGGCGCCTGGATGTGCTGCCACACCTGGCCCTGGGCATCGGCACGGAACACCGTGCGCAGCGATTCGTGGCGCGCCACAAGCTCGTCGAAGCTCAGGCGCAGGGCTGGCAGATCCAACGCTCCCGCCAGTTTCAGCGCGCCTGCGATGTGGTAGGCACTGCTGTGCGGATCCAGCTGCCAGAGGAACCATTGGCGCAGTTGGGCATGCGATGGCAGCAGCGGCTGGCTGCGCAGCGCCGCCTCCAGCACCGCAATGGACTCTTCCTTGGCTTGATTCGCACCTGCCGCCGTGGCCTGCTGAGCAGGCGGTGAGGACTCCAGCATGGCGGCCAGCTGCTGCAGGCTGACCTGCTCGAACAATTGCCTGGGTACCAGTCTGAGCCCACGCTTGCGTGCCTTGGCCACCACCTTGAGAGCGAGGATGGAGTCTCCTCCAATCTCGAAGAAGTTGTCCCTGCGGCTGATGTGCTCGCGCCCCAGCACCTCTGCCCACACCGCAGCCAGCGCCTGCTCGGCCGCTCCCACCGGCGCCTCATGGCCAGCGCCTTCAACGGACTCCGGCGCAGGCTCCGGCAGGGCATTCCGGTCGATCTTGCCGTTCATGGTCAACGGCAGTTGGGGCAGCTGCACGATGGCTGCGGGCAGCATATAGGTCGGCAAAGCACGCGACAGGAGTTCGCGCAGCGCGGCGATATCGAGCACCTGTCCTTCTTGAGCGACGACATAGGCCAGCAGGCGCTGCTGTCCGCTTTGGGCCTCGCGCACGATGGCTTCGGCACTCGCAACGCCGGGCAGTCCCTGCAGCGCCTGGGCAACTTCCCTGAGTTCGATGCGGTAACCGTGCAGCTTGATCTGGTCGTCGTGCCGGCCCAGAAACTCGAAGCTGCCATCGACGAGCTGCCGTACGCGGTCCCCCGTGCGGTACAGGCGCTGGCCTGCGCACCAGGGATCAGCAACAAAGCGCTCGCTGGTCTGGCCACGCCTGCCCTGGTAGCCGCGCGCCAGGCCTTGGCCGCCCAGGTACAGCTCTCCGGCAAGTCCCTGGCCAACCGGGCTCAGCCATTCGTCCAGCACATGCGCGCGGCCATTGCCCAATGGCTTGCCCAGCGGGACCGTGGCGGCCTCGCGAGCGCCTGCGGCGGCCTCCTGTGTCAGTACTCCCACGGTGGTCTCCGTCGGGCCGTAGTGATTGAGCACCCTGGTACCCGGGCTGAGTGCGGCGATCTGCGCGCCCAGCGCCCAGCCCGTGGCCTCTCCCCCCAGCACCAGGCAATGGCGTGGCAGGACCTGTTCGGGCCGGGCAGCATTCAGCAGGGCCTGCAGATGGCTGGGCACGATCTTGAGCACATCGACCTGGTGCGTGTGCATGTAGTCCGCAAAGGCATCGGGATCGAAGACGCGCTCGGGGGCGATCAGGTGCAGCAGGCGCCCAGAGCACAGCGCGCCGAACAGCACCGTATGGCCCAGGTCGGCGGCCACGGTGGACACCATGGCCATGCTGGAGGCACTGGCCGGCAGGTCCAGCCGCGCCAGCACGCCCTGCACATAGTTGGCCAGCGCGCCGTGGCTGATCACCACGCCCTTGGGCTGGCCGGTGGAGCCCGAGGTGTAGATGAGGTAGGCGGCCTGATCGCGGTGGAGCGTGACGGGTTCCAGCGCGGTGCCTTCAGGCTCGGTGTCGTCGGAGAGTGCCAGCGGCCAGACGGGAATCGCCGGCTGCCACGCCGCGGGCTGCGCGGCCAGCAGCAGGCGGGCGCCGCAGTCGTCCAGCTGGCAGGCCAGGCGCTCGGCCGGCAGCTCGGGGTCCAGCGGCACATGGACGCAGCCGGCCTTGAGCACGGCCAGCATGCCCAGCACCATCTCGGGCGAACGCGGCGCCAGTACGCCGATGCGGGTTTCCGGACGCAGGCCCTGCGCGCGCAGCTGCGCGGCCAGGCGGTTGGCCGCACGGTCCAGCTGCGCGAAGGATGCGGTGCGCGATTCGGCGCGCAGCGCCATGCCCTGGCCCTGGCGCGCCACCGAGGCGTTCCACAGCGCAAGCACTGTTGCGACCTGCGACTCAGCGGGATGTGGCACGGCGTTCGGGTCAGGCGGGTCGGCCAGCGCAATGGCTGCCAGTGCTGCATCGGGAGCAGCCACCACCTGCTGCGCGCAGCGGGTCAGGCTGTCCGCGAAGACGGCGATGCGCTGCGCATCGAACAGGCCCGTGTCGTGGATGAACACGCATTCGATGCCCTCGGCCCGGTCGGTGAAGTCCAGGCTCAGGTCGAAATGCGCCTGGCCTGCCGTCAGTGTCTGCATGCGCACGCGCAGGCCGGCGGCACTGCGCTCGCGCTCCATGGCGTCCTGCTGCGTGCACTTGACCTGGAACAGCGGATGCACGCCCGGCAGGCGCTCGGGCGCCAGCGCCTCGACCAGCATGTCGAACGGCAGGTCGGCATGCTGCTGCGCATCCAGCACGGCCTGGCGCACCTGTTCCAGCAGTTCGCCAAAGCCCATCTGCGGTGCGGCATCGACCTGCAGCACCTGCAGGTTGAGCAGATAGCCGATCAGCCCATGCGTCTCGGCCTTGCCCCGGTTGGCAATGGGCGTGCCCACGCGGATGCGGCGCTGGCCGCTCAGGCGGTACAGCAACAGATCCAGCAAGGCCGTCATGGCCATGAACAGCGAGGCGCCCCGCGCCCGCGCCAGCGCGCGCACTGCGTCGGACAGCTCGGCGGACCAGACAAAGCGGTACCGGCCCTCGGCCGCGCCGGTCACGGCGCCGCGCGCATGGCTCAGGGGCAGCTCCAGCGGCGCGTGTTCCTGGCCCAGGCGATCGCGCCAGTAGCGCAATTGGCGCTCTCGCTCGCCACCGTCCAGGCGCTGGCGTTCCCAGGCTGCGTAGTCGGCGAACTGGATGGGCATGGGCGCCAGCGCGGGGGGCTGCGCGCGCAACCGGGCCTCGTAGCAGTGCAGCAGCTCGTCAATCAGGATGCGCAGCGACCAGCCGTCCGCAGCGATATGGTGCAGCGACAGCGCCAGCACGTGGCGCTGCGCCCCCAGGCGGTACAGGCAGGCGCGCAGCGGTGCCTGGCGGTCAAGGGCGAAAGGCGTCTGCGCGAAGCCGGCCAATGCGTCCTCCAGCGCGGCCTGCGCCGGCAGATCGACCACAGGCATTTGCAGTGACGTGGCCCCGTCCGGTTGCACCGGCTCCATCGGCTGCACCACTTGCTCCGCCTGGCCATCGTCGCCGGCCGTGATCCGCGTACGCAGGATGTCGTGCCGCGACACCAGGTCGCCCAGCGCGGCCGCCAGCGCCGCCACGTCCAGCGGGCCTTCCATGTCCAGGCTGCCGGCCAGGTTGTAGGCCGGGCTGTCGGGCGCCAGCTGCCAGGTCAGCCAGAGGCTGCGCTGGGCATGGGACAGCAGGGCCGGGCTGGCCGGATCGCGGCGTGGAATGTCCTGGCCAGCGCGCACGGCCGGGCTGCCGCCGCCGCGCAGGCGGGCATCGAGCTGGGCACGCTGCTCGGGGCTGAGCCGGGCGCGCAGGGACTGAATATCTTGCGGTGCTGTCATGGCGATCTTCACGAATAAAGCGGCGATGCGCTGGTCGGGGCGGGCTCGGCTTGTGCGTCCAGCGCCTGGATTTCCTCGATCAGCCGGGTTTCAACGAGTTCGGCCAGGCGTCGCACCGTGGGCGTGCGCAGCAAGGCCGCAGGATGGATTTCGACGCCATAGGCCTGGCGCACGCGCGCCAGCAGCTGTATGGCCATGAGCGAGTCGCCGCCGAGTTCGAAAAGGTTGTCCTCGGCGCCCACGGGAGCCACGCCCAGGAAGCCGCTCCAGAGCGCGGCCAGACCGGTCTCCAGGTCGCCCTCGGGCGCCGCGAAGCCGGCCATGCCACCGGGCCGCGCCTGGGCGGGCGCAGGCCCGGCCGTCGCTGCCGTTGTCGCTGCTGCGGGCAGGGCCTGGTCCAGCAACTTGGCAAGGTCCGCGTGGCGGCGCGTCTCCAGGTCGGTGGTGGACACGCAGACATGGGACTGCACAGGGCTGGCCAGGATGTGCTCGAACAGGTGCGCGCCCTGCTCCGGTGCGATGCCCACACCTTCGGGCATGGACGTGCCTGCCGCCATGCCCACGCCGCGCCATCCGTCCCAGCCCACGGAAATCAGCGGCCAGCCGGCCGTGCGGCCATGGGCCACGGCCAGCGCATCCAGGCAGGCGTTGGCGGCCGCATAGTCGATGCGGCCCAGGCCACCCGCCACGGCGGACAGGGAGGAGCACAGCAGCATGAAGTCCAGCGGCTGCCCGTCCAGGGCTGCCAGCAAGGCCCGCGTGCCCTGGAGCTTGGGCGCGAGCACCTGCATCACCTCGTGTGCCCGCTTGCCCGCGAGCATGCCGTCTCCGGCCAGGCCGGCGGCGTGGATGACGCCATGGATGCCGCCATGAATTTCGCCGAACGCGCGCTGCGCCTGCTCCAACGCAGTGCGCAGCTGGGCTTTGCTGCCCACATCGGCCTGCACCGTGCACAGCTGGGCACCCAGCCGTTCCAGCTCCAGCAACTGCTGCAGCCGGGCACGCAGCGCAGGTTCGGTCTGCGCATCCTGCGCCAGTGCCTGCCACTGACCCCGTTCAGGCAGCGGCGAGCGGCCCAGCAGCACCAGCCGGGCCTGCCAGTGCTCGGCCAGGTGCCGGGCCAGCGCCAGCCCCATGCCGCCCAGGCCGCCCGTGATCAGATAGCAGCCGCCACGGCGCAGGCGCGGCGCGGTGGCTGGCGCAGCTGGCGTGACGGCGGGTGCCGTCTGCCCCGCAATGCGCTCGTAGCGCCGGGTCCAGCGGTGCGGGCCGCGCAGGGCCACGCAGGCCGGTGCGGGCTCGCTGAACTCGGCAAGGATGCGCCGCGCCAGCGCGGCCGCCCCATCGGGCTGCTCGCTGTGCACAAGCAGCACATCGACGATGCGGCAGGCCATGCCCGGCAGCTCCTGCGGAATCACGAGGCAGGGTCCGTGGAGCATGGCCTTGGCGGGCTGCAGGGCTTCGGTTCCTGTCACGTCCTCCAGCCCGTCCGTGACCAGCAGCATCTGCAGCCCACCGCCTGCGCGCACGGCGGGCATCGCTTCCAGCGCCTGGGCCAGGGCCAGCGGGCCGAGCAGGCAGCGCTCGGCCGCCTGTGCGTCATCCAGCGTGCCCAGGCTCCACAGATCGCAGATGCAGGCTACCAGGCCGATCTCGGCCGCTATCTGCCCCAGGGCGCGCGTCCAGTCGCTGCGCTCGGTCATGCGCAGCGCATGGCGGGCAGGCCCCAGGCGTTCATGGCGCAGACCCGGTTCGATGCGGACCACGGGCACGGACTGGGTGGCGAACCAGGCCTGCACCAGGGATTCGGCCAGTGCCGATCCGGCCTCGGCCAGCAGCAGCATGCAGCCGCCCGCCGCGGCCGTGGCGGCGCATGCCACAGGCGCGGATCGTTGCCAGACGGGCGCATACAGCCAGTCCAGGGGATCGGTTCCGGAAAGGGCAGCAGGAGAGGCTGGAGATGCCTCAGAGGCCGGCACCGTGGCGGCAACCCAGTGCGATTCGCGCTCGAACGGATAGCCGGGCAAGGGCACGCGGCGCGCGCCCTGTGCGCTGTTCAGCAGCGGTGCCTTGGCCGCGTCAACGCCCGCCGTCCAGAGCTGGGCCAGGCAGCGCGCGGGCTGGTCGGCCTGCAACTCCTCGCGGTTGGCGGCTGCCTGCGAGGCCAGCACGGTGCGTGCGCCAGCCTTGGGATGGCGCCGGGCCAGGCCGCCGAGGCCCTGGCCCGGGCCCACTTCCAGCAGGATGCGGTCGCTTGGGTCCAGCAGCGTGTCCAGGCCCTGCGCAAAGCGCACCGTGCCGCGCAGATGCTGCAGCCAGTAGCGCGGGTCCTGGGCCTCTTCGTCGCGGATCCAGCGGCCGCTGAGGTTGGAGATGAAGGCCATGGCAGGCCGGTTGAATCGAACGCCGGCCAGCTTCTGCGCGAAGGCGTCGAGCACGGGATCGAGCAGCGCGGAATGAAAGGCGTGCGACACCTGCAGTCTGCGCAGCAGCACGCCCGTGCCGGCCAAGGCCTGCTCGGCGGCCGCAATGGCGTCGGGCCGGCCCGAGAGCACGCACAGATCGGCCGCATTGACGGCGGCCAGATCGCAGCCCCGGCCCAGCCAGTGCTGCAGCGCAGTCTCAGGCAGGCCCACCGCCAGCATGGCGCCGGGCTCGGTGGCCTGCATGATGCGACCGCGCGCGACCACCAGGTCCAGCGCATCGTCGAGCGAGAAGACTCCGGCGATGCAGGCCGCCACGTACTCGCCGATGCTGTGGCCCAGCATGGCCTCGGGCTGCAGGTCCCAGGACATCCACAGCCGCGCCATGGCGTACTCGACGATGAACAGCGCGGGCTGCGTGGCCTCGGTGCGCGCCAGCGCCTGCGCGGCCTGGGCATCGTCGGCATGCGCCAGCAGCCAAGGCAGCAGGTCCATGCCGGTCTGCGTCCTCACCCTCTCGCAGCAGCGGTCCACGATGTCGCGGAACACCGGCTCCTGCGCATGCAGGCTGCGCGCCATGCCCGCGTGCTGGGCGCCCTGGCCCGGGAACAGAAAGGCCAGGCCGGGCTGGGGCGAGAGCGCGCTGCCCGTGAAATGCACCAGGGGCGCCGGGTGGTCCAGCGCCTCGATGGCCTGCGGCACGCCATGGGCCAGCACGGCCAGCCGGTGCGCATGGCGCTTGCGGCCCACGCGCAGCGTGTGGGCCACATCGGCCAGGTCCAGGCCCGGGTGCTGAGCCAGATGGCTGGCCAGCCGGCTGGCCGAGGCCTGCAGCGCCTGCGGCGTACGCGCCGACAGCAGCAGCAATTGGGGGGTCCGCCCTGCGCTTTCCGATGGAACGGCCGGCAGCGTGGCCGGAGCTTCCTCCAGCACCACATGCGCGTTGGTGCCGCCCATGCCGAAGGAACTCACGCCGGCACGCCGGGGCAGCGGGCCGGCAGGCCAGTCCTGCGCCGTGGTCTGGACGCGGAAGGGGCTGCCAGCGAAGTCCACGCGCGGGTTGGGCGTGGAGAAGTTCAGGCTGGGCGGCAGGGTGCGGTGGCGCAGCGCCATCACGGCCTTGATCAGGCCGGTCACGCCGGCTGCGGCATCCAGATGCCCCACATTGGTCTTGACCGATCCCAGGGCGCAGTGCCCGGGCGCACGCCCCGTCAGTCCTCCCGCCGCGCCGAAGGCCTGGGTGAGCGCCGCGATCTCGATGGGATCGCCCAGCGTGGTGCCCGTGCCATGGGCCTCGACATAGCCCACGGAAGCGGGCTCGACGCCGGCCATGGCCTGGGCGGCGCGTATGGCCTCGGCCTGGCCGTCCACGCTGGGCGCGTTGTAGCCGATCTTGCGCGCGCCATCGTTGTTCACGGCACTGCCCCGGATCACGGCATGGACGGTGTCGCCGTCGCGCAGCGCCTCGTCCAGGCGCTTGAGCACGACCACGCCCGCGCCGCTGCCCAGCATGGTGCCATCGGCGCGCGCATCGAAGGCTCGGCAATGGCCGTCCGAGGACAGAATGGCGCCCGGCTGGTGCAGGTAGCCCGCGCCCTGCAGCAGGTTGAGCCAGACCCCGCCGGCCAGGGCCATGTCGCACTCCATGCCCAGCAAGGACTGGCAGGCCATGTGCACGGCCACCAGCGAGGTGGAGCAGGCCGTCTGCACGGTCACGGCCGGGCCGCGCAGGTTGAGCTTGTAGGCCACGCGCGTGCACAGGGCGTCGGCCGCGTTGCCGTTGAGCAGGGCGATCAGCTCGGCGATGCCGCCGCTCCACTGGGCACGTCCCAGGAGATGGCGCATGAGGTAGAGATTGGCGCCCGCACCCGCGAACACGCCGGCCGCCACGTCCAGCCGCTCGGCGTCATAGCCCGCATGCTCCAGCGCCTGCCAGGCGCATTCGAGGAAGACGCGCTGCTGGGGATCGATCTGGCCGGCCTCGCGCGGCGTGTAGCCGAAAAAACCGGCATCGAACCAGTCCAGGCCTTCCAGCATCACGCCGGACTTCACGCAGGCGGGATCGTCCAGCAGGGCCTGTTCCGTGCCCTGGGCGCGCAGGGCCTCGTCGCTGAAGGCGGTCACGGATTCGCGGCCTTCGAGGATGTTGCGCCACAGCGCGTCCACGCTGTCCGCGCCCGGGAAGCGTCCGCCCATGCCGATGATGGCGATCTCCACGCCGCTGTAGCCCGCATTCTGGGTACGCATCAATTCACCTCCTCGGTCAGGCCACGGCGGCCCAGCAACGCGGCGCGGCGGCGCTGGGCGCGCGCGTCGGCCTGCTGGTCCTTCAGCCCTTCCTGGGCCGCCCCCGCGCCGCGCTGCGCCTCGATGCAGCGCGCCAGCGTGGCCACGGTCGGGTGCTGGAACATGTCGATCACGGAAAGCCCGCTGCCCAGCGCATCCTCGATCCGCCGGTGCGCGCGTATCAGCAGCAGCGAATGCCCGCCCAGGTCGAAGAAGCTCTCGTTGGCGCCTATGCGTTCGAGCTGCAGCAGCTCGCGCCAGATGGCGGCAATGGTCTCGGCCACACCGCCTTCGGGTGCCTCGAACGGCTGCGCGCCGCCGCCCGATGAATACTGATGCACGGGTGCAGGCAGCGCCTTGCGGTCCACCTTGCCGTTGCTGTTGAGCGGCAGCGCGTCCAGGCGCACAAAAAGGGAGGGCACCATGTAGTCGGGCAGGCTGCGCGCCAGCTGCGCCTTGAGCGCCGCCAGGTCCTGCAGCGCGGCACCTTCACCGGCCAGGTAGGCCACCAGCCGGCTGCCGCCTTCGGCAGAGTCTGCGACCACCACCGCCTCGCGCAGGCCTGGCACGGCCAGCAGGGCGGCCTCGATCTCGCCCAGCTCCACGCGGAAGCCGCGGATCTTGACCTGGTGGTCCAGTCGGCCCAGGTATTCGATCTCACCCTGCTCGTTCCAGCGCACGAGGTCGCCCGTGCGGTAGGCGCGCTCGCCCGCCAGCGCCGAAGGGCTGGCCACAAAGCGCTCGGCCGTGAGCGCGGGCCGGCCCCAGTAGCCGCGCGCCAGCGCCAGGCCACCCAGCAGCAGCTCGCCGGCCACGCCGCGCGGCACCGGCAGCAGGCCTGCGTCGACGATATGCACCTGCACGTTGCCCAGCGGCCGCCCGATGGGCACGGCCTGCGGGCCGGGCTCGCGGCAGTCGTGGTAGGTGACTTCGATGGCGGCTTCGGTCGGCCCGTAGAGGTTGAGCAGGCGGGCTCCCGGCAGCAAGGCCAGTGCGCGGTCGCGCAACTCGGCCGGCAGGGCCTCGCCGCTGCAGACGATGTGCTTCAGGCCCGTGCAGGACGGGGCATGGCCACTGGACAGAAAGGCCTGCAGCATGGACGGCACGAAGTGGATGCAGCTGACGGCATGGCGCTCGACCAGGGCCGCGATGCGCGCAGGATCGCGATGCTCCCCGGGCCCTGCCAGCGCCAGCCGGGCGCCTGTGGACAGCGGCCAGAAGAACTCCCAGAACGAGATGTCGAAGCTGAACGGCGTCTTCTGCAGCACGGTGTCCTGCGCGGCCAGTGGCTGGTGCTGCTGACCCCAGGCCAGGCGGTTGCACAGCGCGCGGTGGCGGTTGCCCGCGCCCTTGGGCAGGCCGGTGGAGCCCGAGGTGTAGATGACGTAGACCAGGTTCTCGCCGTGCAGGGCGACAGCCGGGTCATGTGCTGGCAGGCCGGCCAGATCGATGGAGTCCACCGCCAGGCACAGCGGCTGCAGCGCGAGCGGCAGCCTTGCGACCAGGCCCGACTGGGTCAGCAGCACGCCGATGCCGCTGTCGTCGGCCATGTGGCGCAGGCGCTCGGCCGGGTGCTCGGGGTCCATGGGCACATAGGCGCCACCAGCCTTCATGATGGCCAGCAGGCCGACCACCATGTCCAGCGAACGCTCCATGGCAATGCCGACCTGCACTTCGGGCCGCACACCAAGTGCGATCAGATGGTGGGCCAGGCGGTTGGCGCGCGCATTGAGTTCGTCATAGCTCCAGGAGTCTTCTCCAAAGACCAGGGCCGTGGCCTGCGGGTTGCGGCGCGCCTGCTGCTCGAAGGCGGCATGGACCAGCTCGGGGACGGCATGGCCGCCCTGCCCGCTCTGCCCAGACTGCCAGGCCACCAGCTCGGCACGTTCTTCCTCCGACAGCAGATCCACCTCGCCCACAGTCGCCTCGGGGTGATCGGCCAGGGCCTCGAGCATGCGCAGATAGTGCTGGCCCAGGCGCTCCATGGTGGCGGGCAGGAACAGTTCGGCCGCATAGTCCATGCCCACGCGCACGGCGCCGCCTGCGCGTTCACGCACTTCCAGGGACAGCTCGAACTGCGCCGTGCCTCCGGGCACGGCAGCCGCTTCGGCCGTGCAGCCCGTCATGCGCTCGAAGCCGCGCAAATCCTCATGCACATGGTTGAACAGCAGCTGGAACAGCGGCGGATGCGCCAGGCTGCGCTGGGGCTGCAGGTCCTCCACCAGCTGCTCGAAAGGCAGGTCCTGGTGGGCCTGGGCCTGCAGCGTGGCGTGCCGTGCTGCGGCGAGCACCCGGGCCAGCGGGGTGCGGCCATCGACCTCGGCCTGCAGCACCAGGGTGTTGACGAAGAACCCGATCAGGCCCTGCGTGCCCGCATGCTGGCGGCCCGCCACGGGCACGCCCAGGCGCAGCACCTGCTGGCCGGTATGGCGGTGCAGCACGGCCTGCCAGCCTGCCAGCAGCACCATGAACAGGCTGGAGCCGGCTTCGGCGGCACGCGCGCGCAACGCGTCCACCAGCGGCGCAGGCAGCGCGAAGCCATGCCGGGCAGCCGAGTAGCGGGCCACGGCGGCGCGTGGCCGGTCGCTGGGCAAGGCCAGCACGGGATGCTCGCTGCCCAGTTGCCCGCGCCAGTAGGCCAGTTGCCGCTCGCGCACACCGCCGTCCAGCCAGGCTGCATGCCAGGCGGCGTAGTCGGCGTATTGCAATGCGGGGGCAGCGGGCTCGGCGGCGGCCGCCGCATCACCCAGATGGAGGTATTGCTGCGCAAGTTCGTCCATCAGGTTCTGCAGGGATACACCGTCGGACACGATGTGGTGCATGACCAGCACCAGGCGGTGGTCGCCCGGCGCCAGCCGCATCAGCAGCGCGCGCAGCAGCGGGCCCTGGCCCAGGTCGAAGGGCCTGGCGTGCAGGCGGCGTGCCTCTTCAGCGGCACGCCGCGGCTCGCAGCCCAGGTCCAGCCATTGGAACTCCAGGCCGCCGCTATCCAGCACATGCTGCCGGGCCGACCCGTCGGCGTCAGGCAGGAACACGGTGCGCAGCGCATCGTGGCGTGCCACCAGGTGCTCCAGGGCCGTGTGCAGCCGTTGCGCATCCAGCGTGCCGCCCAGCTGCAGCTCCACCGCCACGTGGTAGGCCGTGCCCGCAGGATCCAGGTGCCAGAGAAACCACTGCCGCTGCTGGGCGTGGGACAGGGGCTGGCTTGCACCAGGGCCGCGCGCCACAGGGCCAGGACGGGGCGTGCCCGTTCCCGCGCCGGCCGCCTGCAGTTCGCGCAGTGCCGCCGCGCAGGCCGAAAGCCGGGGCCGGTCAAAGACCAGGCCTGGCGCAAAGTCCACGCCCCATTGCTGCGACACGCGTGCAGCCAGTTGCACGGCCGATAGGGAGTTGCCGCCCAGCAGGAAGAAATGCGGATCGCCCGCAGGCAGCTCGGCGCGGCGCAGCACCTCGCACCAGAGAACGGCCAGCGCAGTCTCGGTGGCATCGCGTGGCGGGGCGGACAGGTCTGCACCGTCGTTCGCTGCAGATTCCGTTGCGTCCACGAAGGCACCATGCTCCCAGACCGCATAGGCATCCAGGCTGCGCTGCGCCCAGCCCTTCTTGCAGGCCTGGCGCTGGAGCTTGCCGCTCGATGTGCGCGGCAGGGCACCAGGCTCCAGCAGGACCACGACGGCCGGCGCCTCGCCAAAGGCCGTGGCCACGGCGGCAGCCAGCGCGTCAACCAGAGCCTCTCGCGGCACCAGCTTTTGCAGGCCGCGCGAAATCTCGGCGGCCACGCCTATGCCCTCGCCCGAAGGCCCCTCCACCGCAAACGCGGCCACGCGCCCCTTGCGCACGGCTTCGACCTCGGCCTCGACCACGCGCTCGATGTCCTGCGGGTAGAGGTTGTGCCCGCGCACGATGATCAGGTCCTTGATGCGGCCCGCCACATGGACCTGCCCGCCGTGCACGAAGCCCAGGTCGCCCGTGCGCAGCCAGCGCCGGCCTGCATGCTCGACAAAGGCCTGCTGCGTTTGCTGCGGCTTGCCCCAGTAGCCCTGGCTGATGCTGGGGCCGTGCGCCCAGATCTCGCCCACGCGGCCGGGCTCCAGCACCTGCAGGCTGTGCGGATCGACGATGGCCACAGCATGCCCGGGAACGGCAGGGCCGCAGCCCACCAGCGGGGTGGTCTGCGAGGCGCCGGAGCTTTCCTCGGCCCGGCCCTGCGCCAGGGCCTCGGTATCGAAGGACGTGATCGTGGCGCCCGCGCCGCAGCTGCCGCCGGTGATGAACAGGGTGGCTTCGGCCAGGCCGTAGCAGGCATAGGCCGCGTCAGGCCGCAGCCCGCAGGCGGCAAAGCGCTGCGCGAAGGCCGTGACGGTGTCGGCACGTACGGGCTCGGCGCCCGTGTAGGCCAGCCGCCAGCTCGACAGGTCCAGCTGCGCCAGCTGCGACGGCTTGATGCGCTCCAGGCACATGCGGTAGGCGAAGTCGGGGCCGCCGCTGATGGTGGCGCGGTGGCGCGAGATCAGCTCCAGCCAGCGCACGGGGCTTTCCAGGAAGAGGCGCGGCGAGGTCAGCACCAGCGGCAGGCCGCTGTACAGCGGCTGCAGCAGGCCGCCGATCAGGCCCATGTCGTGGTACAGCGGCGCCCAGGACATGAAGCGGTCGCCCGCGCCTATGTCCATGCGCTGCTGGATGGCGGCCTCGTTGGCGATGAGGTTGCCGTGGCTGACCATTACGCCCTTGGGTGCCGAGGTGGAGCCCGAGGTGTATTGCAGGAAGGCGATGTCGTCGGCAGCCGGCACATGGGGCCGCCAGGCCTCGGCATCGGCCAGGTCCACCTGATCGGCGGCCACGGCGGCAATGCCTGCAAAGCGCGCATCGGCACCGGGCAGGGCCTGCATCACTTCGGCCGTGCTGATCACGCAGGCCGCGTCCGCGTCGCCCACGATGCCCAGCAGCCGCTCCAGATGCTGCACGCGCAGCGACTCCAGCGGCGGCACCGGCACGGCGATCACGCCCGCGTAGAAGCAGGCCAGCATGCTGGCGGCGTAGTGCTCGTCGTTGTCCATCATCACCAGGGCGCGCGCGCCCACGGGGCACAGCTGCTGCAGCCGTGCAGCCAGCGCGCGCACGCGGCGGTCGAACTCGCCATAGCTGTGGCTGCGCTCGACCACGCGGCCGTCCTGCACGGCGGCCACGGTGAGCCAGATGTCGTCGGGCCGCTGCTGCGCCAGGCCCCTCAGGTGCTCGACCAGGCTGGCCGGCGCCTGGCCTGCGGCCGCGATTGCACTTTGTCCACTCAGCATGTCAGCTGCCTCCCGGGTTCTCAGAAACGGTCCAGATTGCTGCGCGGCTCGGCCATGGCGACGATGACCTTGCGCGGCCCCTTGAAGGGCGAGCGCGCATGGGCCACGAGCATGTTGTCCAGCATCAGCACGTCGCCCTGCTCCCAGGGGAAGCTGACGGTCTCGGCATCCAGCGCGGCGCGCACCTCGGCGAAGATGTCGTCGCCGATGGTGGAGCCGTCGGCGAAGAAGGTGTTGCGCGGCAGGTTCTCGATGCCGTAGATCTCCTCCAGCACCTCGCGCTCCTCGGGTTCGCGCGCCGAGATGTGGAACAGGTGGGCCTGGTTGAACCAGACCATCTCGCCCGTGACGGGGTGGCGCTCCATGGCCTGGCACAGCTGGCGCGTGCGCAGGCCGTCGTCCTCCTTCCACTCCCAGTCCATGCGCGCATGGCGGCAGAAGGCCTCGACCTCGGCGCGGCTTTCGGTGTTGAAGACCTTCTGCCAGGGCACGTCCATCTCGCCGAAGTTGCGCACGTAGAGGATTCCGGGCTCGAACAGCTCGCGGATGCGCGCCGGAATGCGGCGGTAGACCGCACGGCTGTCGGCAATCGGCGTCTCGCCGCCCTCGGGCGAGGCGGTGACGCAGTGGAACCAGATCTTCATGGGCCATTCGCGCGTGTAGGCCTGCTCGTTGTGCAGCGGAATGCTCTGGTGGGCCGGGTATTCGGTGGAGGTGTAGACGCCGGCGCCGCTGGAGGCCTCGACCGCGCTGCGCGGCGTGGAAGCGAATTCGTACTTGAGCAGCGGATGGCCGAAGGCCGAGGCGAAGCGCTGGAAGGTCTCCACATCGGGCACGCCGAAGCCGCGCATCAGCACGCCGCCCGTGGTCAGCAGGGCCTCGTCGATGTCGCGGCGCAGCGGCGGCAGCGCGGCCAGCAGGTCCTGGCCCGGCTGGGCGGGCGTGATGAGCTGGGGAAGCAGGGATCCGGCGGGTGCCTTGCGCTCGAAGCGCTGGAGGGTTTCGTTCATGTCGATTCCTTGGTGCGCCACGCAAGAGCTGCCGCGTAGCCCGGCGGCGCTGGCAGCGCCATCGCTTGAAAACGGTTCCATTCGGGAACGGTGCAGGCAATGGCCAGCCGTCCGTCCCCTGCGGGACTGATGCCTATGGAGCGCAGGTGGTCGGTCACGCCTATGCCAATGGCCTTGAGCACGGCTTCCTTGCCGACCCAGCGCTGGTAGAAGGCCGAAAGTCGATCGGGCGCGCAGCGCACGCTGGCGCGCTCCTGGTCGGTGCAGACGGCGTCGAGCATGACCTCGGCATCGAGGTCGGGCTTGTGCTGCTCTATGTCCACGCCCAGGTGCAGCACGCCGCAGGGGTCGGCCAGCGCAATCAGCGCGTGCACGCCCGAATGCGAGACGTTGAAGACGGGCGCCCGCTGCGGGTCCTCGTCCACAAAGGGCTTGCCGTGGACGCCGACCGCCAGCGGCACGTCGGCCGGGCAGCAGCCCAGCCTGCGGCCCAGCAGGCGCCGTGCGGCAGCGCGGGTCTGCGCAAAGCGCAGGCGGTCGGCAGCGCGCACGAAGCGCGCGGCGCGGCGGCGCTCCTCGGGCGTGAGGTGGGGCAGGCTGTCGCTGAGTTCGGCCATCAGGTCCAGGTCCAGCCTGAAGACTTCGATGCCCTGGGACAGGGCCTCATGCACGGACACGAGCTGCATGCAAGTCTCCCTGGAGTGACGGTGATCCCGCCGAACATTCGGCAAGACGCCGGGCCAGCACGGCCAGCACCTCGCCCTCGTGCTGCCTGATGAAGAAATGCCCGCCCTCGAACCAGTCCAGCGCGAAGGCCCCGGCGGCCTCCTGAGACCAGGCCTGCATGCGCGCAGGCGTGATGTCGTCCTGGCGCCCGGCCAGCACATGGACCGGCAGCGGCAGGCCCGGCGCAGGGGTGTGCGCGAAGCTCTCGCAGACGCGGTAGTCGGCGCCCAGCACATCAAGGGTGATGCGCATGAGTTCAGGGCTGGCAAACACCTCCTCGGGCGTGCCGCCCTGCTTGCGCAGATCGGCAATCAGGGCGGCGTCGTCGCCCTTGTCGGCAAAGCGTTCGGGATCGCGGCAGGCTGGCGCCGGGCTGCCCGAGGCGATCAGGGCCAGCGGCAATTCGCGGCCGTCCTCGCGCAGCTGCCGCGCGATACCGAAGGCCAGCAGCGCGCCCATGCTGTGGCCCAGCAGCGCAAAGCGTCCGCGCATGGCCTGGCGCTGCTCGGCGCACAGCAGCGTGACCAACTGCCCGAAATCTTCGACCGCAGGCTCGCCCAGCCGGCTTCCCCGCCCCGGCAACTCCACCGGCGCAATGCGAATCCAGTGAGGCAGCAGCCTGCGCCAACGCAGATACATGGTGGCACTGGCGCCCGCGCAGGGCAGGCACAGCAGGGTCAGCGGCGCGTGCATGCGCGTCAGCCCGCAGCGGCTTCGGTATCGGTAACGGCCTTGTGCTGCACGGCGCCGGAGCCCGCCTGTTCCTGCTCCTGCATCCACACGCGCAGCGACTTGGGACGCATGTCGGTCCAGGTGGCGTCCACATAGTCGAGCACGGTTTTCTTGTCGCCCTTCACGCCTTCGACGGCGGTCCAGCCACCGGGCACGGCCTTCCAGTGCGGCCAGATGGAATACTGTTCCTCGTGGTTGACCAGAACGATGAAGGTTTCGTCTTCGCGGTCGAAGCAGCTTGTAGACATGCAGGCGTCCTTAATGCGGTTGAACATCGGTGAGGCCAGTACCGGATCGCGGCGATCCGGTACTGCGCCTCTGTTGAACATGACGTTCCGAATCCGAAACTGTTCACGCCGCGTGCGCGCCGGATCCGGGTCGTGCGCCGGGCTGCATCGTTCAATGGTGGTCCAGCAGCGAGCGGTGGACATGGATGGCCTTGCAGGCATCGGCAATCCTGGCATTCACCAGGCCCAGCGCACACTCCATGTGCTCGGCGATCTGGCGCTGGGTAAGACCCTTGATGCGGTACAGCTCGAAGGTCTCGCGGGTCTTGGGCGGCACCTCGTCCAGGGCCTGGTCGATCAGGCGTATGGCCTGGGACTCGAACAGGAGACGCTCGGGCGAGCGGCTGTCCGGTATCTCCAGCGTCTCCACATCCACGCCGTGGGTGCGGTAGCTGTTCTCGCGCTCCTGGCGGCGCAGGTAGTCCAGCGCCATGTTGCAGACGGCGCGCGTCCAGTAGGCGGCGGGCCTGGCGATCTCGGCATCGCTGCGCATCTCGGCAACGCGCAGATAGGTGTCCTGCACGGCGTCGTCGGCCAGTTCGGGATTCCTGAGAATTCTTCGCGCGACCCTCACCAACTGTCCACGCGAAGCAATGAAGACCTCTTCCAGCGAAGAATGTGTGTGATTCAAGGACACGATGCAGTTCCTCTCGCAAGCTAGGCAAGAACGTCAAGGGGAAATGTCGACCGCAGGTCGATGGACGGCCGGTGCGCCGCCCGTGCAAAAAGACGGAACGGGACTCGGCACAGGCGGAAAGCGGCGGCACGACCGCTGACCGCAGGGCATCAGTGCACGCCGATGCGCATCGGCGTGACTTTGGAGACGGGCCTTAGATCGGCCTCATACCGGCTTCATGGCGGCTTCATGGCGGCGGCCGCCCTCGCCGGGCCCATGCGTCCTGGAACAGGATCGGCAAGGGCTGTGCGGCCTTGCAGACATGCTGAAACTTGAACCGGGACCAAGGCATGCAGTGGTGCTCCTTTAACGTTTTCAAGAACATGAAATGAGAAGCATTAACAGATCCGGCGACAAAACCGGGTCTGGATCGGCATCTCGTACCTGTCTGGAAGACGTCCCGCCAAGGCAAACGAAGACACGGCTATCGGCATTGGAAAATCGGCAGCCGGTGCCTATGGATTCCCGTCCCCATGGCTTTCCCTCGCCATGGATGATGGGCCTGGATCATGACGGACTGGTGATGCCCGAAGCGCAGCGCGGGGGCACAGAAGGGCTGGGTGCGCAGGCAGGAAAAGCGAACGGAGCGCGGCCTGCTGCTGCAATCTGCAGACGAAAAAAAGCCACCTTGCGGTGGCTTCTTGTCTGTGCAGACGCTGGGTTTGCACAAGGAATCTGGCGGAGTGGACGGGACTCGAACCCGCGACCCCCGGCGTGACAGGCCGGTATTCTAACCAACTGAACTACCACTCCTGGCAGACAGCTTTTGCGCTCTTTCGAGCCAAGTGCTGCAAACTTGGCGACCCTACGGGGATTCGAACCCCGGTACTCACCGTGAAAGGGTGATGTCCTAGGCCTCTAGACGATAGGGTCAATCCTAGAACTTGCGTAAAAACTCAAGTCTCAAATTTTGGTGGAGGTAAACGGGATCGAACCGATGACCTCTTGCATGCCATGCAAGCGCTCTCCCAGCTGAGCTATACCCCCTTGCTGCAACGTTGCACTGCTTCGTTGCTGCGATTCAAAAATTGTAGCACAGCGTTTTTGAGGCAATTCCGGAATGCATGACTTTTTTATGTCGCCCTGCATTCCGGCGCCCTGCCCAAGCCCGGGTCAGGCCAGGCTTTGCCCATCGCGTATGCGGTGGATCTCGGCGATGTCCACCACCCAGACCAGGCCGTCGCCGACCTGGCCCGAATGGCAGGCCGTGGTGATGGCCTGGCGGATGGGCTCGACCATGGAGGCCTCGGCCAGCACGCAGACCATGACCTTGTCGGAGAAGTCGGTCAACTCCTCCTTCACGCTGCGCTTGTCGATGGCGGCCGGGGCCGTGAAGCCCTCGGCACGGAACAGCGTCACGCCGGGGAAGTTGGGAATGGCGCGCAGCGCGTCGCGCAGGCGCTCCAGGCGGCTGGGGCGCACGATGGCCCGGATTTCCTTCATGGTCATTGCAGTGTCTCCTTCATCAGGCTTCCAGCGGTTTTTCGTCAAACCAGCGGTACAGGGTCGGCAGCACCACCAGCGTGAGCAGGGTGGACGAGATCAGGCCACCGATCACGACGATGGCCAGCGGGCGTTGCACCTCCGAGCCGGGGCCGGTGGCGAACAGGAAGGGCACCAGGCCCAGCAGCGCGACGGTGGCCGTCATCATCACGGGGCGGAAGCGCTGCACACAGCCTTCGCGCACGGCCTCGGCCACGTCCATTCCATCCTCGCGCAGCTTGCGGATGCAGGTGACCAGCACCACGCCGTTGAGCACCGCAATGCCCCACAGCGCGATGAAGCCCACCGATGCCGGCACGCTCACGTATTCACCCGTCACGAACAGGCCCAGCAGGCCGCCGATGGAGGCGAAGGGCAGCACCAGGATGATCAGCCCGGCCAGCTTGACCGAGTTGAACAGCAGGAACAGCAGGAAGAAGATGGCCACGATGGTCAGCGGCACGATGACCTGCAGCGTGCCCATGGCGCGCTCCATGTTCTCGAACTGGCCGCCGTACTTGAAGTAGTAGCCGTCGGGCAACTGCACTTCCCTGTCGATGCGCTGCTGCACTTCGGTCACGAAGCCGCCCAGGTCGCGCCCTTCCACGTTGGCTCCCACCACCACGCGGCGCTTGCCGCCTTCGCGGCTGATCTGCGCGGGGCCGTCCACCAGCTCGATGCGGGCCACGCTGCTCAGCGGCACCTGGGCGCCCGTGGCCGTGGTCAGCAAGGTGGCGCCGATGGCTGCGGGCGAGCCGCGGAACGGCTCGGGGAAGCGAACCACCACGTTGTAGCGGCGCTCGCCCTCGTAGACCGTGGTCACTTCCTTGCCGCCGATGGCCGACTCGATCACGCCCTGCACGTCGGTGACGTTCAGGCCGTGGCGGGCGATCGCCTTGCGGTCGATATCCACGGTCAGAGCCTGCTGGCCCGACAGGCGCTCGACACGGATGTCCGTGCTGCCCGGCACGCTCTTGAGGATGCGTGCGACCTGCTCGGACACGTCGCGCAGCTCGCCCAGCTCGTCGCCGAAGACCTTGATGGCCAGTTGCGAGCGCACGCCCGTGACCATTTCATCCACGCGCTCGGAGATCGGCTGGGACAGCACGATCTGCACGCCCGGGATCGAGGACAGGCGCTGGCGGATGTCTTCGTCGATCTCGTCCTGGGTGCGGTCGGACTCGGGGTCCAGCAGCACGATGGGGTCGGACTCGTTGGGGCCTGCAGGGTCTGCCGGCGATTCGCCGCGTCCGAGCTTGGAGACCACGCTGAGCACGCCGGGCACCTCGGCCACGGCCTTCATCGCAGCCATTTCCATGCGGATGGACTCGTCCAGCGAGATGCTGGGCACGCGGTTGATCTGCGGCGTCAGCGCCCCCTCCTTCATGGTGGGCATGAAGGACTTGCCCAGCAGCGGGAACAGTCCCAGCGAGCCCAGCAGCAGCGCCACGGCCACGGCCAGCGTGGCGCGGTTGCGCGCGGTGGCCAGGTCCAGCAGGCGCAGGTAGTGGCGCTTGAGGAAGGCGATCAGGCGCGTATCGTGGTCCGCGCCGCCCTTGAGGAAGTACGAGCACAGCACGGGCGACAGGAACAGCGACACGGCCAGCGAGACCGCCAGCGAGATCGCGATGGTCAGCGCCAGCGGGCCGAACATTTTGCCTTCGATGCCCTGCAGCGTCATCAGCGGCAGGAACACCAGGATGATGATGGCGATGCCGAAGATGGTGGGCGTGGCCACCTCGGTGGTGGCCGAGAGCACGGTGCGCACGCGTGCGCCCATGCTGTCGCCGGCCTGGCCGAGCTTGTGGAACACGTTCTCCACCACCACCACGGTGGCATCGACCATGAGGCCGATGGCGATCGCCAGCCCTCCCAGCGACATGAGGTTGGCCGAGATGCCCCAGCGGTTCATCATGATGAAGGTGGTCAGCGGCGTGATGATCAGCGTGGCCACCACGATCAGGCTGGAGCGCACGTCACCCAGGAAGATGAAAAGCACCACGACCACGAGCAGGATGCCCTCGATCAGCACCTTGCCCACGGTCCACAGCGCCGAGTCGACCAGGTCGGTACGGTCGTAGTAGGGAACGATCTGCAGGCCGCCGGGCAGCATGCCCTTGGAGTTGATCTCCTGCACGCGCTCCTTCACGCGGGTGACGACTTCCTTGGCATTGCCGCCGCGCATCATCAGCACGATGCCGGAGACGCCTTCGGTATAGCCGCCCTTGATGATGGCGCCTTGGCGCACTTCCTGGCCCAGCTGGACCTCGGCCACATCGCGCACGAAGACCGGCACGCCGCCTTCCTGCTTGAGAACGATGTTGCCGATGTCCTCCAGCGACTGGACCAGGCCCACGGCGCGGATCAGGTACTGCTCGGTCACCTGGGGCAGGATGCCGCCGCTGGCGTTGGCGTTGTTGTCGGCGATGGCCTGGACCACATGGCGCACGGACAGGCCGTAGTGGCGCAGCCGGCCGGGGTCGACCTCCACCTGGTACTGCTTGACGTAGCCGCCCTGCGAATTGATTTCGGCCACACCGGGAATGGAGCGCAGCAGCGGGCGCGCCACCCAGTCCTGGATGGTGCGGCGCTCGGTCAACTCCTCGGGCGTGAGGGCGCGCTTGCCATCGTCGGGATGGTCCAGCGTGTACTGGTAGACCTCGCCCAGGCCCGTGGACACCGGCCCCAGCACGGGGATGATGCCTTCGGGCATGCGCGGCGTGACCTCCATCAGCCGCTCGGTGACGAGCTGGCGCGCAAAGTACACGTCGGTGGCATCGGTGAAGACCAGGGTGATGATGGACAGGCCGCTCTTGTTGAGCGAGCGCATCTCCACCAGGCCCGGCATGCCGGTCATGGCGATTTCCAGCGGCACGGTCACGAAGCGCTCGATTTCCTCGGGCGAGCGGCCTGGCGCCTCGGTGGCCACCTGGACCTGGACGTTGGTCACGTCAGGAAAGGCATCCACCGACAGATTCATGGCGGCGCGCAGGCCAAAGCCGCACAGCACCAGCGAGAGCACGATCACGATGAGTCGCTGGCTCAGTGCGGCCCGGATCATGGAAGCGATCATGGGCTTACTCCAGCTCTGCGCGCTTGCGCTCGTTGTTCAGGTGGAAGGCGCCCGTGGTGACGATGACCGTGCCATCGGCCACGCCCTTGTTCACGGGGCGCATGCCGCCGCTGGCGGTACCCAGCTCGACGGGCGTGAGGCGGTAGTGGTTCTCGCCCTTCTTGACGAAGACATGGTCGCGGTCGTTCTCGCGCACCACGGCCTCGGCCGGCACGGCCAGCAGCTGGCGCACCTCGCCCTGGATGCGCATGGTGGCCAGCATCTGGGGCTTGAGGTCGCGCTCGGTGTTGTCCACCTGGGTGCGGATGGTGACGGTGCGGGTCTCGGGCGTCACGGTGTCGCCCACATGCACGATCTGGCCGGACAGCACGCGCTCGCCCAGGGCAGGCACGGCGATCTCCACGGCCTGGCCGGCGCGCACGCCGCTGGCCATCTGTTCGGGAATCGCGCCCACCACCCAGACGCTGCTCAGGTCGGCCACGGTGAACAGCGGATCGCCGGGCTGGGTCACCTGGCCGGAGCTGAGCTTGCGCTCGATCACCACGCCGGCCCCTGTGGACAGCACGGCCGCATGCGACTGCAGCGTGCCCTTGTCGCGCAGCTGGGCGATGGCGCTGTCGGGAATGCCGATCAGGCGCAGCTGGTCGCCGGCAGCGCGCTGCTCGGCCCGGGCAATCGACAGCTCGGACTCGCGACGCTGCAGCTCGGCCGAGCCGATGACGTCGGCCGCGATCAGCTGGCGCGCGCGCTCCACGCCGCGCTCGGCCAGCGTGGCCGCCGCGTGGGCACGCAGATAGGCAAGCTGGGCCGTGGTCAGCTCGGGGCTTGCCACGCGGGCCAGCACCTGGCCTGCGCGCACGCGGTCGCCCACTTCGACCAACACTTCGGTCACGCGGCCCGTGGCCGCAGCGCCGATGCGCGTCACCTGGCGCTCATTGGCCTCGATGCGGCCGGACA
Organism: Delftia sp. UME58; assembly: GCF_014170385.1. Lineage (NCBI taxonomy): Bacteria > Pseudomonadati > Pseudomonadota > Betaproteobacteria > Burkholderiales > Comamonadaceae > Delftia > Delftia sp. UME58. Next base: position 29,691 of record NZ_LZZV01000106.1, read on the forward strand.
CTTCCTGCAGCAGGGCGATCTGCGCCTGGGCGACGGGCTTGACGGCGAAATTGGGCGCCATCTCGGCGGTGACGCGGACCTCCATCGGGTCCTGCTCCTGGTCGGCAGCAGCCGCTGGCACCGCCTTGGCGGCGGCCTCTTCGTTCTTGCCGCAGGCGCTCAGCGCCAGGCTTGCGGCCAGCAGGCCGGCCAGGGCCAGCGAATTCACCAGGGTGCTGCGGCCCGAGCGGGCGGCGACGGGTTGCGAATGCATATTCAAGGACATGTTCGTTTCTGATTTCGGGGGTGAGGCAGGGACGGCGCGCTTCACAGCGCGGACGGATCGTCGTAGCGGCCCGCCAGGTATTCGAGCTGTATGCGCGCGGCCTGCAGCTGGTAGCGCGCATCGAGCAGGTCTGCACGGATGGAGCGCAGCACGCGCTGCGCGTCCAGCACATCGAGAATGCCGCGCTCGCCGAAGCGGTAGGCGGCCTCGGCCACGCGCAGGGCCGACTCGGCCTCGCGCACCGAGCCCTGGCTCAGCGCCTGGGTACGCAGGCGTGCCATCTCCAGCTCCTTCCAGGCCTGCAGCGTCTGCTGGCGCAGTTCGATCTGCCGGCCTTCCAGCTGAAGACGCGCGCGCTCCAGCTCGGAGGCGGCCTCGTCGATGGGGCCGCGGTGCTGGTCGAGCAAGGGGATCTGGATGCTCACGCCCACCGTGTTCAGGCGCACGTCGGGCTCGCGCGTCTGGCCGTAGCGCAGCTCCACGCCCGGCCAGCGCGAGGCCTTGGCCCCATCAAGGCGCGCCTGGGCACGCTCGACCTCCGCCTTGAGCTGGCGCAGCTCGGGATGCTCCATGGGATCGATCTCGCCCATGTCCTCGATGCGCAACGGGTCCTCCAGCGACACATCCAGCCCGAAGCGCAAGGGCAGCTGGCCTGCAGCCAGCCGGCCCAGCGACAGCTGCGCCTGCTCGGCGCGCAACCGCGCGGTCTGCTCCTGCTGGCGCGCCTGGATGATTTCGGCATCGGCCTTGATGATTTCGTAGCGTGCCGCCTCACCGCTGTCCACGCGGACACGGACGCGCTCATGGACCTGCTCCAGAAGGCGCACCGCCTCCTTGGCGGCCTCGACCTCCGCCTCGCGCAGCACCATCTCGTAGGCACGCAGCCGCGCCTGGGCCACGAGCGCGTTGCGCGTGGTCGCCACGAAGTGCACCGAGCCCTGCTCGCCTGCCCTCGCGGCCTCGACGCGCGCACCGCGCACGGCGGGGTTCTCGATGGGCAACGCCACGGCCCAGCCCTGCACCGTGCCGGCCGCCGCGCCGGGCACGCGGGCGCTGTTGCGGCCCTGGTTCCATTCAAGCTTGGGATTGGGCAGCGCCGAGGCGCTGACCACGCCTGCGCGCGCCGTGGTCCGCGATTGCTCGACTGCACGCAGGTCGGGGTTGTGGTCCAGCACGGCGCGAACGACTTCGTTCAGGCTCAGCTGGGGCAAGCGCTGTGCGCTGGCGGAAGCCGGGGCGGCAAGCGCTGCGGCAGCCTTGGGCGCCGACCCGGCCGGCATGGCCTGGGCCGAGACACCGGCCCCCCAGCCCAGCAACAGGCTGCAGATCGCGCCTTGCAAGGCCTTGCGCGAAAAGGATGGAAAACGAGCGGGGGCCATTCCCGCCAATACCGTTGGATTCACCATGGCATGCATCTGCCGCGAAACGACAGTCGAGGGGTTGAGTAAGAGATGGGCCCTCCCCTGCGGACAACGCGGGAACGGGCATGGCCGGGCCGTGCGCAGTCAGCGCGCGGACGACGGCATGGCATGCACGCCAGCAAGGCGCGCACGGGCAGTGATCAGGCAGTGGGATGCGTCAGCCGACAAGGGGCACAAGGGGCGCAGGGCATGCCTGCGCCGCAATATGCGGTCAGCCGAGCAGGGAAGGTCTTGGAGGGCGCAGCAGCTGGCCCGGAGCGGGCGACAGGTGCGCCTGGGAATAGGTCGAAGGCGGGGCCCACAGCGACACCACCTGCACGGCGATGGGCTCGGGCGGCCAGTACATCTCGGCGGAACGGTCCTCGCCACAGGCCAGCAGGGCCAGCAGCTGGCGGGTGTTGCCGCCGTGTGCCGTCAGCTCGGCAAACTCCGTCTCGTCGTCTTCCTCGACTTCCGCGAGCTCTTCCAGGAATTCCTCATCGATGGTCACGATGGGGTGATGTGCCAGCAAGCCGTCGCTTTCCAGTCCATCGGACGATGCCGACGCCGCCACCTGTCCACAGAAGATGGACAACAGCATCAGCAAGGAAAACAGGAACGATGGCGCAAGGCGCATGGGGCAGGAAGAAGGCGGGGAGCAGTGAAAGTGAATGCCCCATGATCGGGACACCATCTATTGTTACGAATGTTGAGGCAAAGTTCCGGGTTTGCCCTTAAAAAACCTGTGGCAAAGCCCGCTTTTCACGCAGGCTTGCCCGCCACCACGCGAGGCAGCCATGCAGGCGAGCTGCGCGCGGCAGAAACGAAAAAGCCACCTTGCGGTGGCTTCTTGTCTGCGCATGCCGGGGGCTTGCACAGGGAATCTGGCGGAGTGGACGGGACTCGAACCCGCGACCCCCGGCGTGACAGGCCGGTATTCTAACCAACTGAACTACCACTCCTGGCAGGCTGCTTTTGCGCTCTTTCGAGCCAAGTGCTGCAAACTTGGCGACCCTACGGGGATTCGAACCCCGGTACTCACCGTGAAAGGGTGATGTCCTAGGCCTCTAGACGATAGGGTCAATCCTAGAACTTGCGTAAAACTCAAGTCTCAATTTTGGTGGAGGTAAACGGGATCGAACCGATGACCTCTTGCATGCCATGCAAGCGCTCTCCCAGCTGAGCTATACCCCCAAAAATCCGATACTGGCGGAGTGGACGGGACTCGAACCCGCGACCCCCGGCGTGACAGGCCGGTATTCTAACCAACTGAACTACCACTCCTGGCAGGCTGCTTTTGCGCTCTTTCGAGCCAAGTGCTGCAAACTTGGCGACCCTACGGGGATTCGAACCCCGGTACTCACCGTGAAAGGGTGATGTCCTAGGCCTCTAGACGATAGGGTCAAAGCCTGTGATACACAAACATGTGCCGATAAAAAAGCGCCTTCGTGTTTCAAAGGCGCTTACATACCAAGCGACAAATTTTGGCGGAGTGGACGGGACTCGAACCCGCGACCCCCGGCGTGACAGGCCGGTATTCTAACCAACTGAACTACCACTCCTGGCAGACAGCTTTTGCGCTCTTTCGAGCCAAGTGCTGCAAACTTGGCGACCCTACGGGGATTCGAGCTTTTGCGCTCTTTCGAGCCAAGTGCTGCAAACTTGGCGACCCTACGGGGATTCGAACCCCGGTACTCACCGTGAAAGGGTGATGTCCTAGGCCTCTAGACGATAGGGTCAATCCTAGAACTTGCGTAAAAACTCAAGTCTCAAATTTTGGTGGAGGTAAACGGGATCGAACCGATGACCTCTTGCATGCCATGCAAGCGCTCTCCCAGCTGAGCTATACCCCCTTCATGCTGCAATCGCTGCTTCTTGTTAGTTGCTGCGTTTGCATCAGAGACTCGAATTATAGACAGGTTTTCAGCGGTTTTTCAAACGGGCCAGAATTTTTTCACGACCCAGCAGCTCCAGCACCGCGTCCACCGAAGGCGTGTGCGCCGTGCCCAGCGTCAGCACGCGCACCGGCATGGCCAGTTGCGGCATCTTCAGGCCCTGGGCCTTGAGCACTTCCTTGATCAGGGCGGCAATGGCTTCCTTGCTCCACTCCACCGAGGCGATGCCTTCGGCGAACGCATCCAGGGCGGGCGCCACGGCGTCGGTCACATGCTTGGCCAGGTCTTCGGCGTTGCGGTCGAAGGCGTCCACATAGAACAGGCGCACCCAGCCGGCCAGATCGACCAGGGTTTCACAGCGGTCCTTGAACAGGGCGCAGATGCGCGGCAGGCGGTCGTCTGTGTCGAGCAGGGCCTGGTCCAGGCCGGTCTTGAGCACGAAGGGGCGCACCAGATCGGCCAGGGCCGCGTCGTCCAGGGCCTTCAGGTGCTGGGCGTTGACCCAGCGCAGCTTGGCCTCGTCGAATTGGCCTGCGCTGCGACCCAGGTGGTCCAGGTTGAACCACTCCAGGAACTGGGCGCGGCTGAAGATTTCGTCGTCGCCGTGGCTCCAGCCCAGGCGGGCCAGGTAGTTGACCATGGCGTCGGGCAGATAGCCTTCGTCGCGGTATTGGGTGACAGCCTTGGCGCCGTTGCGCTTGCTCATCTTCTCGCCCTGCTCGTTGAGCACGGTGGGCAGGTGGGCGAACACAGGCACGCTGGCGCCCAGCGCCTCGAAGATGTGGATCTGGCGCGGCGTGTTGTTGACGTGGTCGTCACCACGGATGACATGGGTGATGGCCATGTCCATATCGTCCACGCAGACGCAGAAGTTGTAGGTGGGCGTGCCATCGGGGCGCGCGATCACCAGGTCATCGAGTTCGCTGTTCTGGAACTCGATGCGGCCCTTGCACTTGTCTTCCCAGGCCACGACGCCGCCCTGCGGCGTCTTGAAGCGCAGCACGGGGCGCACGCCTTCGGGCGCGGGCGGCAGCACCTTGCCTTCTTCAGGGCGCCAGGTGCCGTCGTAGCGCGGCTTTTCCTTGTTGGCCATCTGGCGCTCGCGCAGGGCGTCGAGTTCTTCCACGCTCATGTAGCAGGGGTAGACATGGCCCGAAGCCTGCAGGCCGGCCAGCACCTCCTTGTAGCGGTCCATGCGCTGCATCTGATAGAACGGACCTTCGTCATGGTCCAGCTGCAGCCAGGCCATGCCTTCGATGATCACGTCCACCGAGGCCTGGGTGGAACGCTCCACGTCGGTGTCCTCGATGCGCAGGATGAAATCACCACCCGTGGCGCGCGCGAAGGCCCAGGGATACAGGGCCGAGCGGATGTTGCCCAGGTGGATGAAGCCCGTGGGAGACGGGGCAAAACGGGTTCGTACTTTTTGTGTCATTGCAGGGTATCCAGTCCGCGGGACAGATCGTTCTTGATGTCGCCCAGGTATTCCAGTCCGACGGAGATGCGCAGCAGGCCCTGGCCGATGCCGGCGACGCGGCGCTGCTCTTCGCTCAGGCGGCCATGCGAGGTGCTGGCCGGGTGGGTGATGGTGGTCTTGACGTCGCCCAGGTTGGCCGTGATCGAGCACACCAGGGTGCTGTCGGCCACATGGAAGGCGTTGGCGCGCAGCTGTTCGGCGCCCTCGCCCACCACGTCGAAGGACAGCACGCCGCCGCCCATGCCGTTTTGCTGGCGCATGGCCAGCTCGTGCTGCGGGTGGCTGGCCAGGCCCGGGTAGTAGACACGGGCGACCTTGGGATGGGCCTCCAGCCAGGTGGCCAGCTCCAGCGCGGCGGCGCTTTGCGCCTTGACGCGCAGGGACAGCGTCTCCAGACCCTTGAGCACCACCCAGGCGTTGAACGGCGCCAGGTTCAGGCCGCCGCTGCGCAGGAAGGTGCCCATGACCTTGTCCACCAGCGCCGTCGTGCCGCAGACCGCGCCCGACATGACGCGGCCCTGGCCGTCCAGCAGCTTGGTGCCGGAGTGCACGACCAGGTCGGCACCGAACTGGGCGGGCCGCTGCAGCGCGGGCGAGGCAAAGCTGTTGTCCACCGCCAGCAGCGCGCCATGGGCGTGCGCCAGTTCGGCCAGCGCGGCGATGTCGCACAGGTCGGTCAGCGGGTTGGTCGGCGTCTCGGCGAACAGCAATCGCGTATTGGGACGGATGGCGGCCTTCCAGGCCTGCGCATCGGTCTGCGAGACAAAGCTGGTCTCGATGCCGAAGCGCGCCATCTCGCCGCCCAGCAGCTTGATGGTGGAGCCGAACATGGACTGCGAGCAGATCACATGGTCGCCCGCCTTGAGCGTGGTCAGCGCCACCAGCAAGATGGCCGACATGCCGGTGGACGTGGCCACAGCGCATTCCGTGCCTTCCATGGCGGCCAGGCGCTGCTCGAAGCTGGTCACCGTGGGGTTGGAGGTGCGGCTGTAGGTGTAGCCGGGCTCTTCGTTGGCAAAGCGGCGCGCTGCCGTTGCGCAGTCGGGCTGCACGAAGCTGCTGGTCATGTACAGGGCTTCGCTGTGCTCGCCCCACTGGCTTCGTTCCACGGCCACGCGCAGGGCCAGCGTATCGGGATGCAGGCCTTCGGGAAGTGTCTTGTTCGTCACGTTGATGGTCCTTGGGGTCGGGCGCGGCCCGCCGATGGCGGCGGTGCCCGGAAAAAAGGAGCTAGAAACACTTGTCACCTGGGGACTGCCGGGGCGTTGCAGCCTGCAGTCCTCCAGCACCAGCGCTTTTAGCTCATTTGTCAAAAAAGGGCGGGCCTCAGGCCCGCCCCCGTATTGTCACTGAAGCCCGATCGCTCGGACTCGGGCTCAGGCTTCCTGGGCGTTGGGCAGGGACAGGCGCGAGGCGTCGCTGGACTCTTCCTCGCCGCCGCGGTTGCGGCCTTCATTGAGTGCCGTGACTTCGTCCTCGGAGATGTCGCCCGTGATGTAGACGCCATCGAAGCACGAGGCCTCGAAGCCCTGCACCTGCGGGTTGATCTTGCCCACGGTCTGCTTCATGGCGGCCACGTCCTGGTAGATCAGCGCGTCGGCACCGATGACCTGGCGGATTTCCTCGACCGTGCGGCCATGCGCCACCAGTTCGGCGCGCGTGGGCATGTCGATGCCGTAGACGTTGGGATGGCGCACCGGAGGCGCTGCCGAGGCCAGGTAGACCTTGACGGCACCGGCATCACGCGCCATCTGCACGATTTCCTTGGAGGTGGTGCCGCGCACGATGGAGTCATCCACCAGCAGCACCTTGCGGCCCTTGAACTCGCTGCCGATGGCGTTGAGCTTCTGGCGCACCGATTTCTTGCGCGAGGACTGGCCCGGCATGATGAAGGTCCGGCCCACGTAGCGGTTCTTGACGAAGCCTTCGCGGTACGGAATGCCCAGCAGCTGGGCCAGCTGCATGGCGCTGGGGCGGCTGGATTCGGGAATCGGGATGATGGCGTCGATTTCGTTGGGCGGCACGGTGGAGACCACGCGCTTGGCCAGCGTCTCGCCCATGTTCAGGCGGGCCTGGTAGACGGAGATGCCATCCAGCACGGAGTCCGGGCGGGCCAGGTACACGTACTCGAACACGCAGGGGTGCAGCTCGCTCTTTTCAGCGCACTGGCGGGTTTCGACCTGGCCGTCGCTGTGCACGAACACGGCCTCGCCCGGGGCGACATCGCGCTCGAGCTGGTGCAGCGTGCCTTCCAGGGCCACGGACTCGCTGGCCAGCATCACCGAGCCGTCGGCGCCGCGGCCCATGCACAGGGGGCGGATGCCGAACGGGTCGCGGAAGGCCAGCAGGCCGTAGCCGGCGATCAGCGCGATCACCGCATACGAGCCCTTGATGCGCTTGTGCACGGCGCTGACGGCCTGGAACACGTCTTCGCTCTTGAGCGGCGCGCCACTGCTGGCGCGGGCCAGCTCGTGGGCCAGCACGTTGAGCAGGACTTCGGAGTCGCTCTCGGTGTTGGTGTGGCGGTGGTCGGTGTCCGACAGCTCCTCGCGCAGTTGCTTGGCATTGGTGAGGTTGCCGTTGTGCACCATGACGATGCCGAAGGGCGCGTTCACGTAGAAGGGCTGGGCCTCTTCCTCGCTGGTCGCGTTGCCGGCCGTCGGGTAGCGCACCTGGCCCAGGCCCACCGTGCCCGGCAGGGCACGCATGTTGCGGGTGCGGAACACGTCGCGCACCATGCCCTTGGCCTTGTGCATGAAGAACTTGCGCTCCTGCTGGGTCACGATGCCTGCGGCATCCTGGCCACGGTGCTGCAGCAGCAGCAGGGCGTCATAGATCAGTTGATTCACGGGCGCGGTGCTGACTACACCAACGATTCCACACATAGTTGCGTTCCATCCGTTTGCGAAGGTCGCCCTTCGCTGTCTGGGCCGTAGCAGCCACCCATTGGCCACGCCTGCGCCCGATTGCTCTATCCAAACTGTTTCTGCCGGCCGACTCCTGCGCTGCAGCGCCTTGTCATGCAGCCGGCAGATAGCGTCCCCATTCCTGCGGCAGCTGTGGCAAAACCACAGCCAGCGCCTGCATCAGCCATGGCGCCAGGGCTGAATCCTGCCACCACTGCCCCTGGTGCAGCGGCGTGTAGCTGATCACCATCGTTGCCACCAGGGCCAGCAGCGCCCCGCGCAGCACGCCGAACAGCGCGCCCAGCGTGCGGTCCACGGGCCTCAGGCCCACCGCCTCGATCAGCCGGCGAGACAGCCAGGACACCAGGCCCCAGCCGAACAGCGCCAGCACGAACAACAGCACAAAGCCTGCGGCGTAGCGCAGCTGCATGTCCCAGTCCTGCATGGGCAGCCACAGCGCCACGTCGGCCGCCCAGATGCGGGCCACGACAAAGGCCACCAGCCAGCCCAGCAGAGACAGCACCTCGTACACCAGCCCGCGCCAGGCGCCAAGCAGCATCGAGGCCAGCACGCAGGCCAGCAAAACCCAGTCCACCGTGGACATACGCTATTTCTGTGCGCCCGTGCCGCTTTGCAAGATGTACGTCACCGCGTCAGAGCTTGAGCACCGACGCCGGCAGGCCCTGGCCCTTGACGCGCGCCGCCGCCTTGTCGGCTTCGGCCCGGCCGTTGAACGGGCCCACACGCACCCGCGTGCGCTTGCCGTCCTTGGTGTCCACCACCTGTGTGAATGTCTTCAGGCCCGCCAGCTCCAGCTTGGCGCGGATTTCCTGGGCCTTGCCGGCGTCGGAGAAGGCACCGACCTGCACGATGAAGCGTTCGTCCGTCGCCGCGGCCGCCGTTGAAGCGGCGGGCGCGCTGCGTCCTTCCAGCAGGGCCCGGGCACGCGCGGCATCATCGCTCCTGGACGGCTCGGGCTTGGGTTCGGGCTTTGGCTTGGGATCCGGCTTCGGTTCGGGCTTGGGCTCCGGCTTGTGTTCGGGCTTCGGCTGCTCCGGCCTGGGCTTGGGTTCCGGCTTGGGCTCGGGTTTGGTCTCAGGCTTGGCGGCGGGCTTGGGCTCCGGCTTTGCCTCGGGCTTCGCTTCAGGCTTGACCGGAGCCACCTGGGAAACGGGAGGCGCCACAGGCACGGACGGCACGGACGGCGCCGAAGGCCTGCCCATGGGAACCTCTTCCTCATCGGCACCCAGCGAGGCCTGGGCCGACACGCGGCCCGTCGGCGCAGCCGCGCCATGCGAATGGGCGTCCACGGCATTGGCGCCGGGCACGACCAGGGGCGCAACCTTGTCGCGGTCAGGAATCTCGATGGGGATGTCTACGGGAATCGGACGCGGCTGGGTGTCGAACAGCAGGGGGAAACCCACCACGCCCGCCAGGACCAGCACGGCAGCGCCAATGAGGCGGTGGCGCGCCCGGCGGCGCATGACATCGACGCTTTCCGCCTGTCCCAGCCGTGTGGGCCGCCTCGATGCGGACGACGAATCACCGTCGTCTTTTTTGCCGGGCCAACGAAAATTGAAAAATGCCATGGAGTGCGGACTCGTTCAGATCGGCCACCACAGCGGCCACGATGGCCGCTTGCAGTGCGGATCACTGGATTCAGGTGCCCAGATGCTTGGCGTTCAGCCGGGGCGGGCCGTCCTGCAGCACGCCGCCCACCGTGAAGAACGAGCCAAAGACCACGATTCTATCAGTGGGACCTGCTGCCAGAACCGCTGCATCCAGCGCCAGCTGCGGGTTTGCGAAGGTGGCCACCGACAGCTCGCGGGGCACGCCGGGTGCGGGCGGCAGTGCTTCGATCTTCTGACGCAGCACTTCGGCGCTTTCGGCGCGCGGCGTGGGCAGGTCGGTCAGGTACCAGCGGTCGATCAGCGGGGCAATCCTGCCCAGCATGGGCGCCAGGTCCTTGTCGTGCATGGCGCCGAACACCGCATGCGTGCAGGGAAAGTAGCCCATGGCGTCGAGGTTGGCCGTCAGCGCCGCCACCGAATGCGGGTTGTGCGCCACGTCCAGCACCAGCGTGGGCTGGCCCGGAATGATCTGGAAGCGCCCCGGCAGCTCGACCATGGCCAGCCCCGTGCGCACGGCCTGGGCCGTGACCGGAAGGCGGCTGCGAATGGCTTCGAGCGCGGCCAGCGCACCCGATGCATTGACCAGCTGGTTGGCGCCGCGCAGCGCCGGATAGGCCAGGCCCGCATAGCGCCGCCCGCGTCCTGCCCAGCCCCACTGCTGCTTGTCGCCCGAGAAGTTGAAGTCCTGGCCCAGGCGCCAGAGATCGGCGCCAATGGCCTGTGCATGGTCCAGCACGCTTTGCGGCGGCATGGGATCGCTGACCACCACCGGCCGGCCGGCGCGCATGATGCCGGCCTTCTCGCGGCCTATGCTCTCGCGGTCCGGGCCCAGGAATTCCACATGGTCGATATCGATGCTGGTGATGACGGCGCAATCGGCGTCGATCACATTGGTGGCATCCAGCCTCCCGCCCAGGCCTACCTCGAGAATCGCCACATCCAGCCTGGACTGGCTCATCAGCCGCAGGATGGCCAGCGTGGTGAATTCGAAATAGGTGAGCGCCACCTCCGTGCCCTGCACGCGCGCCTGCTCCACGGCCTCGAACTGCGGCAGCAGCTCGGCGGCCTTCACGATCTCGCCGCCCACGCGGCAGCGCTCCTCGAAATGCACCAGATGCGGCGATGTATAGACGCCGGGACGAAAGCCCGACTGCAGCGCCACGGCCTCCAGCATGGCGCAGGTCGAGCCCTTGCCATTGGTGCCCGCCACCGTGATCACGGGGCAGTCGAAACGCAGGTCCAGGCGCTGGGCGACTTCGCGCACGCGATCCAGGCCCAGCGCGATATTCTTGGGGTGCAGGCGCTCGCAATATGCGAGCCATGCATCCAATGTGGGAAATGAGGTGTGCATACTGCGCGCTATTGTTACCCAGGGACAGTGTCCTTATGGGGTCCTCGCCATCCGCGGACTGCGGCAACTGCAACCAATCATGACCACCTCAAACACTGTGACGCTCTACGGCATTCCCAACTGCGACACCGTCAAGAAGGCCCGCGCCTGGCTTGCCGACCAGGGCATCGCCTACGAATTCCACGACTTCAAGAAACAGGGCGTCCCTGCCGCGCAACTGCCCGCCTGGATGCAGGCCGTGGGCTGGGAAAAGCTGCTCAACCGCCAGGGGACGACCTGGCGCAAGCTCGATGCCGACACCCAGGCCGGCGCCCAGGATGCGGCCGGTGCCGCAGCCCTCATGCAGCAGCAGCCCAGCGTCATCAAGCGCCCGGTCGTCCAATGGCCGCAGGGACGCATCACCGTGGGTTTTGCGCCCGATACCTGGGCAGAGCTGGCCCACGAGGGCAAGCGCTGACTCTGCCGTCAGGCCTGGAACAGCTTATTACGTGGATTTACGCGGCCGCAAACTGCTTTTCGGGCCCGAGGAATACACTTGCATGGAGCCTGGCAGGAAGTACCGCCAGCGCAACAGGAGTGCAATCATGAAATCCCTGGTTCTTTTGACGCTGGCGGCCACGACCGCCACCGTAGCCCTGGCCCAGGAGCAAGGCCGGGTGCTTTCCGTGACCCCGGTGACGCAACAGGTGGCCGTGCCCCAGCAGGTCTGCCGCGATGAGAACGTCTACTCGGGCCAGCGCAGCACTTCGGGCGCGGGCGCCGTGCTGGGTGCGCTGGCGGGCGGCGTGGTGGGCAACGCCATCGGCCACGGCGGCGGACGCGCCGCGGCCACGGCAGCCGGCGTGATTGGCGGCGCCATGCTGGGCAACCAGGCTGAAGCCTCGGGACAGCAGCCCCAATACCAGACGGTGCGCAACTGCACCACCCAGACCTACTACCAGAACCGCGCCGTGGCCTACGACGTGGTCTATGAGTACGCGGGCCGCAACTACACGACGCGGACCGCCACGCCGCCTGGCGACTGGATTGCACTGAGCGTGCAGCCCGCCGCCAACAGCGGCGCCTACGGCAGCAATGGTTACTACAGCACCAACCAGCCGCCCCAGGCCGCGTACTCCACCACGCCCGTGCCGCCGCCCGTGGTCTATGAAAACAATTACTACGACGGTGGTTACTACCCGGCCCAGCCGGTGCAACCGGTGTATTCGGCAGGTGACTATGTGGCGCCCGTGGTGATTGGTGCAGCCCTTGCTGCCGGCGTGTACTACGCCTCGCGCCCCAGCTATCACGGCTGGCGCGGCGGCTACCGCCATGGCTGGCGCCGCTGAGGCCGCTGAGGCCGCCATGCGCTCGCCCCGCAAGCCCCGACAAGGGGCTTTTTGCATGGCGGCGGCCCGCACGTACGGGCAGCGGCCGGGTGCTGGCCTAAAATGGGCGGTTTAGTCCACCCTCTGCCCAGCTTCCATGACCACCGAAACCATCTCTGGCATCACCCTGACCACCAAGGCCAATGTCTATTTCGACGGCAAATGCATCAGCCACGGCTTCACGCTGGCCGATGGCACGAAGAAGTCTGCCGGCGTGGTGCTGCCCAGCCAGCTGACTTTCGGCACGGCCGCTGCCGAGATCATGGAATGCGTGGCCGGCTCCTGCGAGTACAAGCTCGACGGCTCGGACCAGTGGCTGACCTCCAAGGCCGGCGAGTCCTTCCAGGTGCCTGCGAACTCCAAGTTCGACATCCGCGTGACCGAGGCCTACCACTACATCTGCCACTACGCCTAAGCGCCTGAGCAGACCGACGCATTCGACCTGACGGCGCCAAGGCGCCTTCCGTGTTTTCCGGCAGCCGCGTCCCGCACGCCAGCCGCCATCGTTATTGAGAGAAGCATCGTATGGAAACCATCCTGCAAAACGTTCCCGTCGGCCAGAAGGTCGGCATCGCCTTCTCGGGCGGCCTGGACACCAGCGCTGCCCTGCGCTGGATGAAGAACAAGGGCGCCCTGCCCTACGCCTACACCGCCAACCTGGGCCAGCCCGACGAGGCCGACTACGACGAAATCCCCCGCAAGGCCATGGAGTACGGCGCCGAGCAGGCCCGCCTGATCGACTGCCGCGCGCAGCTGGCCGGCGAAGGCATTGCCGCCATCCAGGCCGGCGCCTTCCACATCTCCACGGGCGGCATCACCTATTTCAACACCACGCCCCTGGGCCGTGCCGTGACCGGCACCATGCTGGTGGCCGCCATGAAGGAAGACGACGTCAACATCTGGGGTGACGGCTCGACCTTCAAGGGCAACGACATCGAGCGCTTCTACCGCTACGGCCTGCTGACCAACCCCGCGCTGAAGATCTACAAGCCCTGGCTGGACCAGACCTTCATCGACGAGCTGGGCGGTCGCGCCGAGATGTCGGCCTTCATGACCAAGGAAGGCTTCGGCTACAAGATGAGCGCCGAGAAGGCCTACTCGACCGACAGCAACATGCTGGGCGCCACGCACGAGGCCAAGGACCTGGAGTTCCTGAACAGCGGCATCCGCATCGTCAACCCCATCATGGGCGTGGCGTTCTGGAAGCCCGAAGTCGAGGTCAAGGCCGAGGAAGTGTCGGTGACCTTTGACGAAGGCCGCCCCGTGGCCATCAACGGCAAGGAAATCGCCGACCCCGTGGAGCTGTTCCTGGAAGCCAACCGCATCGGCGGCCGCCACGGCCTGGGCATGAGCGACCAGATCGAGAACCGCATCATCGAAGCCAAGAGCCGCGGCATCTACGAAGCCCCCGGCATGGCCCTGCTGCACATCGCCTACGAGCGCCTGGTGACCGGCATCCACAACGAGGACACCATCGAGCAGTACCGCATCAACGGCCTGCGCCTGGGCCGCCTGCTGTACCAGGGCCGCTGGTTCGACCCGCAGGCCATCATGCTGCGCGAAACCGCCCAGCGCTGGGTGGCCCGCGCCGTGACCGGCACCGTGACGCTGGAACTGCGCCGCGGCAACGACTACTCCATCCTGAACACCGAATCGCCCAACCTGACCTACGCTCCCGAGCGCCTGTCGATGGAAAAGGTCGAGGACGCGCCCTTCAGCCCCGCCGACCGCATCGGCCAGCTGACCATGCGCAACCTGGACCTGATGGACACGCGCGACAAGCTGGCCATCTACTCCAAGGCCGGCCTGCTGTCGCTGGGCACCAGCACCGCCCTGCCCCAATTGGGCGGCAAGGATTGAGCCACGGCCTGCGGCGCACGCCGCAAAGTCCGAAGAGCCGCCGCAAGGCGGCTTTTTTACGCCCCGACTACCAGCGCGCGCCTTCGAAGCGCTGCACGAGAAAATCCAGCAGCGCGCGCACGGCCACCGGCAGGTGGCGGCGCGAGCTGTACAGCGCATGCACGGTCAGCGGCTGCGGGCGCCAGTCCGGCAGCACCAGCTCCAGCTGGCCGGCCTTCAGCATGGGCTGGACCAGGTAGGTGGGCTGGAAGGCGATGCCCGCACCCTCGACGGCAGCGGCGGCCAGCACGGTGGCTTCGTTGGCGTTGAACCAGGTGGTGACGGCGATCTGCTGCTCATCGCTTTCGTCGTCACGCCGCGCCAATTGCCAGACATTGCGGCCCACGCGCATGTGGCCCAGGCAGCGGTGGGCCTGCAACTGGGCCGGTGTCTGCGGCCGGCCAGCCGCGTCCAGGTAGGCAGGCGAGGCCACCAGCACCGATTCGCACACGGCCAGCGGCCGGCCGATGAGTGCGGCGCCCGGGTCGGCGCTGATGCGTATGGCCAGGTCGATGCGCTGCTGCACCAGGTCCAGCGCGCCGTCGTCCACCAGCAGGTCGATCTTGAGGTGCGGGTGCAGCCGCATGAACTGCGCAATGGCCGGCGCCATCTGCGCATGGCCGAAGGACATGCTGCAGGTCACGCGCAGCAGGCCGCGCAGCTGGCTGTCGCCCGCGCGCATTTCGCTTTGCACCTCATCGGCCAGGGCCAGCATCTGCTGGCTGTAGCGCAGGCACTGCGCGCCGGCATCGGTGAGCGAGACGCGGCGCGTGGTGCGGTGCAGCAGGCGCGCACCCAGCCACTGCTCCAGCGACTCCACATGCCGCGTGGCCATGGCACGCGACAGGTCCAGCCGCTCGGCCGCCGCCGTGAAGCTGCCGCATTCGGCCACCGTGGCAAACACCTGCATCGCCAGCAATCGGTCCATGAATCTGCTCGATTTCTGCAACAAACAAGCGCATATTCTGCGGTTTATCTGCTCGATTTCAAAAACTAAAGTACGACCCATGGCAGCACGGCGCTGCCACCCGTTTTCTGTCTTGTGCTTTTTTCAAAGGAAATCGACATGCTTCGCACCACCGTGCTTTCGCTCACCCTGGCCCTGTCGGCCGGCCTGTCCCACGCCCAGGCGCCCGCCCCGCTGCAGATGAAGGTCTACCAGGCCGACGAACACAGCTTTGCCGTGACCTCCACCCTGATCACCGGCGCCAGGGAGGCCGTGGTCGTGGACAGCGGCTTCACCCGCGCCGACGGCCTGCGCATTGCCGCCAATGTGCTGGACAGCGGCAAGCAGCTGACCACCATCCTCATCAGCAATGCCGACCCCGACTACTACTTCGGCGCCGAGGTGCTGAAGAACCTGTTCCCGCAGGCCAAGGTCGTGGCCACGCCCGCCGTGCGCGAGAAGATCGAGTCCAAGCTGCAGGGCAAGCTGGCCTTCTGGGGCCCCAAGATGGGCGCCAACGCCCCCAGCCATCCCGTGCTGCCCGAGGCCCTGCAGGGCAATACGGTGACCGTGGACGGCCAGGCGCTGGAGCTGCGCGGCACCACCGGCCCGCTGGCCCACCGCCCCTATGTCTGGGTGCCTGCGCTGCAGGCCATCGTCGGCAACGTGGGCGTGTTCGGCAACCTGCATGTCTGGACGGCGGACACGCAAAAGAGCGCCGAGCGCAAGGCCTGGCTGGCGCAGCTGGACGAGATGCAGGCCCTCAAGCCCGCCATCGTCGTGCCCGGCCACATGCAGGCCGGCACCGCCATGGACGCCAGCGCCATCGCCTATACACGCGACTATCTCCTGCGTTTCGAGGCCGCCGCCGCCAAGGCCGCAAACAGTGCCGAGCTGATCGGCGCCATGAAGCAGGCCTACCCGCAGGCCGGCATGGCGCTGTCGCTGGACATTGGCGCCAAGGTGAACAAGGGCGAGATGCCCTGGTAAGCAGGCACTTTCACAAAAATCCTCATGGAACCTGCATGCTGCGGCCTTGATCCAACGAGTTGCCGCCCTCATTCGTCGTGGCGGCAGGAGGTGCAGCCATGAAATACATGAAGCATTGGCAGGACCCGATCAATGTCCTGCTGGGAGCCTGGTTGGCGGTCTCGCCCTGGGTGCTCGGGTTCCAGGACCAGATGGCGCCCACGGCCAATGGCGTGGTCATCGGCCTGGCGCTGATTGCCGCTGCGCTGGGGGCCATCTTCATTCCCCGCGCGTGGGAGGAATGGACCGAAGGCCTGCTGGGACTGTGGATGGTGATCTCGCCCTGGGCGCTGGGCTTTGCCGGCCAGATGGATGCCATGCGCAATGCCGTGGTGTCCGGCGTGGTGGTCATGGTGCTGGCGCTGTGGGTGCTGATGACCGACAAGGACTACATGAGCTGGCGCAGCAGCCACTCCGCCCACTGATGCGCTGAAGCACTGAAGCGCCGATACAAAGCAAGCAAAGCGGCCCGCAGGCCTCCATGGTCTGCGGGCCGCTGTTTCTTTGAGGCCGTCGATCGATCAGACCACGACGGGCTCGGGCTCCAGGCGGATGCCGAATCGCTCGTAGACGCTGGTCTGTATCGCGCCGGCCAGCGTCATGACCTCGCCGCCGGTGACGCTGCGGTCCATGCTGTGCCGGTCGCCCCGGTTGACCAGTACCAGGGCCTGCTTGTCATACACCCCGGCGCGGCCCATGGATTTGCCCTTCCAGCCACAGGCATCGATCAGCCAGCCGGCGGCCAGCTTGATGGAGCCGTCGTCCATGGGGTAGTGCACGATCTTGGGCTCGCGCGCAATGATGTCGGCGCACTGCTCGGGCGTCACCGTCGGGTTCTTGAAGAAGCTGCCGGCGTTGCCGATCTGCTCCGGGTCGGGCAGCTTGGCGCGGCGGATCTCGCAGACCCAGTCGAAGATCTGGCGGGCCGTGGGCTCGGCCACGCCGGCCTCGGCCTGGCGGCGCTGCAGGTCCAGGTAGCCCAGGCCGGGCTTCCAGTCCTTGGGCAGGGCCAGGCGCACGCGCGTGATCACGGCGCGGCCCTTGAGGCCCATGCCGCGCGGCGGCACGCCGCTCATGCGTGCCCGCGCCACGGGCGTGGGCTCGGCCGGGGCGTGCTTGAACACCGAGTCGCGGTAGCCGAAGGCGCATTGCGCGGCATCCAGAGTGAAGGACTCGCCCGTGGCCAGGTCGATGGCATCCAGCGACTCGAACCGGTCCTGCAGCTCCAGCCCGTAGGCGCCGATGTTCTGCACCGGCGATGCGCCCACGGTGCCGGGAATCAGCGCCATGTTCTCCAGGCCGCCATAGCCCTGCGACAGGGTCCAGGCCACCAGATCGTGCCAGCGCTCACCGGCACCGGCCTCGACGATCCAGTGGCGCTCGGTCTCGCGCAGCAGGCGCATGCCCGCTATCTCCATCTTGAGGACCACGGGATCGACATCGCCCGTGATCACCACGTTGCTGCCGCCGCCCAGCACGAACACGGGCTGGCGGCCCCACAGCGGATCGGCCAGGAAATGGCGCACATCCTCGTCGCTGCGCACACGCACCAGGGTGTGGGCACGGGCGGCGATGCCGAAGCTGTTGCAATGCTGCAGCGGAACATTTTTCTCGACTAACATCAGCCGGATTGTCGCACCGCGTCACCACGCCTTCGGCACCGATGCCCGCATCGCCCGGTCCCGCGCTGCGATACTTTTTCAGAACATTTACAGGAAATATTTGCCATGCCTTCTTTTGACACCGTGTGCGAAGCCGACTTCGTCGAAGTGAAGAACGCCGTGGAGAACACCGCCAAGGAAATCGGCACCCGCTTCGACTTCAAGGGCACCTCGGCCGCCATCGAACTCAAGGACAAGGAAATCACGCTGTTCGGCGATGCCGACTTCCAGCTGCAGCAGGTCGAGGACATCCTGCGCAACAAGCTGACCAAGCGCAGCGTGGACGTGCGCTTCCTGGACATCCAGAAGGCCCAGAAGATCGGCGGCGACAAGCTCAAGCAGACCATCAAGGTCAAGAACGGCATCGAGGCCGAGCTGGGCAAGAAGCTGCAAAAGCTGATCAAGGACAGCAAGCTCAAGGTGCAGGCCGCCATCCAGGGCGACGCCGTGCGCGTCACGGGCGCCAAGCGCGACGACCTGCAGGCGGCCATGGCCCTGATCCGCAAGGACCTGGCCGACCATCCCCTGTCCTTCAACAACTTTCGCGACTGATCACCCGGCATCCGCCCCTGCACCACAATCCCCATGCGCCACCTGCGTGCCGTACTTCTGAGCCTGGCCGGCGTGTCCGTGCTGGCTCCGCCACCGGCAACAGCGCAGTCCGTGGCGCTCAGCGGCGTGCTGGGCAGCAAGGCCCTGCTGGTCATCGACGGCGGCACGCCACGCGCTCTGGCGGCCGGCGACAGCCTGCAGGACGTGCGCGTGCTGCAGGTATCGGGCGACACGGCCGAGGTGGAAATCAAGGGCCGCCGCCAGACATTGCGCCTGGGCGAAGCGCCCATCAGCCTGGGCGGCCGGGGCGCGGCGGCGGGCGATCCCGCGCTTGGCCGGCGCGTGGTGCTCAAGGCCGACAACCGGGGCCATTTCATCGAACGCGGCCAGATCAATGGCAAAACCATGGTCTACATGGTGGACACGGGCGCCAGCTCGGTCGCCATAGGCCGGTCCGACGCCGAACGCATGGGCCTGCCCTTTCTCAAGGGCCAGCCCGTGATGATGCGCACCGCCAACGGCGATGCCCAGGGCTGGCGCCTGCGGCTGGACTCGGTGCGCGTGGGCGATGTCGAGGTCTTTGGCGTGGACGCCGTGGTCGCCCCTCTTGCCATGCCCTATGTGCTGCTGGGCAACAGCTTTCTGGCCCACGTACAGATGACCCGCCAGGGCAGCGAGATGGTGCTGGAGCGGCGCTGATGCAGCCTGCACGCGCCCCGCTGTCCGCACCCTGCCACCGATGAGCCGACGCCCCGACGATTCCTACGAAGACCTACTGGGCCTGTGGTCCGACCTGGAGGCCGCGCTGTCCGTGCTGCTGTCCGCGCCGCTGCAGGTGCAGGGCTTCCTGGTCAAGCTGCAGCAGATCGACCTGTGGCTGCAGGAGTTGATCGCCCACGACAGCGATGCCGCGCTGTACCTGATGTTCCAGCGCGCCTGCTCCTCCACCGTGGGCTACAGCGCCTCCCATGCCCTGGTCTGCGCCTGCCTGTGCCATGTGCTGGCGCGCGAGCTGCGCCTGGACGAGGTCGAGCACCGCACCCTGGTGCGCGGCGCGCTGACCATGAACATGGGCATGAACGCGCTGCAGGACGAACTGGCGCTGCAGCGCGAGCCGCTGACCCCCGCCCAGCAGCAGGCCGTGCAGCGCCATCCGCTGCAAAGCCAGGCCCTGCTGGCGCGCCTGTTCATGAACGACGCGCTGTGGCTGGAGCTGGTGGCCCGCCACCATGAAGCCGTACCCCAGCAGCCCTTGGCCACATTGCCCACGGTGCAGCGCCTGGTGCGCATCCTGGGCACGGTGGACCGCTACGCGGCCCTGATCAGCCCGCGCAAGTCACGCGAAGGCCGCAGCGCCGCCGAATCGCTGCGCGCACTCACCCAGCAGCAGCGCTACTCCGACGAGGTGGGCTTCGCGCTGGTACGCGCCGTGGGCCTGTGCCCACCGGGCACCTACGTGCGGCTGGACAACGGCGACATCGCCGTGGTGCTGCGCCGTGGCGAGCCGCCGCAGCCGCCGCTGGTGGCCAGCGTGATCGGCGCCGATGGTGCCAGCCTCTACCCGCCCGTCATCCATGAAGGCGAGCAAGGCCCCCGCATCCGCTCGGCACTGGCGCGCGCCGCCATCACGCTGGAGCTGGACCCGCGCACGCTGGCGCAGCTGGGCGTGCTGGCCGCACGCGGCAGCCAGTCGCTGTACCGCATGGTGCAGGTGCCCGGGCCTGTCTGAACAATGTGACGCCCGAAGCGCGCGACGCCGGCGCGCTGACCCGTTTCAGGTCCGCATGCCGGCCCACAGGCCCGCATGGTGGCCGCGCGTGAAGGCCTCTTCCAGCACCGAGTAGCCGGCCCAGTCGGAATGCGCGAACCACAGGCGGCGCGTGCCCGGCGTGGGCAGCAGGGCCACGCGCTCGCCGGCGCACAGCGCGCTGCGGCCCCGGTGGTGCGACTGCAGCGCCACCTGGCTGAGCACTTGCTGGTCGCCAGGCCGGGGAATGGCCATGGCGTGGCCGTAGCGCGTGATCTCCATGCGCGTGGCCTTGTACGGCAGATCGGGGTGTGGCCCGAGCAGGCTGCGCACGATGCGCTCCCGCCAGAAGCTGAAAGGCTGGCCCAGCAGTTGCGCGCGCCCGTCAGGCCAGTCGCCCAGCGCCTGGTAGTAGCTGAGCACCGTGGGCCGGGGCGTGAGCCGATCCAGGCGCTGGTGGCCGGCATCGACATAGCCCAGACCGCCCGCATTCGGATCGGCAAAGAGCACGTTGTCCCAGGCCGGATCGGCGCCGGGCCGGTCGGCCAGCGGCCGCTGCAGATGGATGTTGGCCACCAGCCAGGGCGCCCAGTCCAGCCGGCCCGCCACCGCGCGCAGGAAATCCGGCGCATCGCGCACCACGCGTGCCGCGATGAAGCTGGGCAGGGCCACGACGCAGCGCGCGGCCAGCCAGCGCTCGTGCTGCTGGCGGCCATGGTGGTAGACGTCGATTTCCACACCGTCGGCACCTTCGGCGATGGATAGCACGCTGCAATCCGTCTGCAGGTCGGTGGAGCCCAGCCCGGCCACCAGTTGCTGCGACAGCCAGCCATTGCCCTGGGGCCAGGTCAGCACGGCGTCGCCCGCTTCTTCGGCCGTGCGCTCGTCCTGGCGGCGCGGGGCCGAAAAGCCATGGCGGCTGGCGAAATAGTGAATACCGGCCCAGGCCGACACCCGCGCCAGGCCCGCGCCAAAGTCGTCGCGGCAGCAGTACTCCAGATACCAGATCAGCTGCGCATCATCGATGCCCTGGCTGATCAGCCAGGCCTGCATGGTCTGGCCGTCCAGCGCGGCATGCGCGGCGGGCAGCCGGCCCTCGCGCTGCCAGACACGGATGGACGGCATGGCAAAGACCGCCCTCTCCATCTCCTGGGCCACGCTGCGCGCAAAGAGTTCGTACTGCTCCAGCGTGCGCGGCGCCACGCCATCGACGGGCAGCAGGCCCTCATGCCAGGCGCCCTGCCAGAACAGGCGCTCCTGCGGGCTGTGGCACAGATGGCGCTCGTCGTACTGCCAGCGGCCCGCGCGGCGCTGGCGCAGGCCCACGGCCTCCAGCCAGTCCTGCACCTCGGCCGCATCGTCGCCGGGCAGGGGCAGATAGTGGGCACCCAGCGGACAGGGCAGGCCCGCAATGCTGCCGCCCTGGCTGTTGCCGCCCATGGCCTGCTGCGTGTCCAGCAGGGCCACGCCCTGCACACCCGCCAGCTCCAGTGCGCGCGCGGCGGCCAGGCCTGCCATGCCGCCGCCGGCAATCACCACCTTGGCACGGTGCACCATGGCCGGCGGCGGCAGCGCCAGGCCCTGGGCCAGGCGCTGCCAGAACGCGCGCAAGGCATGGCCGCGCTCCAGCGCCACGCCGCTGAATCCGCCGGGCAGGTCCTCAAGCCGCGGTGGCGTTGGCGTGCAGCCGGGCAGGCCCAGGCCCAGGGCCGCGCCGCCGGCCATGCCCTTCAGCCATTGGCGCCGGCTCCACAGGGGCGAGAGGCCGGTGCTCAACGCTCCACCCTGCCCCATTCGCGCTCGTAGGTGTTGACCAGCACCTGGTTGGACAGGCGGTTGACCTCGGCCGGAACGCGCGCCATGTCCAGCGGGAAGTCGAACATCAGCGCCATGGTCTGCGCGCTCAGAAAGCGCAGGCCCGCAGGCAGGGCATCGGGCTCGCGCCAAGGCCGGTGGCTGGCGATGACGAAGCCCCATTCGCCAAAGCTGGGCACATGGGCGTGGTAGGGCGTGGCCTGCAGGCCGATGGATTCGATGGTCTGCACCACGGTCCAGTAGCTCCTGCGTGCGATCAGGGGCGAGGTGGTCTGCACCACGGCGTAGCCGCTGGCCGCCAGGCGCTTGTCCAGCAAGGCATAGAAGCTGTTGGTGAACAGCTTGCCGATGGCGAAATTGGTCGGGTCGGGGAAATCGACGATGACCACGTCGAAGGTCTCCCCGCCCTGCTGCAGCCAGTGGAAGGCATCGGTATTGAGGATGTGCACGCGCGCATCGCTGAGCGCTTCGCCATTGAGCCGGCGCAGCATGGCGTTGTCCTTGAACAGGTCGGTCATGGCCGGGTCCAGCTCCACCAGGGTGACCGACTCCACCGAGGGGTACTTGAGCACCTCGCGCACGGCCATGCCGTCGCCGCCGCCCAGCACGGCCACGCGCTTGGGCGCGCCATGCGCGGCCATCACGGGGTGGACCAGGGCCTCGTGGTAGCGGTACTCGTCGCTTTGCGCGAACTGCAGGTTGCCGTTGAGGTACAGCCGCGCGCCCTGGCGCCCCTGCGTCACCACGATGCGCTGGTAGGGCGAGCTGCTGGAGAGCACGATGCGGTCCTGGTAGAAATGGTCGTCGGCCAGGCGCGTCAGATGGTCGGCGCCCCAGATGCCCGTGCCCAGCAGGGCCAGCACGGCCGCGCAGGCCAGGGCATGGGCGCGCGGGCGCCGCAGCTCATGCCGAAACAGCAGCAGTGCCCAGACCGCCACCGCCGCATTCATGAAGCCGAATAGCAGCCCCGTGCGCACCAGGCCCAGCTTGGGCACCAGCAGCAGCGGAAATGCCAGCGACACGGCCAGCGCGCCCAGGTAGTCGAAGGTCAGCACCTGGGACACCAGGTCCTTGAGCGTCACATTGCGCTTGAGGATGCGCATCACCAGCGGAATCTCCAGCCCCACCAGGGTGCCCACCACCAGCACCATGCCGTACAGCAGGAACCGGAACGCGCCGGGCGCGTAGGCATTGGCAATGAACAGCGTGGCCGGCAGCGCGCCGCCCACCAGGGCCACCATCAGCTCGATGCGCAGAAAGTGCGCGGGCAGATGGTCCTCGAAATAGCGCGAAAGCCATGAGCCTATGCCCATGGCGAACAGGTAGCTGCCGATGATGGTGGAGAACTGCAGGACCGAATCGCCCAGCAGATAGGAAGCCAGCGCACCCGCAGCCAGCTCGTAAAGCAGGCCGCAGGCCGCGATCACGAAGACGCTGACCAGCAGGGCGATGTCGATGGGACGCGCCGGCTGCACGCCGGCAAGAGGGGCTGAGGTTTGCACGGCCGGTATTGTGCGCGATGCGCCCCCCGTGCGCGAGAGAGGCGCCGTGCAACGGGAGAAGGCGCTGCGCGCCTCCTGGGGGTTCCGTCAGAACTGGTAGTTGGCGCTGACCAGAACGCTGCGCGGTGCGCCTGGCATGGAGCTGGAGCGCCAGTACTGCTTGTCGAACAGGTTGGACAGCGCCACGGTCACCGTCCATGCGTCCTGGCGCCAGCCCACCAGCGCATCCCAGCGCGTGTAGCCGGGCAGGAGGGCCGTGTTGGCGGCGTTGGTGAAGCGGCTGCCCGTGTAGGTCACGCCGACTTCGCCATACCAGGGGCCCTTGGGCGCATAGCGCAGGAACAGGTTGCCGTTGCGCTTGGCCGTGTCACGCAGGTACAGGCCCACGTTGGCAGGGTTTTGCGCGTCTTCAGCCACCTTGGCCTGCATGAAGGCCACGCCGCCGCGCACATACCAGGAACTGGCCACGCGGCCAGCCGCGCTGAACTCGATGCCGCGCGAACGGTCCTTGCCCCGGATGGCCCAGGTGTAGGGATCGTTCTCGGGATCGGGGCGGTAGCGGATGTTGTACTTCTCCAGCTGGTAGACGGAGACCTGGGTGGACAGCGCACCGCCGAGCCAGTCGCTCTTGACGCCGACCTCGGACTGGCGCGAGTACTGGGGCTCGTCGTCCAGCACCGCGCCCACGGCGGTATCCACGGTCAGGATGCCGCGGCCGCCATAGGGCGAGTAGCTCTTGTTCCAGGACGCATAGAAGCTGTGCTCACGCACCGGCTGCCACACCACGCCCACGCGCGGGCTGAAGCCGTTGCCGTCGGTCTTGCGCGTGAGATTGGCGATCCTGTTGGTGCTCTGGAAGTCGTAGCTGTCGTAGCGCAGGCCCAGCAGCAGCTTCCACTGCTCGGTCAGGCTGACCAGGTCCTGCATGTACAGCGCCTGGCCCTTGCCCTTGTGATAGTTGTCCTGGGTCGGATTGCCCTGCACCGGACGGCTGGGCCAGACTATGGGCTGCAACGGATCGTAGGAGAACGTGCTGCCGGGCTGGCCGATGCGCGGCGCGCGCTCTTCCTCGCTGGCCTCCAGGCCCACCAGCAGGTCGTGCTTGATGCTGCCCGTGCTGAACTTGCCCGTCAGGTCCAGCGTGTTGGACAGCGTGGTGTTGCGGGTCTGCTGCCAAGCGTAGTTGGGCGTGATCTTGCCGGTCGCGGCGCGGTAGGTACCAGCGAAATAGTGGTCGAAGTCCTGGCTGGCCTCGCGCTTGCTGGCCACCCAGCGCAGGTTCCATCGGTTGTTGAAGTCGTAGGACAGGTCGGAGCGCAGCACGCGCAGGCGATCTTCCACGTAGTCGCCCGGTGCCGCGAAGCCCTTGCGGATGGAAACGCCGGCTGGCAACTGGTCATAGACCGGGCCGCGATCGGGCACGCGCCAGACGTTGTCATAGGTGTACTGGCCGGTCCAGCGCCACCCCGTGCGGGTGTCCACCAGGATGCTGGGCGAGACCATCTCGTTGCGGTTGCGTATGCCTTCGCGGAAGCTGTGGGCCTGCTCGCGGTCGGCCGTCAGGCGCACGGCCACGTTCTCGTTGAGCACGCGGTTGATGTCGATGGTGCCGCCCACGTTGTCCCAGGAGCCGCCGCGCAGCGTGATGCTGCTCTTGGCGTCGAAGCGCGCCTGCTTGCTCACCATGTTGACCACGCCGCCGCCCGCGCTGCGGCCGTAAAGCACGGAGGCCGGTCCCTTGAGGATCTCGATGCGCTCCACATTGGCCGTGCTGCGGCGCACCTGGCCGCTTTCGCGCACGCCGTCGCGGTAGATGTCGCTCTCGTCGGCCTTGAAGCCGCGGATGTACACGCCCTCGCCACGCATGTCGTAGCTGGTGTTCACGCCCGGCACGCCGTCCAGCATGGTGGCCAGGTCGTTGATGCCGTAGCTCTTGTATTTGTTGACCTCCAGCGTATCGATGGTCTGCGGGATGTCCTTGGGCGCCAGATAGGTCTTGGTCGCCGTGGTCACGCCTTCGGGGCGCACGTCATCAGGGTCGTACTGGGAGGCGTTGACCTGCAGCGTGGGCAAGGTGTGTGCCTGTTGCGCCTGTTGCGCCGCAGCTGGATCGGCCTCCTGGGCGTGCACTGCGCCGGCCAGCGCAGTGGTGATGATGCCAGCGGTCACACCCGCTGAAAGCCTTGGCCTGCGGGCAGCTTGATGGTCGGTCATGGAACCCCCTCTCTTCGAATGAAGGGGCAATTTTATTGATAATGCAAACGCATATCATTTGCAAGCTCATTATCAACAATGAATTTGTTGCAGCACAGCAACGCCGCAATGCGCAGCGCAGCCGCACCTGGCCAGGCGGGCTGCGTGGCAGCAGGAAAGGGGATATGCGGGGCCGGACGGCCTCGCTCAGTGGATGGCGGCAGCGACGATGATGCTGATGCCCAGGCACATGGCGGCCACCACCATGGCCAGCGCCTTGTTGTGCTTCTCCACGATCTCGGCCCACATGTCCACGGGCGTGATCTTGTCGATGATGATGAAGCACAGCCAGAACACCACCACGCCCACCAGCGCATAGAGGATCGAGCCGAAGAAGGCGGCGGGGTTGAACCAGTCGAAGTTCATGATCAGTTTCTCCGTTGTTTACTTGTGGCTGCCGCCCGAGGTGTAGCCACCCCAGGAGCCGCCGCTGCTGCGGGTGTAGCTGTTGCAGTTGGGATCGGTGTTCGGGTCGCAGTTCGGGCGCGACATGCAGCCGCGCAGCATGACGAACACCAGCCACAGGATGACCACGCCGATGACGATGGTCCACAGGCCGAAGCGGCTGCCCGACATCACGCCGACCTGCGAGCGGTCCCGCAGCTGCTTGAGGCCGAAGGCCGTGGCCAGCGTGGTGGCCGAGACGGCGCTGCCATGCGACCAGGTGGTCTCGCCGTTCTCGGTCTCGCTGGCCAGAAAGGCCTTGTTCTGGGCGCCTGCGCTCACATAGTCCACATTGCGCGTGGTCTGGCCGCGCTGCACGGGCCAGTAGAACTCGCCCAGCGCATAGGTGGTCTCGGCGGTGTAGCGCGATTCAAGCTGGTACTGCCGGCCCATGTACTTGGCCGTGCTGCGGTTCTTGGAGAGCTTGGGCACGCCCGTGGTCACGCGGGCCATGCTCCAGCCATCGGAGGAATCGACCAGGAAGGCGAAGCCGGCCTTCTGGCTGAACAGCAGGTATTCCTCCCAGCCAAAGCTCTCATCGTCGCCAGGCTCCTGGCCCATGCGGTGCTGAAAGCCCACCACCTGCCATTGCAGGCCTTCCAATGCGCCCTTGCTGCCCAGCGGGATGGCGGGGCGCACGGGCTCGTTCTGTTCGGCATAGGACAGCTCCTTGCCAATGCCCTGGCTCAGGTCCACCAGCGATCCGCAACTGGGGCAGCTCAGGCTCTTGGTGGTGGAAAAGCGCACAGGCACCACGGCGCCGCACTTGGGGCAGTTGAAGTGCCGGCCCTGTTCGCCCTTGAGCGAGGCGCCGTCGCGCAGGCCCTGCAGCCTGAGGTCGTCCAGCACCACGCGTTCGCCCAGGCTCAGCGCAGGCGGCTGGGCCGAGAAGTCCACGGACAGGACCTGGCCCTGCTCGCTGCGCAGCTCCACCAGCCGGTACGGCGTGCCGGGCTCGGGCAGCTGCGCCAGCTCGCCCTGGGCCGATACCAGCCGCGCGTTCTGCACGCTGCTGACCGTGAAGCTCTTGCCGCCCAGCACGCGCTGCGAGCCCAGCAGCCAGTCGGAGGCCTTGAACGGCCCGTTGCGCAGGACCTCGGCCTGCCAGGGCCAGGACCAGACGAACTGGCCGTTGTCCTCGCTCAGAAAGCCCAGCGCACCATCGCTGAACGCGGCCACCCATTCGCTCCAGGCGCCCGCCTCGCTCTTGAGTTGCAGCCGCCCGACCAGGGTGAAGTGCTCGGGCTTGCCGTTGCGCAGCATCTGGCCCGTGGCGCCGATGCGCAGGGGACTGTAGTCCTCGAAGACCTCGGCCATGGAGCCGCGGCGCTGCAGCACATCGCCCTGGCGCACCACGGTGCTGCGGCAGAACTCGCAGACGGCGTAGCTGGCCTGGGCGCTGGAAAATTCAACGGGCGCGCCGCAGCCGGGGCAAGGTGCGCGGTAGACGCGCTGCGATGGACTCGATGCCATGTGGGAAGGTCGTCAGTGGTGAGAGGGCCTGGAGCGCGGCTGGCCGGCCACGCCATTCACGCAAGCTGCGCCCGTGGAGCGCAGCACGGTGGCGGCGGTCAATGCGGCTTGCCTTTGGCCGTGCCGGACTTGGCAGCGGCGGCTGCCGGGTCGGCCTTCTTGCTGCCCAGCCTGGATTCCTTGCCGGCCATCAGGCGCTGGATGTTCTCGCGGTGGCGCCAGATCAGCAGGGCCGCCATGGCGACGATGGCGGCGGCAATCGGTGTCTCGGCATACCAGACCACGCCACTGCACAGGAGGTAGTAGACGGGGGCGAACACGGAGGCCACCAGGGCCGCCAGCGAGGAATAGCGGAAGAACACGGCAATGATCAGCCAGGTCAGCGCCACCGCCAGGCCCAGCCAGACGCTGATGCCCAGCAGCACGCCCAGGGCCGTGGCCACGCCCTTGCCGCCCTTGAAGCGGAAGAACACCGGGTACAGGTGGCCCAGGAAGGCGGCCAGCGCCACCATGGCCACCGTGCCGTCGCCCAGGCCGAAGCGGCTGCCGAACCACTGCACCAGGGCCACGGGCAGCCAGCCCTTGGCGGCGTCCAGCAGCAGGGTCACGGCTGCGGCCGCCTTGCTGCCGGAACGCAGCACATTGGTGGCACCGGGGTTGCCGCTGCCATAGGTGCGCGGATCATTCAGGCCCATGGCCCGGCTGACGATGACGGCGAACGACAGCGAGCCGATCAGGTAGGCCGCCACGGTGGCGAGAAGGGGGTAGAGCGCGTTCAATTGAAGTCCTTGGCCGGTCTGTGGAGCGCCGGCGCGCGATCCGGCCGGCCATGATGGCCCGCCCTCCCTGATCGCCGACACATGTTTTTCATCAGGACCTGCGCGAACCCGTTGGAGGCGGGGGCCGCCTTCCCGTGTGCGCAAGTCATGTTCATTTCTTCAGGGCATCTATTCTGCCAGCGCGCAGTGCACGGGCCGTGCATCCAGCAGCTGCACGCAGACCTGCGGGTCCAGCTGCACCAGAAAGCCCCGGCGCCCGCCGTTGATGGCGATGCGCGGCAGCGCCAGGATGCTCTCTTCGATATAGACCGGCATGTCGCGGCGCGTGCCGAAGGGCGAGGTGCCGCCGACCAGGTAGCCGCTGTGGCGGTTGGCGACTTCGGGCTTGCAGGGCTCCACGCTCTTGGCGCCGATCTGCCGCGCCAGGTTCTTGGTGGAGACCTTGCAGTCGCCGTGCATGAGCACGATCAGCGGCCTGGCGTCCTGGTCCTGCATCACCAGGGTCTTGACCACCATGTGCTCGTCCAGGCCCAGGCTGGCCGCGCTGTGCTCGGTGCCGCCGTGTTCCAGGTACTCATAGGGATGCTCGGTGAACTCCACCTTGTGGGCGCGCAGCAGCTGCGTGGCCGGTGTCTCGCTGACATGAGAGTTTTTCTTGGACATGAATTTTTTATCGTTTTACAATAATTTTTTATCGATTCATCAATACAAGGCTGTGCCATGAACTATACGCCCCACGCCGCGGGCAACGCCCTGAGGCGCCACTCCCAGGCGGCGCGCATCCTGATTGCGCTCGGTGCCGTCGCGCTGCTGGCCCTGCCGGCAGCCGCCCTGCTGTCGCCGCAAGATCTTTCGGGCCAGGCGGAAGGCCTGCTGGGCATGCCGCCCGGCCAGCCGCTGGACATGGCTGCGCGCTGGCGCACCGCACTGGTCAGCCTGCTGCCCGTGGGCTGCGGCCTGTATGCGCTGCGCCAGTTGTGGACACTGTTCGGCGAGTATCTGCAGGGCCGTGTCTTCGGCCAGCAGGCGCAGCACGCCCTGATGCGCTTTGCCTGGACGGTGCTGGCGGGCGCGCTGGCCCTGCCCTTCACGCGCGCGCTGATGTCGGTGGCGGCCAGCATGGGCAATCCGCCAGGGCAGCGCTTCGTCACGCTGGGCCTGTACTGGCACGATGGCCTGCTGGTCCTGCTCGGCGTGGTGCTGGTCTCCATCGCCCATGTGATGCTGCAGGCGCGGCGCATCGCCGACGAGAACGCGGGATTCGTCTGAGCATGCCCATCATCGTCCACCTCGATGTGATGCTGGCACGCCGCAAGATGCGCTCGCGCGAACTGGCCGAGATGGTCGGCATCACCGAACAGAATATTTCCCTGCTCAAGAGCGGCAAGGTGCGCGGCGTGCGCTTCGACACGCTGGAGCGCATCTGCGAGGCGCTCCAGTGCCAGCCCGGCGACCTGCTGGAATGGGTGGCAGGGCCCGAGGCTTGAGCAGCGGACGCCTGCGGCTGATCGCGGGCCTGCTGCTGTCGCTGCTGCTGCATGGGGTGCTGCTGTGGCAAGGTCTGGCCCCGGACATTGCGCGGCCCGGCACCGGGCAGGCCGAGGCGCACCGCCTTCAGGTGGTCTGGGTCGAGACGCCGACTTCGACGCCGACGCCGGCCCCCTCTCCTGCTCCAGCGGCTGCCCGGCCCGCACCGGCGCCCGCGTCCGCGTCCAAGCCTGCGCGGCGGCCGGACACCGCCGCCGTCGCACCGCCTTCAAGGCAAGGCGCAGGGGCTGCAAAGGCCATGGAGCAGGCCGCAACAGCCGCCGCGCCGCAAGCGCCTGTGCCCGCCGACACCGAAGCCGCCCCGGACACGGCGCGCAGCGCCAGGGCCATGGGCCGCCTGCTGGACTCGGCCGCAGGCCGCGAGGCCGTGCAGTCGGCGGCCCGGCAAGGCCTGGTCAGGCCCCAGATCCATGCGCAGCGCGAGGACCCGCTGGCCAGCGGCATGCGCGAGGCCGCGCAGGGCGACTGCATGAAGGGCGAGTTCAAGGGCGGCGGCATGGGCCTGCTGAGCCTGC
The DNA here is from genome assembly GCF_014170385.1 of Delftia sp. UME58. NCBI lineage: Bacteria > Pseudomonadati > Pseudomonadota > Betaproteobacteria > Burkholderiales > Comamonadaceae > Delftia > Delftia sp. UME58. The sequence goes on from NZ_LZZV01000106.1 coordinate 60,146, forward strand.
CCATGCTGGCGGCCGCTGCGCTCAAGGGCGAGTGCAGCCGCTGAAGGCGCAGGACCGAGGCCTATTGCTCAGGGCCGAGGCCTATTGCGCAGGGTCGCGCGCTTCCCAGCGGATGGCGTCGATGGCCGACAGCAGTTCAGGCGACAGTTGCGTGCCCCAGGCGTTCAGGTCCTCATCGAGCTGGGCCACCGAGGTCACACCGATGATGGTGCTGGCCACCTGCCACTTGGTGTAGCAAAACGCCAGCGCCAGCTGCGTGGGCGTCATGCCGTGCTCGCGCGCCAGCGCGTTGTAGCGGCGCGCGGCGGCCAGGGCTTCGGGCCGGCCCCAGCGCTGCTTGCGCACCGATTCGTAGCGCGCAATGCGTGCGGCCTGCGGCGCAGCGGGATCGGTGGGCGCATGCACGTCGAACTTGCCCGTGAGCAGGCCGAAGGCCAGCGGCGAATAGGCCAGCAGCGAGACACCCAGGCGGTGGCAGCTTTCGTCCATGCCGTTTTCCCAGCTGCGGTTGAGCAGGCAGTAGGCGTTCTGCACCGAGGCCACGCGCGGCAGGCCGTGCTGCTCGGCCAGGCGCACGAATTCGTGCACGCCCCAGGGCGTTTCGTTGGACAGGCCGATGTGGCGCACCTTGCCTTCCCGGACCAGGCGGCCCAGCGCCTCGAGCTGCTCGTGGATGCCGGTCTGCGAGCTTTCCCTGGACGGGTCGTAGTACAGCTGGCCGAAGGCCGGCACGTTGCGCTCGGGCCAGTGGATCTGGTAGAGGTCGATCACGTCCGTGCCCAGGCGGCGCAGGCTGCCTTCGCAGGAGGCGGCGATGTCGGCCGCCGTCATGCCCTTGCCCTCGCGCACCCAGGGCATGCCCCGCGAAGGACCGGCCACCTTGGTGGCCAGCACCACCTTGGCACGCGCGCCGGGGCGCTGGGCGAACCAGCGGCCGATGATGGTCTCGGTGGCGCCGCAGGTTTCGGCGCGTGCGGGCACGGCATACATCTCGGCCGTGTCGAAGAAGTCCACGCCGCGCTCCAGCGCGCGGTCCATGATGGCAAAGGCCTCGGCCTCGCCGACCTGCTCGCCGAACGTCATGGTGCCCAGGCAGATGGGGCTGACTTGCAATGCGCTTTGACCGAGCGCCACCGGTTGCATCGAGGAGGAATTCATGGGCACCGAGTGTAGGGCCGCCCGTGTTTACCCTGACGACAGCGCGCCCACCCGGCCAGGGCCGGGCGGGCGCGCTGCGCCTGTCGGGATCAGGCGCCCTGCGGTGCCTCGGCCTGCAGCACGCCGCGGTTGATCTGGTCGCGCTCCATGGACTCGAACAGGGCCTTGAAATTGCCTTCGCCAAAGCCTTCGCGGTAGTTGCCCTTGCGCTCGATGAACTCGAAGAACACGGGGCCCAGCATGGGCTGGGAGAAGATCTGCAGCAGCAGGCGCGGCTGGCCGCCCTCGGTCGTGCCGTCCAGCAGGATGCCGCGTGCCTGCAGCTCGCCCACGGGCTGGCCGTGGCCGGGCAGGCGGCCTTCCAGGTTCTGGTAGTAGATGTCGTTGGGTGCGGTCAGCAGCGGAATGCCGGCCATCTGCAGCTGGTCGATGGAGTCCAGCAGGTTGTCCGTCAGCAGCGCGATGTGCTGGATGCCCTCGCCGTTGAACTGCATGAGGAACTCCTCGATCTGGCCGCCGCCCTGGCGCGATTCCTCGTTCAGCGGAATGCGGATCAGGCCGTCGGGCGCGGTCATGGCCTTGGAGGCCAGGCCCGTGTACTCGCCCGAGATGTCGAAGTAGCGGATCTCGCGGAAATTGAACAGCTTGCTGTAGAAGTCCGCCCAGTAGGTCATGCGGCCGCGGTAGACGTTGTGCGTCAGATGGTCCACCACATGGAAGCCGTGGCCCTTGGGGTTGCGGTCCACGCCGGGCAGGAACTCGAAGTCGATGTCGTAGATGGACTTGCCTTCGTCGAAGCGGTCGATCAGGTACAGCGGCGCGCCGCCGATGCCCTTGATGGCCGGCAGGCGCAGCTCCATGGGACCCGTGGGGATCTCCACCGGCTGGGCGCCCAGTTCCAGCGCGCGCTTGTAGGCCTGGTGCGCGTCCTTGACGCGGAAGGCCAGGCCGCAGGCCGAGGCGCCATGCTCGGCCGCGAAATAGGCGGCCTGCCCCGGCTCATTGTTGATGATGAAGTTGATGCCTCCCTGGCGGTACAGCAGCACGTTCTTGGAACGGTGCTTGGCCACCAGGGTGAAGCCCAGCTTCTCGAACAGCGGCTCCAGCACGCCGGGCGCGGGCGATGCGAATTCCACGAATTCGAAGCCCATCAGGCCCATCGGGTTGTCGAACAGGTCTGCCATGGTTGGTTCTCCTTGAAGGTTTCAACGGGGGATGTGCGCGGGTTCCAGTACGGATTCCAGCACAGGCGTGGGACGTTGGCGGAACACGAGGCGATAGGCCCCGTAGACCACCAGGACCCAGATCGGAATGGCCAGCGCGGAGGACCGCACCGACGGTGTCAGCAGCATCACGCCCACCACCAGGGCCATGGCGGCCAGGCAGATGGCGTTGGTCAGCGGCGCGGCCGGTGCGGGAAAGCCCAGCACGGTCTTGCGCGCCACATGCGCCCGGCGAAAGCGCCAGTGCGCCACGATGATGATGGTCCAGGTGATCACCAGGGCCGCCACGATCAGCGACATCAGCAACTCCAGCACACCGGCTGGCGCCACATAGTTCAGCACGATGGCCAGCGCCGTGAAGATGGCCGGATAGACGATGGCCCGCACCGGCACGCCGCGGCGGTTGACCTGCATCAGCGAGCGCGGCGCATTGCCTTCGCTGGCCATGCCGTACAGCAGGCGGCTGTTGCTGTAGACCATGCTGTTGTAGACCGACAGCGTGGCCGTGAGGATCACGAAGTTCAGCAGGTGGGCGGCAGTGTTCTCGCCCAGGCCCGAGAACACCAGCACGAAGGGGCTGCTGCTGTAGGTGTCGCCGCCGGCCTTGAGCTGGCCCAGCAGATCGGTCCAGGGCATCAGCGACATCAGCACGGCCATGGAGCCGATGTAGAACACCAGCACGCGGTAGATCAGCTGGTTCACGGCCTTGGGGATGACGGTGCGCGGCTGGTCGGTCTCGGCCGCCGCGAAGCCCAGCATCTCCACGCCGCCGAAGGCGAACATGATGAAGGCGAAGGCCATGACCAGGCCGGACAGGCCGTTGGGGAAGAAGCCTCCGTGCGTCCACAGGTTGCGCACGGTCTGCTCGGGCCGGTCGGCGTTGGCCAGCAGATACACGCCCGCAGCGATCATGGCCAGCACGGCCGCGATCTTGATCAGCGCGAACCAGAACTCGAACTCGCCATAGGCCTTGACGTTGATGAAGTTCACGCCGTTGATCAGCACGAAGAACACCGCCGCCGTCACCCAGGTGGGTATGCCGGGCCACCAGAACTGGATGAACTTGCCTGCGGCCGTCAGCTCCAGCATGCCCACGAGCACATACAGCGCCACACAGTTCCAGCCCGCCAGAAAGCCCGCGAAGCGGCCCAGGTAGCGGTTGGCGAAATAGCTGAACGAGCCCGCGTTGGGCTCCTCGACCAGCATCTCGCCCAGGAAACGCATGATGAAAAAGATGATCAGCCCGCCAATGGCGTAGCCGAGCAGCACGGACGGGCCGGCCAGCTCGATGATGCCGGCCGAGCCCAGGAACAGGCCCGTGCCGATGGTGCCTCCCAGCGCGATGAGCTGGATATGGCGGTTCTTGAGCCTGCGCTCCAGATGGCCTTGCGAAGAAGAACTGTGCATCAAGGGGGTGCTCCGGCTCTCAGCAAGGCGCGCGGCGGCGCAGGGGTTGGAACACTTCGGTGGTCTTCACGGCAATGTCTCCTCGTGGGATGCCTGTTGGAATGCGGGGCCTTGTGCGCCCCTTGTTGATGGGTATCAACTATAAAAAACAATAAATTATTATTTCTTGTAATTTATCCCTATGGACAAGCCCAAGAAGAAGGAGTAGCAAAGGCGATCGACGCATTGCCGCCCGCCATGCCGCACTCCGGCAACGGTTGAACGCCCGCAACAAACAAAAACAATCTACTATTATTTTTTTGCCCTCTGGAGCCCAGAACATGACGACGTCCGCCACGCAGCGGCGCGCACGCACGCCGCAGACCGAGCGTGTGGAGACAACGCAACGCAAGATCATCGACTCCGCCCTGGCGCTGCTGCGCGAGGGCGGCTTCAAGAGCGCCACGCTGCAGGCCATCGCGCGCGGCGCCGATGTGTCGCTGGGCGCGCTGCAGCACCACTTCGAGAGCCGCGATGCGCTGATGGAGCGGCTGGTCATCGAGGTCATGGAGCCGCTGAGCGACCAGGGCACGGTCTGGCCCGACAAGGCCCTGCCCCTGCGCGAACGCGCCGAGGCCTTCGTCACCCTGGCCTGGGACAACATCTTCGGCGCGGCCAACTACCAGGCGGCCTGGAGCATGTTCTTCGGCTGCAAGGCCTCCCCCTCGCTGTTCGACCGCGTGGACGCGCGCCGGGTACATGTGGACAGCGTGTTCTACGCCCGCTTCCTGGACGTCTTCCCCGAGATCGCGGCCCACCATCCCCGCCCCCAGGGCTTTGCGGCCATGGCCTTCGCCATCCTGCGCGGCACCGGCGTGCTGGAGCTGTTCGAGGTGGGCGAGCAGGAACGCCAGGGCAGCCTCGATGCGCTGGTCGAGGCCATCGTCCAGGCAGGCACCCCTCAGGCCGGCGGCGGCGCCGCCGCCTGAACCTCGGTCAGCCCCCAGACCCTGCGCAGCTGCGACAGCGTGGCCACCAGGGCCGGGTCGTGCTCGGTCTCGCGCGGGTGGATGAAGCCCAGCTGCGCCGACACGCGCGCATGCGGCCAGATGGCCACGCAGCCATGCTCGGCAGCGGCCAGGGCGCGGTCCTCGCGCAGCAGCGCCAGGCCCAGGCCGGCGCGCACCAGGCTCTCGGGCGCGGCGGCGGCATCGCTTTCCACGATCTGATTGGGGCTCAGACCCTGGCGGGCGAACAGCGCCAGCAGCAGGGCCTGCTCATGGTGCTGCGCTGGCGCGCCGATCCAGGGCAGTTGCGCCAGGTCCTTCCAGCCCGATTGCAGGATGCGCTCGCGCAGCGCGGGTGGCGCCGCCACGCGGTAGTGCAGCGTTTGCAGCACCAGCGCGCCCAGGTCGCGCGGCATGTGGGCGCCGATGTAGAACGCGCCCTGCAGGCCGCCGGCCGCGACCTGCGCGCGCAACTCCTCGGCCCAGCCCTGGCGTGTCTTGATGTCCAGCAGCGGCAGCGCCTCCACCAGGCCGTGCAGCAGCGAGCCCAGGCGCAGCGCCTCGGGGTCGGCCACCGTGCCCAGCAGCAGCTGGCCGGTGATCTCGCCCTGCAGCTCGCGGGCCTGGCCCTGCAGCCGACCCGCCGCATCCAGCACCTGCCGGGCGGGCTCCATCAGGGCCTCGCCGGCCCGCGTGAGGCTGATGCGGCCCGGGCGCCGGTCGAACAGCGCCACGCCCAGCTCTTCCTCCAGCGCCTTGATCTGGGCCGTGATGGCGGGCTGGGTCAGGTGCAGGGCCTCGGCCGTGCGCGTGACGCTGCCCAGCGTGGCCGCCGTGACGTAGGCGCGCAGCTGATACATCTCCATGGGCGGCCAGCCTAGCGCAGGCGCCAGGGCCTGCGGCCCGGGCAGGCCCGGGTTTCAGGGAACATCCCTAGCCGTCTCATCATTCACTCGTCGAGGTAGCGCAGCTGCGTGGGCTCGATGCCCAGGCGCACCGGCATGCCCATGGGGAACATGGCAATGCCTGCGTAATGCGCCTGGTCGGCGACCACGGCCACCTCGCCCACGCGCACGCGGTAGCGCGAGAACTCGCCCAGGAACTCGGCGCTTTCGATCTGCCCTTCCACCCACACGCGCGAGGCATCGCCCGCATCGTCGCGCACCGCGATCTGCACCTGGTGCGGACGGAAGGCCAGCGCCGCACGCCCCGGCGCGGGCGGCTGGGCCGGGCGCGGCAGGGTCAGCGTGCCCAGGCCCGGCACCTTGAAGGCCAGCGACTCGCCTGCCGTCGGCAGCACCTCGCCCTCCAGCACATTGGCCGTGCCGACAAAGCCCGCCACGAAGCGGTTGGCCGGATAGTCGTACAGCCCCGCCGCCGAGCCCACCTGCTGCAGCACACCCTTGTCGAGCACGGCCATGCGGTCGGCCGTGGTCATGGCCTCCTCCTGGTCGTGGGTGACGAAGATGGTGGTCAGGCCCAGCTTGCGCTGCAGGCTGCGCAGCTCCTCGCGCATCTGCACGCGCAGCTGCTTGTCGAGGTTGGACAGCGGCTCGTCCAGCAGCAGCAGCTTGGGCGCGATCACCACGGTGCGCGCCAGCGCCACGCGCTGCTGCTGCCCGCCCGACAGCTGGCCCGGGCGGCGCTGCGCGTACTGCGACAGGCCCACCAGCTCCAGCACCTCGCCCACCTTGCGGCGGATGGTGTCGCGGCTTTCGCGGCGCTCGACCAGGCCGAAGGCCACGTTGTCGTACACCGTCATGTGCGGCCACAGCGCATAGTTCTGGAACACCATGCCGATGTTGCGCGCATGCGGCGGCACGCCCGTGATGTCCTGCCCGCCCACCAGCAGCTCGCCGCGCTGGTGCCGGTTGAAACCCGCGATCAGCCGCAGCAGCGTGGACTTCCCCGAGCCCGAAGGCCCCAGCAGCGCGAAGAACTCGCCGGGCTCGATCTTGAGGTTGACGTCGCGCAGCACTTCGTTGCTGCCGTAGCTCAGGCTGATGTGCCTGCATTCGAGGGAGACAGGGTCCAGGTGCATGGCGTTTCACTCCGAAGTCGATTGCACGGTGGCGCGCGAGCGCTCCACGAAGCGGTGCGAGAAATACGTGCCCAGCCCGACCACGACCACGGCCAGCACGCCCAATGCCGCACCGGGCCCGCGCCCCGAAATGCTTTGCATGTACAGGTAGATGCCGTAGCTCATGGGCGCCTGGCTCTGGGCCGAGGCCAGCATGATGGTGGCCGACAGTTCCACGGCCGCCGTGATGAAGCTGGTGACGAAGCCGGCCAGGATGCCGCCGGCCATCAGCGGCACCATCACGCGCCGTATCACGCTGGTGCGGCCCGCGCCCAGGCTTTGCGCGGCCTCCTCCAGCGAGATGTGCACCTGCTGCAGCGCCGCCATGCACGAGCGCAGCGCATACGGCAGCCGCCGCACCGCATAGGCCAGCATGATCAGCACCCAGGTCGTGACGATGGGCGTATCGGTGAAGGGCAGGTTCACGCCCTTGAACAGGCGCAGGTAGCCGATGGCCAGCACCAGCCCCGGAATCGCCAGCGCCACCGAGGCCAGATAGTCCAGCCACTGCCGGGCAGGCAGCCGCGTGCGCAGGATCAGGTAGGCGATGGCGGTGCCGATCACCACGTCGATGCCCGCCGCCATCAGGCAGTACAGCAGCGTGTTGCCGATCATGTAGCCCGAGTCGGTGAACACCGTGGCGTAGTGCTCCAGCGTGTAGCTGTCGGGCAGCACCGAGAAGCTCCAGACCTTGGAGAACGACATCAGCAAGATGCCGATGTGCGGCGCCAGCACCACCAGCAGCACCAGGGCGATCCAGCCATAGGCCAGCAGCGCCTCCCAGGCCGACAGCCGGCGCTTTTGCAGCGCGCTGCCGCCCTTTTGCAGCGTGGCGTAGTCCTTGCCCTTCATCACCCGCGCGGCCAGCCACAGGGCGACGATGGAGAACGCGATCATGATCACGCTGATCACATAGCCCAGCGGATCATCGAGCCCCACCGAGGTGATGCGCAGATAGGCCTGGGGCGCCAGCATATTGGTCACGCCCATCACCAGCGGCGTACCCAGGTCGTCGAACACCTTGACGAACACCAGGGCCGCGCCCGCCAGGTAGCCGGGCATGGCCAGCGGAAAGATCACGCGCCGAAACAGCCGGAAACCGCGCGAGCCCAGGTTCAGCGCCGACTCCTCCATGGCCCCGTCGATGTTGCGCATGGCCGCCACGAGATTGAGCAAGATGAACGGGAAGTAGTGGATGCTCTCCACGAAGATCACGCCCGTCAGCCCCTCCATGATGGGCACGGTGAAGCCGAACCAGTCGTCCAGCAGCAGGTTGACCGAGCCGCTGCGCCCGAAGATCAGCTGCAGCGCCACCGCCCCCACGAAGGGCGGCATGATCAGCGGCAGCACGCCCAGCGTCTGTATCAGCAGCGCGCCCCGGAACTCGAAGCGCACCGTCAGGTAGGCCAGTGGCACGGCGATCAGGCTGGCGAAGAACACGCTGGCCAGGGACACGCCCAGGCTGTTGAAGAACGACTCGCGGAAGACGGTCTGGCCGAAGAAATTGCCGAAGTGCCCCAGCGTGAGCCCGCCGCCTTCATTGATGAAGGCGGTGTAGACCACCATGCCCACGGGCACGATGAGAAAGGCCAGCAAAAAGGCCAGGATCAGCGCGAAGGCCAGCCACGGACCCCAGCCCGACGGAATGCGCCGCGCGCGCGCAGCAAGGGGGGCGGCGGCGGGCGCCGCCATGGAATCGATGCTCATGCGAATGCTCCGCAGCGAAAGAGGCTGCCAAGGGGAGTGCATGCAGGCGCCCGGTGCCGGGCGCCCGCGCCGCTTACCGCGCTTACCGGGCCAGGCCGCGCGCCTCGGCCGCCAGCTTGGCCGCGCGCTCGTAGTTGGCACGCGCCTTGTCGGCCCACATCTGCTCCAGGCCCGTCAGCTCCTTGGACACGGCCACATCGCGCCGGCTCTTGCGGAACAGCTCCAGGAACTGCTCGTCCTTCACATTGGCTTCGCCCACCAGCGGCGAGTAGGCGATGTCGCGCGCCTGCGCGAGCAGCTCCTGGCCCCTGGCATTGGGCTTGGCCTGCAGGGCCTTTTGCGCCTCCTGGATGGCGCGCGTGGCGGCCTGCAGCTCCTTGAGGCGGAAGGTCACCATCTGGTCGAACAGGCTGATCACCACGGCATAGCGCGATTCGGACAGGTTGGCGTCGAACTGCACCTTGGCGCGTTGCGCCACCTCCTGCGGCACGGGGTAGCCGGCCGGCGCCTTGAGCTGGCTGTAGGGCAGGATGGGCAGGCGGCTGATCTTGGGGTCGAACAGCAGCTGTTGGCCCGGCACCGACATGGTGAAGGCCATGAACTTGCGTGCCTCATCGGCATTCTTGGCGCCCGCGATCAGCGCGATGTTGGCAGGCACCACGGCCGTCATCGCCGGGTAGGCGAAGTCCACCGGAAAGCCCGAATACTTGCCCGCCAGCCCGAAGAAATCGATCACGATGCCTATGCCGTACTGGCCGTTGTTCACGCCATCGGGCACGGCAAAGCTGCGGTCGGTCACGGCGGCGGCATTGCCCATCATGGACAGCAGCTGGCGCCAGCCCTTGTCCCAGCCCTCGCCCTGCAGGATGGTCTCCACCGTCAACTGCGTGGTGCCCGAGCGCGAGGGCGAGGAGATGGCGATGTGGCCGAAGTACTCGGGCCGCGTCAGATCGCTCCACTCCTTGGGCGCCGCCAGCTTGTGCGCCTTCAGGTAGCGCGTGTTCCACATGATTCCGTAGCCGGCCAGCGCCTGGCCGTAGTACAGGCCCTGCGGGTCGTTGAGCGGGTAGTTGCCGATCTTGGCGGGCGCGGCCGGATTGCGTGTCTCGGGCGCGGCGGTCAGCAGCTTGTTGCGCGCCAGCACCTCGAAGGCATCGGGGGCGCTGGCCCACATGATGTCGGGCCGCTGGCCCTCGGGCAGCTCGCGCACATAGGCCACGGCGGCCGTGGTGTTCTTGTTCAGGATCTCTATCCTGATCCCCGGATTGGCCGCCTCGAAGGCCTTCTGGTAGGCCGTGGTCAGCTCCTTGGGAAACGAGGTCAGCACCGTCACCGTGCCGGCCTGGGCCGCCATGGCGGCGCCCCACAATCCTGCGGCCATGGCGGCCGTCAGCCATCTGCGTTGCTGCATCGCTGTCTCCTTCGGGTTGTTGTGCGGTCAATCTGCAACCCACTGTAGGCAGCGCCGGCCCGGCCGGCCAATCATTGTTTCTGATGCCGTGCATCAGCGGCGGCGCGGGCCGGGTTAACCCGCCGCATGACTCCCGGCGCAGGATGTCCTTGCTCTGCCTGCGGGATATTGACGGAAAGCGATTAATAATTACTATCATTTTCATTTGTCGCGTCAAAGAAATTCATGACCATGCACGCGCCCCCTGACAACCGCCACCAGAAGGAGCCTTACGCCATGGCCATCGCATCCCCACGCCGCCGCGTCTTCGCCTACTCCCCCATCGTGCTGGCCATGCTCTCGGCCCAAGCCAGCCTGGCCCAGACGAAGACCCAGGCTCCGAGCCCCGCGCCCACCCTGCCCGAAGTGCAGGTGACCGGCCCCGCCGAAAGCCCTTATCGGCAGGGCGCCAGTTCCTCCCTCAAGGCCACGTCCTCGCTGCTGGACACGGCACAGACCGTGCAAGTCATTCCCCGGGAGCTGCTCACCGAGCAAGGTGCACGCAACCTCACGGAAGCGTTGAGCAACACCCCCGGCATCACCTTCAACGCGGGCGAGAACGGCTTTTCCACCAGCACCAACAGCTTCAGCCTGCGCGGCTTCGACACCAGCGGCAATATCTTCGTCGATGGCTTTCGCGACTCGGGCACCTACGCTCGCGACACCTTCAACCTGGAGCGCGTGGAAGTCATCAAGGGCCCCTCGGCGGACAACGGCCGCGGCGGGGCCGGCGGCTACGTGAACCTGCAGTCCAAGTCGCCCGCGCTGGACAACTTCGTGGGCGGCACCCTCGGCTACGGCTTCGACAACGACGACTCCGGTGACCGCCGCCGGGCCACGGCCGACATCAACCGCCGGATCGGCGAGCGCAATGCCGCATGGCGCCTGAACCTGCTGGCCGAAGACAGCGGCATCGCGGGGCGGCAATACGCCAACGTCAGGAATTTCGGCTTTGCGCCATCGGTCGCCTTCGGGCTGGGAGAGCCCACCACCGTCACCCTGTCCTACCAGCACCTGCGCCAGGACAGCCGGCCCGACTGGGGCGTGCCGGCCGCCATGGTCAAGGGCATGATGCGCTACGACCCCGTCTCGGCCACGGCCGGCCGCTCCAACTTCTACGGCCTGCTGTCCGACTATGACGACAGCACCTCGAATGCCCTGCTGGCGCGCGTGGAGCACCGCATCTCGCCCACGCTGCGCATCAGCAACCACACGCGCTGGGCGCGCACCGAGCGCGAGGCACTGTTCACCGTGCCCACGGCCTATGCGGCCGCCACGGCCACCGTGACCACGCAGCGCCAGGCCTACCAGCGCGAGAACACATCGGTGGGCAACCTGACCAACCTGAGCGCCGACTTCACGGCCGCAGGCCTGCAGCACCGCGCGGCGGCGGGGCTGGAGCTGACCCGCGAGACCTCCTCGGCCAACCGCTATCCCACCAATGGCGTGCTGGGCAATGCGGGCACCACCGACCTGTTCAACCCCGATCCGCGGCGGCCGCTGGCCGGCTTCGTGGGGCCCGTGGCCTCGCAGATCGCCGATGTCACCATCCAGACCGTGGCGCTGTATGCCTACGACACCGTGGAGTTCTCGCCGCAGTGGCAGATGACCGGCGGTGTGCGCCTGGAGCGCTACCGGACCCGGCTGGACAGCCGCACGGCCGCCGGCGCGCCGCAGGGCCCCGATGGCTATGAGCGCAGCGAAACCACCTTCGGCGGCAAGCTCGGCGTCATCTACAAGCCCGTGGCCCAGGCCAGCATCTATGCCTCCTATGGCCAGTCGGCCCTGCCCCCCGGCTCCTTCCTGTCGGGCTCGGACATCTCGCGCGAGGGCGACAACGCCTTCCCCGGGTGGACAGGGCAGAACCACCGCAACTCCAAGGCCCAGCGCTCCACCCACTACGAGGTCGGCGCCAAATGGGACCTGCGCGACCATCGCCTGTCCACGGGGGCGGCCCTGTTCCGCACCGAGCGCAGCCGCATCGCCATGGGCCCGGCCGCCGCCGAGCCCGTGGGCTACGGCCGGCAGATCGTGCAGGGTCTGGAATTGAGCATTGCCGGCGCCGTGACCTCGGCCTGGTCGGTGTTCGGCGGGCTGACCTTCCTGGACAGCGAAAGGCGGCACAACGCCGCCATCGACGCCGCACTGAAGGGCGACTACGCCAATGGCGTGAGCAGCACCAACGGCGACGAACTGGCCTTCACCCCCAAAGTGGCCGCCAGCCTGTGGTCCACCTACAAGCTGCCCATGGGCCTGACCCTGGGCGCGGGCTTGCGGCACACGGGCAAGTCCTGGGTCGGCCGCCCCGACACGGCCGACCGCGTGATTCCCAATGGCCAGGCCGGACGCCTGCCCGGCTACACCGTGGTCAACCTGATGGCGGCCTATCCCGTATCGCCCCAGCTGACGCTGCGCCTGAACATCGACAACGTGGGCGACAAGCTCTACGCCAACTCCACCAACTGGGCCGGCTCCCGGGTCACCCTGGGCGCGCCGCGCACCTTCCTGGTCAGTGCGGACATGCGGTTCTGAGCACGGCCATGCCCCCGAGGACAGCCCGGCTGCGGCTGCTCCCCTGGGGCGTCAAATGATGCCGATGCGCAACCTCCAGTACCACGTACGCGAATGGGGTCCGCATCTCGGTACGCATGGTTCATGCGGCTTCATGACCTTGGCGCGCACGCCGAAGGCCTGCCGTCCCGCCAACGCGCGGCAGCCCCGCAAGGGCACGGCTGGCCAGCATCCGGCTGCGCCAGGCGCTCAACAGGCCTGCGCCTTCCTCAGCAACGGGCTCATCCCGATGAGCCCGAGCACCGGACCCGGCAGCAAAAGCCAGGACACGCGCAGATCCAGGGCATCGGCCAGCGATGTCGCTGCGGCGATGGCGACCACGGTAACGGCGAATCCCGCCGAGTTCAGCAAGGCCAGCGCGGACCCCACGGCCTGGGGCGGGCAGCTGGCGGAGGCCATGGCGGAAAACTGGGGCGAATCGGCCACCACGGTGGCGCCCCACAGCAGCATGAACGCGAGCAGCGGTGCCTGGCCCGCGGACCGGGCAATCCAGGGAAAGCACAGACAGCACAGGCCGGACACCGCCAGGGCGACCGCCGCGGTGGCGGGGCTACCCCACCTGCGGCTGAGGACCCCGCCCGCCAGGCAACCCACGGTGCCTGCGGCGACGATGAAAAAGGACATGCCGGCCACCGGCAAAGGACCACCCGACGCCAGGCCCGTGCGCAAGACCAGCAGCGGCACCAGGGTCCAGAACGCGTACAGCTCCCACATGTGCCCCAGATAGCCCAGCGACGCGGACCGGAAGTCCGCCGACCGCAGCGCCGCCAGCGCGTTCGCCATCCTGAACGCGGGCTTGGAACGACCCGCAGCAAGGTGCGGCCCGTCCCCCAGAAGAAAGACCATTGCGGCAGCCACCAGGGACAGCAGCGAGGAAGTGCCCACCACGTACTGCCAGGGCCAGCCGACGCCCAGGGCGCGCAGCGCATGCGGCAGTGCCGTCCCCAGCGTGAGCATGCCGACCAGCAAGGCCAGCGAAGCCCCGGCCCGCTGCGGATTCCAGGACACGATGAGCTTCATGCCCAACGGATAGATCCCCGCCAGCGATATACCGACGAGACAGCGCAAGGCGGCGCCACTGGTCACATCCCGTGCCAGCCAGGCAAAGGCGCCGTTGAGCAAGGCTCCCGCCACCGCACAAGCGGCGAAGATCCTGCTGGCGGCAAAACGGTCGGCCAGGCCGCTGAGCGACAGGAACAGCGTCCCCAGGATGAAGCCCAGCTGTACCGCCCCCGTCAGCCAGCCGATGTCGGTCGACGTCGCATGCCAGGAGCGCGCCAGGTCGTCAGCGGCGCCGTTGGCGCTGAACCACAGAGAGGTGCCCAGCAGTTGCGCCAGGGCGACCACGCCGACGGGGCCGCGAGCCGCCGTTGCAGGCCCGCCGTTTCGTTCAGCCACATATGTCATGAGCCTTCCTGGTTCAAGGCTGCATCCAGGCCTTCCCGGTATGTCTCGCGTGCACACAGCGTAGCGACGACACTGATCGCACCCAGGCCCAGCAGGTATAGGGCGATACCCCAGGTCTTGCCGCCCTGGGCGGCCAGCAGCGCCGTGGCGATCATGGGCGCCAGGCCACCCGACAGGACGGCACCGATGGCATAGCCGATGTTGGCGCCGCTCAGGCGGACCTGGGTTCCGAAAAGCTCGGAGAAATAGACCGCCTGCGGGCCATACATGGCATCGTGCAGCACGTTCAGGCCGACGACCATGCCCACGGTGATCAGCAGCACGCTGCCGGTCTCGGCCAGAGCGAAGAACGGCAGCACGAAGGCCATGGAGGCGATGTTGCCGAACAGATAGACCTTCTTGCGGCCGATCAGATCCGACAGCCAGGACCACAGGGGGATCGTGGCCAGGCCGATCACCGAGGAGATGAGCACGGCGTTCAGGCCCACCGAGCGCGGCATGTGCAACACACCCACGATGTAGCTCAGCATGAAGACGCTGTAGATGTAGAAGACGGCGTTCTGCAGCATCTTCATGCCGATGGTGACGAGCAGCACGCGCCGGTGGCGCCTGAGCAGGTCTGCGGCCGGACTTTGGGCCTGCTGCCCGGTCTGCTTCAACTTCTCGAAGACGGGTGACTCCTGCACGCCCAGACGAATGAACATGCCGATGCCGATCATGACGATGCTCGCCAGAAACGGAATGCGCCAGCCCCATGCAAGAAGGTCCGCCTCGGAAAGGCTGGCCGAGGTGATGGCAAAGACCCCCGTGGACAGCAGCAGCCCCAGCGGCACGCCCATCTGGGGAAAGCTGCCATACAGGCCCCGGCGGTTTGCGGGTGCATGCTCGACCGCCATCACCACGGCGGAGCCCCACTCGCCGCCCACGGCAAAACCCTGCACCAGGCGCAGCACGCACAGCAGCACGGCCGCCCAGATCCCGGCCGTGCCGTAGGTGGGCAGCAGCCCGATGAGCACCGTGCTGCCGCCCATCATCAGCAGGGATATCACCAGCATGGCCTTGCGGCCGACCCGGTCCCCGTAGTGGCCGAACACGGCCGCGCCCACCGGCCGGGCCGCAAAGCCCACGGCATAGGTGGCAAAGGCCGCAATCGTTCCTGCCAGGGGGTCCATGCCCGGAAAGAAGAGCTTCGGGAACAGCAGGGCCGCGTAGGTCCCGTAGATGAAATAGTCGTACCACTCCACCGCGGTGCCGATGAGGCTTGCCGCGGCGACCTTGCGATGCTGGCCGTGTTGCGAGGTGGCGCTTGCCTGGACGCCGCGAACCGCACCGGCGCTGGTTGCCTGTGTCATGGATCTCACTCCCGTTGCTTGTCAGGATCGTTGGGGCAAAGCCATCCCCTGGCAGGCCGCCGGCCCGCCCTGGATGCGCTTGCGAAATGGAGAAGTGGCCGCCTTGAGGGCCTTCGCGCGGACCTCTACGTGCCGCCCTTGAGCGCGACGGTGAAGGTGGTCGCCGTGCCGCTCAGGCAGACCTCGCCCTTGTGGTTGCTGACCGATACCTCGACCTTGCAGATCGGCTTGTCTTCGCGCACGCTTTTGATCTCCAGCCGCGCAGTGACCGTATCGCCGACATACACCGCCTTGGAGAAGCTCAGCTCCATGCCGAGGAACACGGAGCCGGGGCCCGGAAGATCCTGCGCGACCAGGGCATTGAGCAGGCCCGAAGTGACGCCGCCCTGCACGATGAGGCCGCCGAACGGGGATGCGCGGGCCAATGCTTCGTCGAAGTGCAATGGATTGCGGTCTCCGCTGATCTCGGTGAACAACTCGATGTCACGCCGGCTCATCGTCTTGTCACGGGTGGCGGCATCGCCCACCCTGGGCATGCCATTGAGGGTGTTCGTCCAGGCTGTTTGCGCATTCGGCATGGCGGATCCTTTCCAGGGGGTGGAGTCTGCGGACGGCAAGGCAGTGGCCTTCACGACCGCCGTTGACGGGCGGGTTCGAACATGGGCAGGGTGAACTGTCCGATCCGGACAAAGCGCACCTGAACAGGCGTGCCGATATCGGGCACCTCATGCGCCGGGCATACCAGGGTGCTCAGCATCGAAGGGCCTTCCTCCAGCCGGACGATGGCCAGGACATAGGGGGCCGCGGCCTTCCAGGCGTCATGCCCAGGCCGGTGCACGATGCAAAAGCTCTCCAGCCTCGCGTTGCCGCGCGCATCGGACCAGGCCAGCCGTGCGCCCCAGCAATGGGGGCAATGCCCCCGGGGATAGAAGACCCAGGCACCGCAGTCCCCGCACTTTTGCATTACCAGGCGCCCGGCTGCATTGCCTTCCCAGAACGGCCGCGAGATCTGCGTGGGAATGGGGGCGGGAGCGTTGAGACGCTCGAACTGCTCGATGGGGTTCATGCGTCGGCTCCCAGTACCAGCGCCACGGCTTCGCTGACGGTGGCGCCATTGCCCGTGACCAAGGCCAGTTCGGCGTTGCGGATCTGGCGCCTGCCTGCCGTATGGCGCAGCTGGCGCACGGCTTCCACCACATGCGTCATTCCGCCCGCCAGGTCGGGCTGGCCGAATCCCAGCTGGCCGCCATGGGTGTTCAGCGGCTTGTCGCCGTCAAAGCCCAGGCGGTGGTCGGCCAGCCAGTACCCGAAGTGCCCCGGGGCGCACAGCCCGGCATCCTCGATCGTCAGAGCGACCATGATGGTGTAGCAGTCGTACAGGGACAGCAGGCTCATCTGCTCCACGCCCACGCCCGCCTGTGCCAGCGCCTGGGCCATGGCGGGCTTGAGCGGTCCGCTGGTCAGGCTGGGCGCCTGGCTGATGGCCCGGTGCGTGAGTTTTTCGCCGGCGCCCAGCAGATGCACGGGCCGGTGGCCCAGCGCACGTGCGCGTTCGGGGCTGACGACGACGACGGCCTCGCCACCGGCCACGGGCATGACGATTTCGTACAGGTGCAGCGGTGCGGCAATGAGGGGCGACGCCAGCACGTCCTGCACGCTGGCCGGCTGGCCGTGGAAGATCGCGTCCTCGTTGAACTGCGCGTTGTGCCGCGCCCACGCGGCAATCGCGGCAAACTGCTCGGGCGTGCTGCCGTACTGGGACATATGCCTTTGCATGGGCAGCGCATACGAGATGTTGGCGCCCGATGCGCCGAAGGGCACATCGAACTCGCGGATCGGGTTGCGGTTCGGGGAGCGGGGAACATCCGCTTCGCGCGTATTGGCCAGGACGCAAAGGACCGCTTCGCACATGCCCGTGGCAATGGCCGCCGCCGCACGCCACACCATGCCAGGCCCCGAGGCCCCTCCCAGGTCCACCACATTGGCCATCTTCGGTTGAAGGCCCAGGTACTCCGCCACCGTGGCAGGAACATGCTGGGGCGTCTCCCCCACCTGGGGGCCGACCAGCAGCCCGTCAATGGCCTCCTTGTCCAGCCCGGCGTCCGCCACGGCCAGCCGCGCCACCTGAGCGATCAGGTCCAGGGTCGTCGCACCCTGGGTCCTTCGGACCGGCCTGAGTTCGCCGATGCCGGCGATGGCTCCCCATGAGCGCCTGTTCATACGGCCTCCCGCTGCATCAGCTCGGCGTACTGCGCCAGAGACTCGGGATTGATCAGCGAGCCCTGGTTCCTGACGGGCTGTCCAGACACCATCGCCCTGGCCGCGCCTTCGACACGCTTTCCGTTGAGCGTGTACGGAATCGCCGTCACCTGGAAGATCCGGCGTGGCACATGGCGGGGAGATGCCTGCAAGCGAATGTCCGAAAGAATGCGCCTTTGCAGGGCATCATCGAGCGCGATGCCCGCCTTCATCACGACGCACAGGATGATCTCCTCATCGCCATCGACAGGGCGGCCGAAGACCAGCGCGTCCTCGATCTCGGGCCGCGCCTCGACCACTCGGTAGATCTCGGCCGTACCGATGCGCACGCCGCCGGGCTTGAGCGTGGTGTCGGTACGCCCGTAGATGACCAGGGAGCCGCGCACGGTCTGCTCCGCCAGGTCGCCATGGGTCCAGATGTCCGGCCGCTCCTTGAAATAGGCGGCGTAGTACCGGGCATCACCATCGTCTCCCCAGAAGGTCAGGGGGGCGCTGGGAAACGGCTGCGTGCACACCAGGTCGCCTTTGCGCCCCACGACGCTGGCGCCACGGCCATCGACCACATCGACCGCATGGCCCAGCGCCTTGCAGGTGATTTCGCCCCGCCGGACAGGATGCAGGGGCGAGCCCAGCACCAGACAACCCATGATTTCCGTGCCGCCCGAGATGGAGGCGAAGAGCATGTCCTTCTTGACTGCGCGGTACAGCCAGTCGAACTGCTCAGGCTGCACGGGAGCGCCTGCGGACAGCACACTGCGCAGCGCGCCCAGGTCATGCCGATGACCCGGCTCGTAGTCGGCCGCCGCAAGCGCGGCGAGATAGCGCGGACTGGTCCCGAAATGCGTGATGCCGGCCTGCTGCGCCATGCGCCAGAGGTTGCCCGGATCATCGCCCTGCGGCCTTTTGACGATGGCAGCGCCCTCATAAAGCACCACGGCAGCCTGGCTGGCCAGTCCCGAGATGAGCCAGTGATACATCATCCAGGCCGTGTTGGTGTACCAGCTCATCACATCGCCAGGCTGCACATCGCAGTGCAGCAGGTGCTCCTTGCGATGCTGCAGCAGGGTACCGCCAGCCGAATGCACGATGGCCTTGGGCAGCCCTGTGGTGCCTGAAGTGAACATCACATACAAGGGATGGGCGAAGGGCAGCTTCTCAAAGTCGACCTTTCCGGACTGCGCCAGGTTGACGTCCCGCCATGACCAGACCTTCACCCCCTGGCTGCACGGAATCCGCCCCGGGTCACCCAGCACCACCAGGTGCTCCAGGCCATGCAATCCCTGGAGCACCTGCCCCAGCCTGTCGGCCATCTCGAAACGCTGGCCGTTGTAGACGTAGCTGTCCGCCGCGAACAGCACCTTGGGATGCACCTGCCCGATGCGGTCCACGATGCCCGGTGCGCCGAAGTCCGGGGAGCACGACACCCATACGGCCCCCAGGGAAGCCGCCGCGAGCAGGGCGACCAGGGCCTCCAGGTGGTTGGGAAGAATGCCGCCGACCACGTCGCCAGGACCGACCCCCAGCGCGCGCAGTCCCTGCTGCAGCATCGAGACATGCGCGCGCAGCTGCCCCATGGTCAGCTCGCGCTGCAGGCCCGACTCATCGAACTCGATCACGGCCAGACGCCCATCGTCGCCGCACAGCAGGTTCTCCGCGAAATTGAGCCGTGCCTGCGGATACCAGCGGGCCCCGAACATCTCTCCATCGCCACGCCGCACCAGTGCGGTGTCACCCCGTTCGCCCACCACGGAGCCGAACTCCCAGACTGCGTTCCAGAACCCGTCCAGGTCGCTGATGGACCAGCGGTGCAGTTCGTCATACCTTGAGGGATCGAATCCATATCGCCGGGCGAACCGGGCCAGATGGGATGTCTCCAGGGACTCCTCGCCAGGACTCCACAACAAGTTGTCTTCGCAGGACTGCATGGCTTGACCCTCTTCTTCAAAGTATCGACCGATCGGTACAATATCAAGACACAAAAGGACTTCTTCCCAAACCTCCAGAAGCTCTCCGGAACCTCCATCAACCATTGACACCAATCTGGTCTGGCTGGGCATATCCCTGTCAGGACAGATTTTTCAATGGGTCTGCCTCCGCTCACAAAAGAGCATTTGGCTTGTACCGATTGGTCGGTACTAACTTCAATATGCCGAAGAATGAAGGTCCGCGCGCCGGGACAAACCCTCAGAACGGATGTGCCGGATGGGGAGCCATGGCCAGCATCCTGCGGGCCAGGCCATTGAGCCGGTCCGCGATGATCTCGGGCCCCAGGGCGCCATCGGGCTTCATCCACAGATAGCTGTAAAAGTACATGCCCAGGACGGCCTTGAGCACGACGGGGTCGTAGGGGCAGAAACTGCCGGCCTCGGCGCCGTCCACCATGGTGTCGCGCCAGACGCGCTCGTACTGGGCGTGCCAGCCCATGACCTCCGCATGCCGTTCGGCGGTGAGCGAGGACACCTCCCTGAAGCAGACCGTCAGCTCTGCCTGATGGGAGGCGATCTTTCGCACGAGATAGGTACCCAGACGCTGAAGGCGCTGCACGGGGTCGTCCACCTCTGCCTGTATCTGCCGGGCCGATTGGGCCAGCTCACGGATGTACTCGCGGGAGATGTCGTACAGCAGGTCTTCCTTGCTGCGGATGTGGTGGTACAACGCGCCGCGGCCCAGCTTCACCGCCTGCTGCAACTCGCTCATCCCGACGGCGTTGTAGCCCAGCCTGGCGAACAACTGCGCCGCGATCTTGAGGATGCGCTCGCGCTGAGGCAAGTCGGGATAGTCGATGATTTCCACGGTCGCTCTTTCAGGATGGGTTTGCTGCATGATATTTCAATGTACCGACCGGTCAAGCCATTCCACGCAAGCCCTCCATGCCATCCCGGCCCGGCTCCGGCCCAGGGGAAATCCCCCACCTCCCCTGTCCCGCCCCTGACTGCTGCACAGCAGCAAAACGGAATAATCGACGGCATGCTGCAAGCCCCCTCTTCCACCACATCTCCCACCACCTCTTGTGCCGCAGCCGCCGATGAAGCGCCGATCTATGTTCCCATCCGCCCCTGGCGTTCACGCATGGTGCCCGTGCGGACCCTGGAGTACCACGTGCGCGAATGGGGGGCTGTCGATGGCGACCCGGCGCTGGCGCCGCTGGTGCTGGCCCATGGCTGGATGGATGTCGCGGCCTCCTATCAGTTCGTGGTCGATGCCTTTGGCGACGCCTTCATGGCGGGCCGGCGCATCATCGCGGCCGACTGGCGCGGCTTCGGGCTGAGCCGTCCTGCCGGGCCCTGCGACCGCCACGACTTCGCCGACTACCTGGGCGACCTGGACCATCTGCTGGACACCCTAGTCGGCGACACGCCCGTGGACCTGGTGGGCCACAGCATGGGCGGCAATGTGGCCATGATGTATGCGGGCGCGCGGCCGCAACGCATACGCCGCCTGGTCAACCTCGAAGGCTTCGGCATGCCTGCCACCCGGCCGGCGCAGGCGCCCAGGCGCTATGCACAGTGGATGGACGAGCTGCGCCAGCTGCGCAGCGGCGAGCTCGCACTCAAGAGCTATGCCGGCGTGCAGGAAGTGGCCCAGCGGCTCATGAAGACCAATCGGCGCCTGCCGCAGGACAAGGCCCTGTGGCTTGCCCACCACTGGGCGGCGCCCAACGCCGAAGGCCGCTGGGAGATCCTGGGCGACACGGCGCACAAGCTGGTCAGCGCCCAGCTGTTCCGCGTGGACGAGATGCTGGCCCTGTACGCCGCCATCACCGCCCCCGTGTTGGCCGTGGAGGCCAGCGACGATAGCCTGGGCATGTGGTGGAAGGAGCGCTATACGCTGGCCGAATACCATGAACGCATCCGCCAGATCCCCGACTGCCGCACCGCCGTGGTCCAGGATGCGGGCCACATGCTGCACCATGATCAGCCGGCCGCCGTGGCAGGGCTGATCGAAGGTTTTCTCACGGTCTGACCGGTATCGACATGCCGCCTGGCGCCGCCGGCGCGGGCCGTCACTGGGGCCGCAGCATCATCGAATGGCGCCAGCGCGCGGGCGCCATCTGCAGCGGCCGGTAGCGGCCATCGGCCCATTCGGCAGACATGTCCGCATAGCGGCTGGACAGGGCCACGCCGCTTTGTCCGGTCTGGTAGATGAACAGCGAGCGCTCGGGCTCGGCCAGGTCGTAGATGGCGCGCAGCGATGCCGCATGGCGGTTGGCGAACGGCGCCCTGGCATCGCCGGGCAGGTACTGGCCCACGTTGACGGTGTAGCTGTCGCCGCCCGAAGGCACGCTGACATTGAAGATGCCCGCCAGCAGCCCCACGCTGCCCAGCGGCCTGTGGCTGCTGAGCGCCGCATGCGCCGTACCCCAGCGCCAGCGGCCCAGGTCGCTGCCCTGCATGGACTGCAGACGCGCCAGCGCCCGGTCCAGCGCCTGGCTGACCTGGGCGCTGCAGCCCGCCGCAGCGCACCACCAGCCATCGCGGCGCTCCAGCATGCCTTCGATGCCCGCGCGGTAGTCGCGCTTGCCATAGGTGGCCGCAAAGGTCTGGGCGCCAAGGCGCGGTATCACCAGGCCGCGCGTGAGTTCGTCCACCCAGGCGGCAAAGATCAGGGGAGCGGCCTGCGCGGCATCCATGCGGCCGTCGAACTGCGCCATCACCCGGCGCGCCTGTGGGGCCAGCGGATGCGTGGCCGGCGCTTCATCCAGGGCCTTGAGCAGTTGCGGCAGCAGGGCACGGGCGGCCAGCGAGGTCTGGTCGTTCTGGATGGAGGCCATGCTGACCAGGTCGTGCCTGTCCTTCGCCTCGATGAGCTCGGAGATGCGGCGGTGCCGGTACGGCAGGCTCCAGTCCTGGGTGAGGAAGTGGGCATAGCCCTCGCGCGTGATGCGCTGGTTGGCGGTGGCCAGATAGCCCAGCGCCGTGCCATCGTCCTGTGGAGCCTGGTCATAGGGCAGCCAGCCCTGCCAGTCGTAGCGTGCCTCCCAGCCCGGCGCGGGCGCCACGCCGCGCAGGTCGTTGTCGGCCGCACGCAGCGGCACCCGGCCTGCGGCCTTGAAGCCGATGGCGCCATGCACGTCGGCCGCGACGATGCTCTGCATGGGCGAGTGGTAGTCGGCAAAGGCCTCGAACAGCTGTGCCACGCTGCGCGCCTCGTTGGCCCGCAGGCCCGCCTGCACGGTGAGGTTGTCGGCGTCGAGCGCCGCCCAGCGCAGGGCCACGGCGTAGCGGCGCTTGTCGAGCACGGCCTCGTACTGGGGCTGCACATCGCTGATCACGGGACCGTGGCGCGTGCTGCGCAGCGTGAGCTGCACATCGGCCCGGCCCTTGACCCTGATGCGCTCGCTGCGCTCGGTAAAGGGCGCCCAGCCGTCGGGCGTGCGGTAGCGGCCCGGGTTGCCCGGATCGATCTGCTCCAGGTACAGGTCCTGCACATCGGGATTGGTGTTGGTGAAGCCCCAGGCCACCTCGCGCGTGCGCCCCAGCACCACGAAGGGCAGGCCCGGCAGGGTGGCCCCCACCACGTCGATGGGCGACAGCGGCGTGCCGTCCTGCGCCTGGCCGGCAGGCGACTGCAGGCGTGCGTAGTACCAGATGGCGGGCGCGCTCAAGCCCAGATGCGGGTCGTTGGCCAGCAGCGGCTTGCCGCTGGCCGTGCGGCTGCCCGACAGCACCCAGTTGTTGCTGCCCTTGCCGTCGTTGGTGCCCGCATCGCGCACCATGTCGCGGGACCAGCGGGCCCAGGCATCGTTCACGTCGCCGGCATCGCCCGCCGCCGCCACGGTCTGCGCGGCCTTGCCGGATGCGCCAGATACACCGGATGCTGACTGCGCCTCCTTGCGGTATACGCCCAGCCCCCGGTAAAGCGCGGCCAGGTCGGTGGCGGTGGCCGGCGCCTCGCCGGGATAAGGCGGCATCAGCTGCCACAGCTGCTGTGTGTCCAGTTGCGAGAGCGCGGCCAGCCGCGCGAATTCGTTGCCCCAGTTGCCGCCCAGGTCCAGCGCCATCATCAGCGCCCAGCCCACGCTGTCCTCGGGCGCCCAGGCCGAGTTGTCACCGCCGCCCGGCGACGTGTCCAGCAGCATGAACTCGGGCACCTGCGGGTGCTGGCGCATGGGCAGCGCCGCGTAGAAGGCCGCAATGCCTTCGCTGTAGGCCTGCAGCGCCTCGCGCGCGTTGGCGGGCAGCGATGCGTACTGGCGCCGCGCCGCTCCGTGTATGTCCAGCGCGCGCATGAGCTTGTCGGTGTCCAGCGTGGCCGGCCCGAGGATCTCGGATAGCGTGCCATGCATCAGGCGGCGGTTGAACTCCAGCTGCCAGCCGCGTTCCTGCGCGTGCACATGGCCCAGCGCGCGCCACAGGTCCTGCGGCGAGAAGGCGCTGATATGGGTGATGTCGGCATCATCGCGCCGCACGCGCACGGGCTGCTCCAGCCCGGCCAGCGTGAGCTGTCCGTCAAGCACCGGCTGCACGCGCACGGCATAGATGGCCAGCGCGCTGCCGGCGAGCAGGGCCGAGCCGACCACCGCCACGGCGCCCACACCCCACCACCGCGAGTTCAGGATTCGCATGATTCCCATTCTTTTCCCCACCCTCTGCTTGTTTCGTATCGTAGTGTTGCAGTTTGTAGCATATGCGCGCGCGACATGCTCACATTGCTCACGACAGAAAGCCGCGCCTGCGGGGCACAGTCTTCAGGCGACAATCACTGCCGGGCCTGCGCACATGGATGCAGGGCATCCGCCAGAAACAGGAAGTACGTGGAATGTGGCCTTTCAGCCTCTTGAAAAAGCTCAGCCAGGACCCGCCCGTGGGCCAGCACCGTGGTGACTACATCGGCTGCTATCTGCTGGGCACCGAGGCGCCGGGCCAGGCCGGCGTCAGCTATGTCTCGCTGGCCACCACGCGCGAACAGCTGCAGGCCGATGCCCGCGCCTATCTCGAAGGCTTTGTGCGCGACCACCCCGAGGCCGCCGACACCGACCTGACCGCCATCCGCTCCCTGCTGGAGCACCTGCCGCAGCGCCTGGACGCCCACCTGTCCGGCGACACGCGCGCGCCGCTGGCCGAGCAAGGCGGCACCGTGCTCTTCCTGCGCACCGGCATGCGCGCCCGCCGCAAGGAAAACGGCCGGTATCTCGAATAGCAGTAAGCCACCCACCGCCACCGTACAGAGCCTCAAAAACTGGCGCGGCCAAGAACAAGGGACAGCGAGCAAGGGCCTACGCCGGCCGCGCCGCCCCGCAGCGAGGCTGTAGTCCCCCCGCGAAGCGAGAGGGGAAGGCGCGCAGCGCCTCAGGGGGAGTTCTGCTTGTGCACGTCTTGCCAGCGCAGCATGTCGGTCACGCGCTCGGCCTTGTCGGCATCGAAGCCCAGGCGCTCCACCCGCTCGGCCGGATTGGCCCAGGTGCCGAACAGCAGGTCCCAGACAGGCAGGCCGTAGTTCTGCGCATGGTGGCCGTACTGGTGGTGCACGGTGTGCATCTCGGGCCGCTGCACGATGTATCCCAGCCAGCGCGGCGTGCGGATGTCGGCATGCAGGAATAGATCGAACGCCCCCGTGAGGCCGATGGCGAAGGCCGCCGCCAGCGGACTGGCCCCCAGCACCCAGTAGCTGGACAGCGCGCTCAGCAGCACGGCCGCCGCCGTGTCCATGGGGTGGGCGAAGAAGGCCGTGAGCGCCTCCACGCGCGGCGCGCTGTGGTGCAACTGGTGGAACATGCGCCACAGCGTGTCGGAGCGGTGCGTGGCGCGGTGCCACCAGTAGAAGACGAAGCTGGTCAGCAAGAAGCTCAGCCCGCCCACGGCCAAGGCGGGCCAGCGCCCGCCCACGTCGAACAGGGCATGGCGGCGTATGGTGTCGGAAAACAGGTGGCCCACCACCAAGGTGGTGGCCAGCGTGCCCAGGCCCAGCAGCGTGGACAGGATCAGCCAGCGCCGGTCGCAGTGGTTGCGCGAGGCCGGCGCGATCACCTCGCGCGTGAAGATGCCCACGAACATCAACGCCAGCAACGGATAGGCCGCGAACTCCCACATGTCCTGCGTGTCCCCGGCCTCAGTGCACGTGGCCCCAGTAGATCAGCGCATCGCGCCCTTCGACCGACAGCGACACGGGCGCGCCCACGGGCAGCATCACCTTGGTCGGCACATGGCCGTAGGGCAGGCCCTGCAGCACGGGGCACTTGACCTGGCTGCGCAGCCAGTCGATCACGGTCTGCAGCTTGAAGCCCTTGTCATGCGAGCTGAGCTTGAACTCGCTGAACTGGCCGAACACGATGGCCTTTTGCCGGGCCAGCACGCCGGCATGCAGCAGCTGGGTCAGCATGCGTTCCACGCGGTAGGGATGCTCGCCCACGTCTTCCAGGAACAGGATGCCGCCCTGGATCTGCGGGAAGTACGGCGTGCCCAGCAGGGAGACCAGCACGGCCAGGTTGCCGCCCCACAGCGTGGCGCCGCCGCTGATGTAGAAGTCCTTGACGGCAGGCTTGCCGTCTTCGCGCAGGCCTATCTTCGGCATCTGCCAGCCCGCGCCCTCGCCCTGGCCGCTGAGCAGGTCGTTGAAGCAGTCCAGCATGATGTCGTCCACGCCGCCCTCGTCGTCGGGGCGGCCGAAGTCGTGCACCAGCAGCGGGCCGGCCCAGGTGGTGGCGCCGGTCCTGGCCAGCAGGGCCAGCGACAGCGCCGTGAAGTCGCTCAGGCCTACGAAGCGCGTGCCGCCTGCGATGGCCTTGGCCACGGCCTTGTACTTGATGCCCGGCAGGATGCGCGTGAGGCCGTAGCCGCCGCGCGTGGGCAGCGCCAGGTCGGCACCGCTGGCCGCTGCGCGCTCGATGGCCGCCAGGCGCGTGGCGTCGTCGCCTGCAAAGCGCTGGTGGCTGCTCAACGCGTCGGCATCGATCTCCACCTGGTGGCCCATGGCCTCCAGGCGGCGCACGCCGCGCTTGAAGCCGGCCTTGTCGCGCACGGCACCGGCGGGCGAGTAGATATAGATGTGGCGCGGACCCTGGTCATGCGCATGGCCACAGCAGCGGCCATCGGCGGCATGAGCGTGGCCATGCTCGTGGTCGTGATCGTGGCTGTGGGCAGCGCCATGGCCATGTGCCGCAGCATGCGAAGGCTCCTGTGCATGGTCATGTCCATGTGGATGTTCGTGCCCGTGGGCACAGCAGGTGCCGTCGGCGGAATGCACATGTTCGTGCGCGTGATCAACGGGTGCAGGTGCGGCAGCGGCGGCCTTTTTGCGGGGCGTGCCGGACGTGCCGGAAGAGCGGGAACTGCGCGAAGTGGCCAAGTGGGTTCCATGCCGGCCCTGGCCGGCATGCTCCATATTGCAAGGGGAGTGAAGACGGGGCACTGCCGCTGCGCAGCCCCGGCAAGGGGCCGGCGGCGCAGGCCTACGGGCGGAAGTATTCCACAGCGTCGGCCACCATGCCGGCAGCGCACAGGGGAAACCAATGGCCGCACGGGGATAGGCGCAGTTGCGCTGGCGGCAGCTGTGGCAGCGCCTGCAGCCAGGCCTGGCGCCATGCGGGCGCTGGCATCAGCGCATCGTGCTCGCCGCCCTGCACCCACAGGCGCTGCTGGCGGCTCCACTGCGCCAGCAGCGCCATCGGCAGCGGCGGCATTTCGGCCTGCACGCGGGGCCAGGCCTGCAGCGCGGCGCGGTGGCCGGGTTGGGAAAACGGCAGGTTCCAGGCCTGCGGCTGTGCGCCGCCCTCCCCGCCCACCTCGCCGATATCGCCCACCTCGTGCATGGCGCGGCCCACGGGCCATGACGGCTTGCGCGCCGCCTGCGCAAACCATTGCACGCAGGCATCGGGCGCCGGGCCTGCGGGCCAGGCATTCATGAGCCAGGCGCCGCAAAAACGGGCGGGCTCGGCCTGCGCCACGGCCAGGCCCAGGCGCGCGCCATCGTCATGGCCGACCAGCACGATGCTCCGCAGGTCCAGCGCCAGCACCAGCTCGCGCAGCACTTGCACATGCCAGGCCGCGCTGTGCGCCTTCTCCTTCTTGGGCTGGTCGCTGCGGCCAAAGCCCGGCAGGTCGGGAACCACCACGCGATGGCCGGCCTGGAGCCAGCCGGGCAGCATGGGCTGGAACAGCTGGCCCCATGAGGGGCTGCCGTGCAGGCACAGCCAGGTCAGCGGTGCATCGTGCGGTCCTTCATCGACCACGGCCAGGCGCAGGCCTGCCAGCGCCGGCAGGTCGCTGCGCCACTGCGGCTGGGCAAAGCCGCCGAAGGTGGAATCCGCATGGCGCAGCGCCGTGTCCTTGAGCGGATGGGGCTGGGCCGCGCGCTGCTCGGCGCGGCGCGTGCGAAAGAAGTCCGACATCACGGCCGCGCATTCCCCGGCCAGCACGCCGCGCGTCACCTGCGTGTGGTGGTTGATCTGCGGCAGCGCAAACACGTCCAGCACCGATCCGGCCGCGCCCGTGCGCGGCTCGGCCGCGCCATAGACCACGCGGCCCAGGCGCGCATGCAGCATGGCGCCGCTGCACATGGTGCAGGGCTCCAGGGTCACGTAGAGCGTGCAGTCGTCCAGCCGGTAATTGCCCAGGCGCGCGGCCGCGTCGCGCAGCGCCAGCACCTCGGCATGGGCCGTGGGGTCGCCCTGGGCCACGGGCGTGTTGCGGCCCTGGCCGACGATGGCGCCGTCCTTGACGATGAGGGCGCCCACGGGCACCTCGCCCGCCTGGGCAGCGGCGCGCGCCAGCTCCAGGGCGATGCGCATCCAGGCCTCGTCTTCGGCCTGCGGCAGTGGACGGTGCTCGGCAGTCAAGGTGTCAGAGTGTCAGGGCGCCAGGGGGTCAGGGCAGCGGTTTGCGCACGCCCTGCGCATAGTGGTAGAGCGTGACGACCGGCGCCTGCAGCTCGCCCTGGGGCGTGAAGGAAATCGGTGCCGTCACGCCGTCATGCCGGGTCTGGCGCAGGTAGGGGATGTAGGCATCGGGCCGGATGGAGTCGGCCCGCACCATGGCCTGGGCCAGCACCATGGTGGCGTCGTAGGCGTAGGGGCTGAAGACCTGGTACTGGTCGGGAAAGCGCTGGTCGTAGCGCTGCTTCCAGGCTGCGCCGCCGGGCATGCGCTCCAGCGGGCTGCCGCCCACGGCGCAGGTCACGTTGCGCAGCGGCGCCGTGTTGCCGGCCAGCTCGGGCAGGCGCAGCGTGCACTGGCCGTCGCCGCCCAGCAGGCGCACCTTGTCCATGGCCAACTGGGCCATCTGCCGGAGCATGGGGCCGGCCTGGGCGTCCAGGCCGCCGAAGAAGATGGCATCGGGCTTCTTGCCCTTGATGGCCGTGAGGATGGGCACGAAGTCGGTGGCCTTGTCGCCGGTGAACTGCTTGTCCACGATCTCGATGCCCTGCTCGCGCGCCTGGGCCTCGAACAGCGCAACGATGCCCTGGCCGTAGGCCGAGCGGTCATCGATGATGGCCACGCGCTTGACGCCCAGCTTGCCCACGGCGTGCGCGACCAGCGCATCGACCATGGCGCGGTCGTCGGCGATCACGCGGTAGGTGGTGTCGTAGCCCGCCTGGGTGATGGCCGGGTTGCTGGCCGCCGGCGTGACCATGACGATGCCGCAGTCGTGGTAGATGGATGTGGCCGGCAGCGTGGTGCCCGACTGCAGGTGGCCGACCACGGCCGCCACCTTCTTGTCGCACAGGCGCCGGGCCAGGGCCACGGCCTGGCCGGGGTCGCCGCCATCGTCGCCGGCCTCCAGCTTCCAGCGCAGCTTGCGCCCGCCGATCTCCAGCCCCTTGGCATTGAGATCGTCCAGGGCCATGCGCACGCCGTTTTCCTCATCCTTGCCCAGACTGGCGATGGGGCCGGACACCGGCCCCGCATGGGCAATGCGCACCACCAGGGGCGCATCGGCTGTACCGGGAGCAGCAGGCGCAGCGGCCGTACCGGGTGCAGCCGCCGCAGCGGAAGCCCCTGCCGACTGCCCGTTGGCCGGGCCGCTTCCCGGCTGTGCCCAGGCCAGGCCGCCGCTGCCCAGCAGGGCGCACAGCAGGGCCGGGCCGGCCCACGGGAAATGGCGAATCAAGGCGTGCATGGCAACTCCTGGAAAAAACGGTCAATCTGTGAAACAGGCGCCCTGGCAAGCGAAATCCGCTGCGGCGTGGCCCACTCGGGCGCTGCCTGGCCGGGAAAGGCCTGGCGCAGAAAACGCGCATCAGGCCCGGGGCGGGGCAGGCACGGGCCGGGGTATCCGGCATGGCGGCCCGGCCCGTGCAGTGCGCATCCTAAAGGATAGGCAAAAACCGGCGCCGCTCGCCAGGGCATCGGGCACATATCCCCTGGCGCGCGTTTTTTCGGTGCTGCGGCGATAATGCTGCGCCTCACCGCAAGCGGGCTGCGAGGTTTTCGTCGCCGGACCGCCCCAAGAGTGGGGGCCTTTTTTTGTCGCCGGGCCGCCCCAAGACAAAAAGCGGCCCCCTTGGGGGCAGCGGACCTTGCGCAGCAAGGGTAGCGTGGGGGCCAGTTTCCCCCGCATTGCGCCCGACGCCCGGCCCCCACGCCGGTGCGGGTACGAATACAGAACACCACGAAGCCCCATGTCCCTCCTGCCCCACCAGCTCGAACTCCTGTCACCCGCGCGCGATGCCGACATCGGCATCGAGGCCGTGAACCACGGCGCCGACGCCGTCTACATCGGCGGCCCCGCCTTCGGCGCCCGCGCCACGGCAGGCAACGACATCCGCGACCTGCAGCGGCTGATCAACCACGCGCACCGCTTCGGCAGCCGCATCTTCATCACGCTCAACACCATCCTGCGCGACGATGAACTCGAGGCCGCCCGCAAGATGGCCTGGCAGATCTACGAGGCCGGAGCCGACGCGCTGATCATCCAGGACATGGGCCTGCTGGAGCTGGACCTGCCGCCCATCCAGCTGCACGCCAGCACCCAGACCGACATCCGCACCCCCGAGAAGGCGCGCTTCCTGCAGGACGCCGGACTGTCGCAGATCGTCGTTGCGCGCGAGCTGGACCTGCAGCAGATCGCCGCCGTGCGCGCGGCCACCGACCCGGCGCGCACCACCATCGAATTCTTCGTGCACGGCGCGCTGTGCGTGGCCTACTCGGGCCAGTGCTACATCACCCACGCCCACACGGGTCGCAGCGCCAACCGCGGCGACTGCAACCAGGCCTGCCGCCTGCCCTACGAGGTGCTGGACGCCAGCGGCCGCATCATCGCCCACGAAAAGCACGTGCTGTCCATGAAGGACAACAACCAGAGCGACAACCTGCGCGCCCTGATCGACGCCGGCGTGCGCAGCTTCAAGATCGAGGGCCGCTACAAGGACATGGGCTATGTGAAGAACATCACGGCCCACTACCGCAAGCTGCTGGACGAAATCATCGAGGAGCGCGAATTCTCCGACACGCCCCTGGCGCGCTCATCCTCGGGCAGCACCACGTTCAGCTTCACGCCCGACCCCGACCAGAATTTCAACCGCGAGTTCACCGACTACTTCGTCAACGGCCGCAAGGACGACATCGGCGCCTTCGACACGCCCAAGACGCCGGGCCGCGCCATCGGCTGGGTCACCAAGGTGGGCGAGAACTTCGTGGAGATCGAGACCTCGAGCCGCGACACGGAACTGCACAACGGCGACGGCCTGTGCTACTACGACCTGCAAAAGGAACTGGTGGGCCTGCAGATCAACCGCGCCGAGTCGGTGGATGCGAAAAAGTCGCTGTGGCGCCTGTTCCCCAAGGACCCCATCGCCGGCTTCAAGGACCTGCGCAAGGGCCTGGAGGTCAACCGCAATCGCGACATGGCCTGGGTGCGCACGCTGGACAAGAAGTCCAGCGACCGCCGCATCGGCCTGTGGGCCGAACTCAAGGAAACGCCCGACGGCTTTGCGCTCACGCTGACCGACGAGGACGGCTTCACCGCCACCGCCGCCATCGCGCAGGAACACCAGGCCGCCACCGACGCAGCCCGTGCCGAGGCCACGCTGCGCGAGCAACTGGGCCGCTTCGGCGCCACCATCTTCTCCGTGCATGACATCGGCCTGCAGCTGAGCCAGGCCTGGTTCGTGCCGGCCTCGGCCCTGAACCAGCTGCGCCGCGACGCCGTCGCCGCGCTGGAGGCCGCGCGCCAGGCCGGCTTCGTGCGCCTGCCGCGCGCCCTGCCCGTGGAGCCGCCCGTGCCCTTCCCCGAGGACACGCTGACCTACCTGGCCAACGTCTACAACCAGAAGGCACACGACTTCTACGTCAAGCACGGCGTCAAGGTCATGGACGCGGCCTACGAGAGCAAGGAAGAGGAAGGCGAAGTCAGCCTGATGATCACCAAGCATTGCGTACGCTTTTCCATGAGCCTGTGCCCCAAGCAGGCCAAGGGCGTCATCGGCGTCAAGGGCACCATCAAGGCCGAGCCGCTGCAGCTGATCAACGGCAAGGAAAAACTCACGCTGCGCTTCGACTGCAAGCCCTGCGAGATGCACGTGGTCGGCAAGATGAAGCGCGCGGTGATCAACCAGCACGCCAAGGAAATGCAGGAATTTCCGATGCAGTTCTACCGCACGCGGCCCGTGCCCTCGGCCAGCGCCTGACGGTCCTGCACCTCCGCCAGCAAACGTCCGCTCTCCGTCAGGGCCGCCACCCAGCGCCCATCTTCCTGCACAAGCCTCACCCAGCCCGGCCCCGGCGTGCCGGCAATGGGCGCATCGCCCATCAGCGCCAGGCAGCGCATGAGCACGCTGGCGCCCTGCCCCAGTCGCTTGCCCAGCCTGGGCAGGGACATGGGTGCGGGCTCGGTGGCCAATTCGCGCAGGATGGCGGCGGCCAGTTCTTCCATGCCTTGCACTTCAGGCCGCCATTTCTTCCAGCGCGGGAGATGGCACGGCAGGCAGCCTGTGCGCCACCAGCTGCACGGGAATGGACTTGGAGCTGGGCGTGCCCGCCACGATGGCCGTGGCCGACAGCGGCACCAGCGGATTGGTCTCCGGATAGTAGGCAGCGATGCAGCCGCGCGGAATGTCGTAGGCCACGAGCCTGAAGCGCTCGGCGCTGCGCTGCCGGCCGTCATCCCACACCGTCTGCAGGTCCACCCAGTCGCCATCCTTCATGCCCAGGGCGCGGATGTCCTCGGCGTGGATGAAGACCACGCGGCGTTGGCCGAAGACGCCGCGGTAGCGGTCGTCCATGCCGTAGATGGTGGTGTTGTACTGGTCGTGCGAGCGCGTGGTGAACAGCGTGAACACCGGCGATGCGCCGGGGCTGCGCGCGGCGCGTGCGCGGTGCACGGGCGTGTCGCGCGGCACGGCGTGCACGAAGAAGCCGGCCTTGCCCCGGGGCGTCTCCCAGATGCGTTCGCTCGCCGCATTGCGCAGCTTGAAGCCGCCCGGCACGGCCACGCGCGCGTTGAAGTCGTGGAAGTCGTCGAAGACCTGCTCGATCAGCTCGCGTATGCGCGCATAGTCGCCGGCCAGCTCCAGCCAGGGCACGGGCCGCTGCGCCCCCAGCGTGGCGGCGGCCAGGCGCGCGACGATGGCGATCTCGCTGAGCAGGCGCCCGGACGCAGGCGGGTTGATGCCGCTGGAGATATGGACCATGCCCATGGAGTCCTCCACCGTCACGCCCTGCGGGCCGCCGGCCTGCATGTCGATCTCGGTGCGGCCCAGGCAGGGCAGGATCAGCGCCTCGCGGCCGTGCACCAGGTGGCTGCGGTTGAGCTTGGTGGTCACATGCACGGTCAGGTCGCAGCGGCGCAGCGCCTGCCAGGTGGCATGCGTGTCGGGCGTGGCCGCCGCGAAGTTGCCGCCCAGCGCGAAGAAGACCTTGCCCCGGCCCTCGAGCATGAGGCGGATGGACTCGACCACGTCCACGCCGTGGGCACGCGGGGGCTCGAAGCCGAAGACCTGCTGCAGCCGGTCCAGCAGCGCGGCCGGCGGCTTCTCCCAGATGCCCATGCTGCGGTCGCCCTGCACATTGCTGTGGCCGCGCACCGGGCAGGCACCTGCGCCGGGGCGGCCGATGTTGCCGCGCAGCAGCAGCAGGTTGACCAGCATCTGCACGGCGGCCACCGAATGCATGTGCTGCGTGATGCCCATGCCCCAGCAGACGATCGTGCTGCGGGCGGCGATGTAGACCTCGGCCGCCGTCTGCATCTGCGCGCGGCTCAGGCCGGACTCGGCCTCGAGCAGGCCCCAGTCCTCGGCCCGCAGGTCCTCGGCCAGGGCCTCGAAGCCGGTCGTGTGCTCGGCGATGAAGGCATGGTCCAGCACGCCGCCGCACCCGTGCCCCAGTGCATCGTCCTGCGCGATCACATGCTTCATGATGCCCTTGACGGCCGCGATGTCGCCGCCCACGCGCAGCTGGAAGTAGTGCGTGCTGATGGGCGTGGCGCCCAGGGTGGCCATCTCCAGCTTGCTTTGCGGGTCCTGGAAGCGCTCCAGCCCGCGCTCGCGCAGCGGGTTGAAGCTCAGGATGCGCGCACCGCGCTTGTGGGCTGCGCGCAGCTCGCCCAGCATGCGCGGGTGGTTGGTGCCGGGGTTCTGGCCGAAGATAAAGATGGCATCGGCCTGCTCGAAATCAGCCAGCTGCACCGTACCCTTGCCCACGCCTATCTGCGGCTTCATGCCGCTGCCGCTGGACTCGTGGCACATGTTGGAGCAGTCGGGGAAATTGTTGGTGCCGTAGGCGCGCACGAACAGCTGGTAGAGAAAGGCCGCCTCGTTGCTGGCACGGCCCGAGGTGTAGAAGATGGCCTGGTTCGGGTCGGGCAGCGCGTTCAGGTGGCGGGCGACCAGCGCAAAGGCGTCGTCCCAGGCGATGGGCCGGTAGCGGTCGCTGGCCGCGTCGTACACCATGGGCTCGGTGAGCCGGCCCTGGTCCTCCAGCCAGAAATCGCTTTGCGCCATGAGCTCGGCCACCGTGTGCCGGGCAAAGAATTCGGGCGTCACGCGCCGCGCCGTGGCTTCGGCCGCCACGGCCTTGGCGCCGTTCTCGCAGAACTCGAAGGTGGAATGGTGGTTGCGGTCGGGCCAGGCGCAGCCCGGGCAGTCGAAGCCGTCGGGCTGGTTGGCCGACAGCAGCGTCTTGGCGCCCTTGACGGCGATATCCTGGCGCATCAGGGCCTGGCTCACGCTGCGCAGTGCGCCCCAGCCGCCAGCGGCCCCCTTGTAGAACTCGATCTTTTGTTCGGACATGGGCCGGGAGTGTTCCGCCTGTCCATGATCCAGGTCAAATCACATCTCCAAATGGAGAGATTCAGCAAAGATATGAGCACGGCATCCTTGCCCTGCACCATGCTGGCAACCTCAGCCCCGGACCACCGATGAACTCCACAGCCATACACACCGCCATCCCCGAAGACGCCGCGCTGATCGCCCCGCTGTTCGACGCCTACCGCCAGTTCTACGAGCAACCTGCGGATGCCGACGCGGCGCGGGCCTTCATCACGGCGCGGCTGGAGCGCGGCGAATCCGTGATCCTGCTGGCCCGCCGACCGGACGGCAGCGCCCTGGGCTTTTGCCAGCTCTATCCCTCGTTCTGCTCGGTGCTGGCCGCGCCCATCTACGTGCTCTACGACCTCTTCGTGGTGCCCGATGCGCGCCGCCTGGGCGTGGGCCGCGCCCTGCTGCTGGCGGCCGAAGCCCATGCCCGCGCCACGGGCCATGCACGCATGGACCTGACCACGGCCCGCAACAACCTGCGCGCCCAGGCGCTGTACGAGTCGCTGGGCTGGGTGCGTGACGAAGTGTTCCTGACCTATGCGCGCCATCTGCAGGCTTGAGCCGCCAGCGGCCTAGCGCAAAACCCGCAGCTCCCGCGCCAGCGCCACGGCCTGGGTGCGGCTGCGCGCGCCCAGCTTGAGGTTGATGCTGCGCAGGTGGGTGCGCACCGTGCTGTCGGAGACGAAGAGCTTCTCGGCCATGGCCGCATTGGAATAGCCCGAGGCCAGCAGCTCCAGCACGCGCAGCTCCTTGCGGGTCAGGGGCTCGGCAAGCACCGTGGGCCCCGCCGGGCCTTCGCGCGCATCCGCTGCCGGCCCCTCGGGGGGATCGGCGGGCTCGGCAGGCTCGCCCAGGGCAGACAGCAGCCGCTGCGCATGGGCAGCCGCCTCCGGCTCCGCCGCTTCCGTGCGGCGCGACAGTGAAAGCGTCAGTGAAGGCGTCAGTGAAGGCGACAGTGAGGGCGACAGCACGCGCTGCAGCACGGGCGCGAGCAGCGGCCCCTCATCGAGCATCAGGCGCACAAAGCCTTCGCTGGCACCGTGGTGCAGCGGCTGGGCCAGCATGGCGGCTGCGGCGCCCATGTCGCCGCTGCCCGCCTCGGCCAGCGCGCACAGCACCTGCAGCTTGAGGCTGCGGTGGCGGCGCCCGCGCAGTTGCGCATCGGCCAGCAAGGGGGCGATGGCATCGCGCACGGCACGGCAGTCGCCAAAGTGCAGCCCCCAGCGCAGCCGGGCGATGGCGATGTCCTCCACCTCGTGCGGGGGCAGGCGCAGGCGCTCCACGCGCGGCCATACGCCGGGATCGTCGGCACGCTCCAGCGCCTCGGACGCGGCGGCCCGGTTGCCCTGCAGCACGAAGATGCGCGCATGCTCCAGCCGGGCGCTGGCCGTCACGCGGGGCAGTTGGCGTTCATGCCCCAGGTACTCCAGTTCGGTCAGCAGGCCGAAGGCCGCATCCACATCGCCGCGCACGAAGGCAATGCGCGCACGCATGCGGTAGCTGGAGATCACATGGTCGGGCAGGCCCACGTCGCGGGCCAGCGGCAGGTAGACGTTGAGCAGGTGGTCGGCGCCGTCGAGGTCGTTGGTCTCGTAGAGCACGCCGGCATGCAGCACGCCGGCCCAGGCATTGCCGTTGGTGGGGTTGTAGGAGGCGCTGCGCGGCGTGGCGGCCAGCGCCACGCGAAAGCGCGATGCCGCCTGCCGCAGCCGCCCGCCCGACAGGTCCAGCACGCCCTCCATGGCCTCGGTGTACATGCGGCTGAACAGGCTGCCGGCCTGGGTGCTGCGCGCCGCGTCCAGCAGGCGGTGGGCCTCCTCGGCATCGCCCAGCACCGACACCACGTAGGCCATGGCATTGGTCAGCGAGCTGTCCGCGAACGGCCGGCAGCTGGGCAGGCAGGCCAGCGCCTGGCGGCCCAGGGGCGCCGCCTCTTCCACGCGGTCCATCATGGCCAGCAGCAGCGGCTGCAGGGCCATGACCAGCGCCTGCGCGGCGGGGTCCGCGGCCATGCGGGGCCGCAAGGCGTCCAGCCGCTGCTGCGCCTGCCAGGGGCCGCGCGTGAAGCAGTCGGCATAGGCGGCCACGGCCTGCAGCAGCGGCTCGCGCGCCATCAGCGGCGCCGGCATGGCCGAGAACCAGCGCGACAGCAGGCGCATGCGGCCCTGCTCCATCAGCGCCTCGGCATGGCGCGCCAGCAGGGACAGGGCATGCGGCAGGTCGCCGCCTTCCAGCGCATGCTCGATGGCGGGCACGGGCCGGCCGCAGGATTCGTACCAGCCGCTGGCCGCCAGGTGAAGGCGCGTCAATTCACCGGGCTGCTCGCGCAGCAGCTGTGCGCGCAGGAAGTCGGCAAACATGCTGTGGTAGCGCCAGCTGTGCCCGCCCTGGCCACCCTGCGCCTCGTCGGCCAGCGGCACCAGGAACAGGTGGGCCTGCTCCAGCGCCTGCAGCATGGCGGCGCCGTCGGCGCGCGGCACCAGGGCCTGGCAGACCTGGGCATCCAGCGTGCGCAGGATGCTGGTGCGCAGCAGGAAGTCGCGCACGGACGCAGGCTGCTGGGCCAGCACATCCTCGGCCAGGTAGTCGGCCACGGCGCGCTCCGAGCCCGAGAAGCGCTCGATGAAATCGCTGTGCGGGCCATGGCGCTCCAGCGCCAGCGAGGCCAGCCACAGCGCGCCTATCCAGCCTTCGGTCTTGTCCAGCAGCCGCGCCAGGGCCTCGCGCGGCAGCGGGCAGCCGCGCAGGCGGAAGAACTCCTCGGCCTCGCCCACGGAAAAGCGCAGCAGCGCCGCATCGATCTCCAGCAACTGGCCGCTGGTGCGCAGCCGCCCCAGTCCCAGGGCCGGCAGCGCGCGCGAGCCTATGACCAGGCGCCCGCGCTCGGGCAGCTGCTCCATGAGCTGGCGCACCAGGCCGAGCACGGCATCGTTGTGCAGCACCTCGAAATCATCGATGAACAGCGCAAAGGAGCGGCCCTCGCCGGCCAGCGCATGCAGGGCCTGGGACAACTCGCCGGCGCCTTGCGACGGCCCCATCCCCAGGGTGCGCACGGCCGCGCCCAGGCACTGCAGAAAGCGCGAGACATCGTTGTCGGCGGCATCCAGCGTCAGCCAGGCCGTGGCCTGGCCCTCCGCCTGCAGGCGCTCGCGCATCTGGCGCATGGCCGTGGTCTTGCCGAAGCCGGCCGGCGCGCGCACCAGCACGACGCGGGCGCGCAAGGCCTCGGGCCAGCGCGCGGCAACGGCCAGCCGGGCCACCTGGGCGGCAGCGGCGCGCGGCGGGCTCAGCTTGGCCTGCGGCACGTAGCCGGAACCCGGACCGGGGCCGGAGGAATGGGTGGGCGCTGGGGGCTGCATGCAGGCAGGGGGCACTGTGAAGGGGTGAGGCACCGGGCACTTTCGTCGGTTTCGACGATGGCGGCAAGACGGGGCGATTCCTAGACTTGAAAGCAGATCATAGGTGGCGGACTGCCGCCTGTCCCGATCCAAGGCGACAGGGCACCGGCGCGCTGCCAACGCAACAACCAAGGAGACTTCACATGCAGCTTGACGCAAGCATCAGCGCCGTCGTCACGGGCGGGGCATCGGGCCTGGGCGCGGCCACCGCGCGCCGCCTGGCAGCCAGGGGCGTGCGCGTCGCCCTGTTCGACCTCAACGAGACGGCCGGGCAGGCGCTGGCGCGCGAGACAGGCGGCCTGTTCTGCCGCGTGGACGTGACCGACGAGGCCAGCGTGGACGCGGGCTTTGCCCAGGCCCGCGCGGCCCACGGGCAGGAGCGCATCCTGGTCAATTGCGCGGGCACGGGCAATGCCGTCAAGACGGCCAGCCGCGACAAGGCCACGGGCGAGATCAGGCACCTGCCCGTGGCCAATTTCGACCGCATCATCCAGATCAACCTGGTGGGCACCTTCCGCTGCATCGCCAAGTCGGCGGCGGGCATGCTCGCGCTGGAGCCGCTGGCCGACGGCGAGCGCGGCGCCATCGTCAACACCGCCTCGGTGGCGGCGCAGGACGGGCAGATGGGCCAGGCCAGCTACTCGGCCAGCAAGGCCGGCATCACGGGCATGACCCTGCCCATCGCGCGCGACCTCATGGGCGAGGGCATCCGCGTGAACACCATCCTGCCCGGCATCTTCGACACGCCGCTGCTGCAGGGCGCGCCCGACAACGTGAAGGCGGCGCTGGCCGCCTCCGTGCCCTTTCCCAAGCGGCTGGGCCAGCCCGACGAATACGCCCACCTGGCCGAAACCATGATCACCAACGGCTACTTCAACGGCGAGTGCGTGCGCCTGGACGGCGCCATCCGCATGGCGCCGCGCTAGGCGTACCGCCCAGGCACCACGGCAGGCACCGTCCCCGCGTTTTCCCTGGCCGGAATCGTCGCTTGCGACGATGCCCGGCCCGCGCCGGCCGGGCC
Source organism: Delftia sp. UME58 (assembly GCF_014170385.1). Classification (NCBI taxonomy): domain Bacteria; kingdom Pseudomonadati; phylum Pseudomonadota; class Betaproteobacteria; order Burkholderiales; family Comamonadaceae; genus Delftia; species Delftia sp. UME58. Next base: position 99,352 of record NZ_LZZV01000106.1, read on the forward strand.
ACCATCCCCCCAGGAATACAGGAACAGGAGACATATCCATGGCACAGGCATACATCGTTGCCGCCACGCGCACGGCGGGCGGCAAGCGCGGCGGAAAGCTCTCGGGCTGGCATCCGGCCGATCTCGCGGCCCAGGTGCTGGACGAGCTGGTGCGCCGCAGCCAGGCCGACCCGGCCCAGGTCGAGGACGTGATCATGGGCTGCGTCAGCCAGGTCGGCCAGCAGGCGACGAACGTGGCGCGCAACGCGGTGCTGGCCTCGTCCCTGCCCGAGTCCGTGCCGGGCACCACGGTGGACCGGCAGTGCGGCTCCTCCCAGCAAGCACTGCATTTCGCGGCCCAGGCCGTGATGTCGGGCAGCATGGACATGGTGATCGCCGCAGGCGTGGAGAGCATGTCGCGCGTGCCCATGGGCACGCCCAACGCCCTGCCCGCCAAGGCCGGTCTGGGCGTCTACATGAGCCCGGCCATGCAGCAGCGCTATCCGGGCGTGGAGTTCAGCCAGTTCATGGGCGCCGAGATGATGGCCGGCAAGTACGGCCTGGCCAAGGATCAGCTGGACGCCTATGCGCTGCAAAGCCATGAGCGCGCCGTGCAGGCCGCGCGCGAGGGCCGCTTCGACCGTGAGATCCTCGCCGTGCAGGCGCGCAGCGCCGAAGGCGGTGCCGAGGGGGAAGGCCAGCCGCACACGGTGGATGAAGGCATACGCTTCAATGCCACGCTGGAGGGCATTGCCGGCGTCAAGACCATCCGCGAGGGCGGCTGCGTGACCGCCGCCACGGCCAGCCAGATCTGCGATGGCGCCAGCGGCGTCATGGTGGTCAGCGAGCGCGGCCTCAAGGCCCTGGGCGTGCAGCCGCTGGCGCGCATCCACCACATGAGCCTGCTGGGGCACGACCCCGTGATCATGCTGGAGGCCCCCATCCCCGCCACCCAGGCCGCGCTGAAGAAGGCCGGCATGCGCATCTCCGACATCGACCTGTACGAAGTCAACGAGGCCTTTGCCCCCGTGCCGCTGGCCTGGCTGCAGGCCACGGGCGCCGATCCGGCGCGGCTCAACGTCAACGGCGGCGCCATTGCGCTTGGCCATCCGCTGGGCGCCTCGGGCACCAAGCTCATGGCCACGCTGATCCACGCCCTGCATGCGCGCGGCGGGCGCTACGGCCTGCAGACCATGTGCGAGGGCGGCGGCATGGCCAACGTCACCATCATCGAGCGGCTCTAAGCCCGCGACACCCCACCCTTCTGTCTGGAGCCGCGCATGCAGGACACGCAGAACACGCAAGACACGCCCGTCGTCCGCCTGGAACGCCACGGGGACATTGCCCTCATCGTCCACCACGACAGCGAGCGCATGAATCCGCTGGGCCAGCCCTTCCAGCACCAGCTGCGCGCCCTGCTGGCACAGGTGCGGGCGGACGCGGGCATACGCGCCCTGGTGCTCACGGCCGAGGGGCGGGGATTTTGCGTGGGCGCCGACCTGTCGGCCTTGGGCGGTGCCGCGCCGGCCGACGGCCGCACGCTGGGCGAGCACACGGCAGAACGCATGGAGCAGTTGTCCAACCGGCTGATCCTGGATCTGCAGGATCTGCCCGTGCCCGTGGTCTGTGCCGTCAACGGCGCGGCAGCCGGGGCAGGCGTGGGCCTGGCCCTGGCGGCCGACCTAACGCTGGCCGCACGCTCGGCCTACTTCTACCTGCCTTTCCTGCCGCGCCTGGGCATCGTGCCGGACCTGGGCACGACCTGGTTCCTGGAGCGCCGCCTGGGCCGCGCGCGCGCCTTGGGCCTGGCCCTGATGGGCGAGAAGCTGGGCGCCCAGCAGGCTGCGGACTGGGGCCTGGTCTGGGCCTGCGTGGACGATGCGGTGCTGCGCGATGAAGCAGTGGCCGCCGCCAGGCGCCTGGCCCGGCTGCCAGCCGGTGCGGCGCTGGAGGCACGCCGGGCGCTGGATGCTGCAGCAGCAGGCACTCTGGCGCAACAGTTGAGCTACGAGGCTGGCCGGCAGCGCGAGCTGGTGGGCGGGCCGGCTTTCATGGAAGGCGTGCAGGCCTTCCTGCAAAAGCGCGAGCCTGTTTTCCCACCGCGCCAGCCCAGCTGACACCCGTCTTCCCGCACCCAAAAACGACAGGAGACACCCCATGCCCGCCTTGCAAGGACTGATGCAGGACCGCCCGCTCATGATCTCGTCGCTGATCGAGCATGCGGCGCGCTTTCATCCGCACACCGAGATCGTCTCGCGCCTGCCGGAAACCCGGGACGGCGGCCTGCACCGCACCGACTGGGCCGGCATGCGCCGCGCCTCCTGCCAGGTGGCCAACGCCCTGCAGTCGCTGGGCGTGCAGCCCGGCGAACGCGTGGGCACGCTGGCCTGGAACAGCTGGCGCCACCTGGCGCTGTACTTCGGCGTCTCGGGCAGCGGCGCGGTGCTGCACACCATCAACCCGCGCCTGTTTCCCGAGCAGATCGAATACATCGCCAACCATGCCGAGGACCGGGTGCTGTTCTTCGACGTGACCTTCGCGCCGCTGGTGGAAAGGCTCGCACCGCATCTGAAGACCGTCGCCACCTATGTCTGCATGAGTTCGCGCGAGCACATGCCCGCGCTGGACCTGCCCGACCTGCGCTGCTGGGACGAGCTGGTGGGCGGCCAGGGCGAGGACTTCGACTGGCCCGAGTTCGACGAGCGCACGGCCTCCTCGCTGTGCTACACCTCGGGCACCACGGGCCACCCCAAGGGCGTGCTGTACTCGCACCGCTCCACCGTGCTGCACACGCTGATGGAGCTGGCGCCCGACACCTTCGGCCTGAACGCGAGCGAGACCGTGATGCTCATCGTGCCCATGTTCCATGCCAACGCCTGGGGCACGCCCTATGCGGCGGCCATGGCCGGCGCACGGCTGGTGCTGCCCGGCCCGCACCTGGACGGCCAGAGCGTCTACGAGCTCATGCGCGACGAGAAGGTCACCTTCTCCCAGGGCGTGCCCACCGTGTGGCTGATGCTGTTCCAGTACCTGGATGCGCATCCCGACATCGACCCGCGCGCGCTGGGCGTCAAAAGCATAGGCATAGGCGGCGCGGCCGTGCCGCGCGCCATGCTGGAGCGCTTCGAGAACCAGTTCGGCGCCCAGGTCGTGCAGGGCTGGGGCATGACCGAGACCAGCCCCATCGGCGTGGTCAGCAAGCTGCTGCCCCGGCACGACGCGCTGTCGGGAGAGGAACTGGTCAAGGTCAAGCTCAAGCAGGGGCGCGGCGTCTGGGGCGTGGACCTCAAGATCGTGGACGACGACGGCCGGCCCCAGCCCTGGGACGGCAAGGCCTACGGCCACCTGCGCGTGCGCGGTCCCTGGATCGCCAGCGGCTACTTCAAGGGCGAGGGCGGCTCGCCCGTCGATGAAGAAGGCTTCTTCACCACGGGCGACGTGGCCACCATCGATGCCGACGGTTTCCTGCAGCTGGTGGACCGCGCCAAGGACGTGATCAAGTCGGGCGGCGAATGGATTTCCTCCATCGACGTGGAGAACGCCGCCATGGGCCATCCCGGCGTGGCCGAGGCCGCCATCATCGGCGTGGCCCATCCCAAATGGCAGGAGCGGCCGCTGCTGCTGGTGGTGCCGCGCGCAGGCCACAGCGTCAGCCGCGAGTCCATGCTCGACTTCCTGTCCACGCGCATCGCCAAATGGTGGCTGCCCGACGATGTGCTGCAGGTGGCCGAGCTGCCGCACACAGCCACCGGCAAGCTGCTGAAAACGAAGTTGCGCGAGGAGTACAGGAATTACCCCCTGAGCCGCTGAGCGGCTTCCCCCAATGGGGGACGACACCTTCGGTGCGGGGCGGCCCTTCCTCGGTGTCTCTCGCTTGGACAACGCCAGTTCCATAGCGCTCTGCTCTATGGTTCATTGAAGAAAAGAGAACAAAGGAGACCTCCATGCCAGGACCGCTTGAAGGCGTGCGCGTTGTCGAGTTCGCGGGCCTGGGCCCGGGGCCGTTCTGCGCCATGCTGCTGGCCGACATGGGTGCCGAGGTGCTGCGCATCGCGCGGCCCGGCACGCCGGTCGATGCACAGGACATCACCACGCGCAGCCGCAGCCAGGTCGAGATCGACCTGCGCGGCGAGGAAGGCCAGGCCTCGGCCCTGGCGCTGATCGCACGCGCCGACCTGCTGATCGAGGGCTTTCGGCCCGGCGTGATGGAGCGCCTGGGCCTGGGGCCCGAGCCCTGCCTGGCGCGCAACCCGCGCCTGGTCTACGGTCGCATGACGGGCTGGGGCCAGCACGGGCCGCTGGCGCATGCGGCAGGGCATGACATCAACTACATCGCCATCTCCGGCGCGCTACACGCCATCGGCCGCGCTGGCGAGGCGCCCGTGCCGCCGCTCAACTACGTGGGCGACTTCGGCGGCGGCGGCATGCTGCTGGCCGTGGGCCTGCTGGCCGCCCTGCACGAGGCCGGGCGCAGCGGCCGGGGCCAGGTCATCGACGCGGCCATGACCGATGGCACGGCCCTGCTGTCGGCCTTCATGTACGGCTTCAAGGCCAAGGGCCAGTGGAGCAACCAGCGCGGAGAGAACCTGCTGGACGGCGGCGCGCACTTCTATGACACCTATGCCTGCGCCGACGGCAAATACATCGCCATAGGCGCCATCGAGCCGCAGTTCTACGCCGAGCTGCGCCAGCGCTGCGGCATACAGGACCCGCTGTTCGACGCGCAGCTGGACGCCGCACGCTGGCCCCTGCTCAAGCTGCGCCTGGCCGACGTGTTCCGCACGCGCACGCGCCAGCAATGGTGCGAGCTGCTGGAAGGCAGCGATGCCTGCTTCGCGCCCGTGCTCGACTGGGACGAGGCGCCCCAGCATGCCCACAACCGCGCGCGCGCCACGTTCACCGAGGCCGGTGGCGTGCTCCAGCCTGCGCCGGCGCCGCGCTTTTCGCGCAGCGTGCCCGAGCAGCCACGCCCACCGCGCGCCGCCAGCCTGCAAGACACGCTGGCGGCCTGGATTGCCCGCTCCTGAGGAAACGCCCATGCCCATGTATCTCACCCAGGCCATCCACAAGGGCCGCCGAGAAAAAGCCGATGCCACCGCCGCCATCTGCGGCAGCGAACAGGCCAGCTGGTCGCAACTGGCGCAGCGCGTGGAACGCTTCGCGGGCCTGCTGTGCGGGCAGGGCGTGGCGCCCGGCGACCGCGTGGGCATGCTGGGCCTGAACTCCATCCGCTACCTCGAGTACTTCTACGGCTGCTGGTGGGCGGGCGCCGTGGTCAATCCCGTCAACATCCGCTGGAGTGCGCACGAGGTGGCCTACTCGCTGGACGACTGCGACACGCGCGTGCTCTTCGTGGACGATGCCTTCGCGCCCCTGGTGCCCCGGCTGCGCGAGCTGTCCTCCAGCCTGCGCACCGTGGTGTTCTGCGGCACGGGCGCCGCGCCCGAAGGCGCGCTGCACTACGAGCAATTGCTGGCCGCCGCCACGCCCTGCGCCGACGCGCTGCGCAGCGGCAACGACCTGGCTGCCGTCATGTACACAGGCGGCACCACGGGCCGGCCCAAGGGGGTGATGCTCAGCCACGACAACCTGTTCATCAACGCCCTGTCCAATGCCAGCAACGTGCCGCGCCAGCATGTGAAGGTAGGCATGGTGGTCACACCCATGTTCCATGTGGCCGGCTGCGGCCTGGCACTGCTTATGGGACAGCGCCTGGTGCCCCAGGTCATCGTGCCGGCCTTCGACGAGCTGGCCATCCTGGACGGCATCCAGCAGCACGGCGTGAACGAGCTGTTCCTGGTGCCCACCATGATCCGCCGGCTGATCGAGCATCCGCGCCTGGCCGAATTCGACCTGTCCAGCCTGCGCCTCATGCTCTATGGCGCGGCACCCATCGATGCCACCTTGCTGGAGCGCGCCATGCAGTTGCTGCCCGGCGCCGACTTCGCCCAGGCCTACGGCATGACCGAGCTGTCGCCCACCATCGTGTCCATGGGCCCGGCCGAGCACCGTCCCGGCCCGCAGCGCGAACGCCTGCTGCGCGCGGCCGGCCGGCCCGTGACCATTGCCGAGGTGCGCATCGTCGATGGCGAGGGCCGCGAGCTGCCGCCCGGCGAGGTGGGCGAGATCACGGCGCGCGGCCCCATGGTCATGCAGGGCTACTGGAACAGGCCCGCCGAGACGGCCGCCGCGCTCAAGGACGGCTGGATGCACACGGGCGACATGGGCCGGCTGGATGCCGACGGCTACCTCTTCGTCGTGGACCGGCTCAAGGACATGATCGTCAGCGGCGGCGAGAACGTGTACTCGGCCGAGGTCGAGAACGCCATCGCCCAGCTGCCCCAGGTCGCCATGTGCGCCGTCATCGGCGTGCCCGACGAACGCTGGGGCGAGCGCGTGCACGCCGTGATCGTCGCGCGCGAGGGCCAGCCGCTGACCGAGGCCGAGGTCATCGCCCACTGCCGCGAACGCATCGCGGGCTACAAGTGCCCGCGCTCGGTGGAGTTCCGCGCCGAACTGCCGCTGTCGGCCGCCGGCAAGCTGCAGAAATTCCAGCTGCGCGAACCCTATTGGCAGGGCCGCGAGCGCCGCATCAACTGACCCCCACGAACCACCAGGCCACGCCATGCCACTGCAACTGACACGCTCCTGGAGCACCCCCGAGCTGGAAAGCCTGCGCGCCACCGCCGTGCGCTTTCTGGAAACCGAAATGCAGCCGCAGGACGAGGCCGCACGCCAGCGCGGCAACGTGGGCCATGCGATATGGCGCCGCGCCGGCGAGCTGGGCCTGCTGTGCACCGACATCCCCGAGGACTACGGCGGCGGCGGCGGCGACTTCCGCCACGAGGCCGTGATCCATGAGGAAATGGCGCGCCGCGCCCTCACGGGCATGAGCAACTCCGTGCACTCCATCGTGGCCCACTACCTGCTCAACCACGGCACCGAGGCGCAAAAGCGCAAGTACCTGCCGGCCATGGCACGCGGCGAGCTGGTGGGCGCCATCGCCATGACCGAGCCCGGCGCGGGCTCGGACCTGCAGGGCGTGCGCACGCGCGCAGAACTCAGGGACGGCCGCTACCGCATCAACGGCAGCAAGACCTTCATCACCAACGGCCTGCTGGCCGGCCTGATCCTCGTGGTCTGCAAGACCGACCCGGCCCAGGGCGCGCGCGGCACCTCCATCCTCATCGTGGAGACGCAGGACTGCGCGGGCTTTCGCGTGGGCCGCGTGCTCGACAAGATGGGCATGAAGGCCCAGGACACCTCGGAGCTATTCTTCGACGACGTGACCGTGCCGCAGGACGCGCTGCTGGGCGGGCGCGAAGGCCAGGGCTTCTACCAGCTCATGGGCGACCTGCCCTACGAGCGGCTGATCATCGGCCTGGCTGCCCTGGCCTGCATGGAAGGCGCCTACGAGGCCACGCTGGCCTACGTGCGCGAGCGCCGCGCCTTCGGCCAGGCCATTGCCGACATGCAGAACACCCGGTTCAAGCTCGCCGAGGTGGCAACCACCCTCACCGTGGGCCGCGCCTTCATCGACCGCTGCGTGGAGCAGCTGGTGGCCGGCACGCTGGACACGGCCACGGCCTCCATGGCCAAGCTCTGGGGCTCGGAAGCGCAGGGCCGGGTGCTCGACGAACTCGTGCAACTGCATGGCGGCTATGGCTACATGAACGAATACATGGTCACCCGCATGTACGCCGATGCGCGCGTGCAGCGCATCTACGGCGGCACCAGCGAAATCATGAAGGAAGTGATCTCGCGCGTGCTCTGACGCTCTGATCCCCTCGCGGCACCTAGCGCTGCCGCAGTCCCCCCTATCCCTTCCCCGGCAGCACAGGAGACAGCAGCCATGACCCTCGACGACCTCATCTACAAGCCCGGCCTGCTCAAGGGCGAACGCATACTCGTCACTGGCGGCGGCACCGGCCTGGGCCGCGTCATGGCCGAGGCCTTTCTCATGATGGGCGCCGACATCTACCTGTGCGGCCGGCGCGGCGCCGTGGTCGAGCAGACCGCCCAGGAGCTGGTGCAGCAGCACGGCGGCCGGGCCGTGGGCCATGCCTGCGACGTGCGCCAGCCCGAGGCCGTGGAGCAGATGATCGAGGCCATCTGGGCCGATGGCGGCGCGCTCACGGGCCTGGTCAACAACGCGGCCGGCAACTTCGTGAGCCGCACCGAGGACCTGTCCATGCGCGCCTTCGACGCCGTGGCCAACATCGTCATGCGCGGCAGCTTCAACCTCACGCTGGAGTGCGGCCGCCGCTGGCTGGCCGAGGGCCGCAAGGCCAGCGTGCTGTCCATCCTCACCACCTGGGTCTGGAACGGCTCGGCCTTCACCGTGCCCTCGGCCATGGCCAAGTCGGGCGTGCATGCCATGACGCAGTCGCTGGCCGTGGAATGGGGCAACCGGGGCATACGCTTCAACGCCATTGCGCCGGGCCTGTTCCCCACCGAAGGCATGAGCGCGCGCCTGAACCCGCAGGGCGGCGAGCATGTGCGCGCCGACAACCCCATGGGACGCAACGGCCGCATGCCCGAACTGGCCAACCTGGCCGTCTTTCTCATGAGCCGCCATGCCGAGTACCTGACGGGACAGACCATCGCCATAGACGGCGGACAATACCAGGCGACGGGCGGCAACTTCGCCGGGCTGGCCAGCTGGAGCGACCAGGACTGGGCGAATGCGCGCAGCGCCATCGAATCGCGCAACGCGGCCGACCGCCAGCAAAGAACCGCATAGACACAAGGAGACAAGCCATGAACCAAGAACGCGTGCGCATATCGGTGGACCACGGCGTGGCCGAGGTGACCCTGGCCCGGCCCGACAAGATGAATGCGCTGGACCCCGCCATGTTCGACGCACTGATCGACGCATTGGCGCGGCTGCGGGACACGCCCGGGTTGCGCGCCGTGGTGCTGCATGGCGACGGGCGCGCCTTCTGCGCGGGCCTGGACATGGGCAGCATGGCCGGCATTGCCGACGGCCAGCAGACCGCCGACATGGCCGATCTGTCGCGGCGCACGCATGGCATGGCCAACCGCTTCCAGCAGATCTGCTGGGGCTGGCGCCAGTTGCCCGTGCCCGTGATCGCCGCCGTGCACGGCGTGGCCTACGGCGGCGGCCTGCAGCTGGCGCTGGGTGCGGACATCCGCCTGGTGGCCGAGGATGCGCGGCTGTCCATCATGGAAATCAAATGGGGACTGGTGCCCGACATGGCCGGCTGCGCGCTGGCCGCGCCGCTGGTGCGCGGCGATGTGCTGCGCGAGCTGGTCTACACCGGCCGCATCGTGCCCGGCCCCGAGGCCGTGGCCCTGGGCCTGGCCACGCGCGTGAGCCACGCTCCGCTGGAGGAAGCGCGCCACCTGGCTCGCCAGATCGCGGCCAGTAGCCCGCACGCCATGCGCGCGGCCAAGCGGCTGATGCAGCTCAGCGAAACGGCGTCGCCCCAGGACATCCTGCTGGCCGAGGCGCAGGAGCAGCAGGCCCTGCTGGGCAGCCCCAACCAGGCCGAAGCCGTGCGCGCCGGCCTGGAAAAGCGGGTGCCGGTATTCAGCGATCAAGGCCTTTAGACACCATTTGAAACAGCCGTCGGACCCTGCATCGGGGTCCGGCGCAGCCATCCGCAAATACCCTTATTCGACGCCCTTTCGCCACTGCGCTGATTTTTTAGGCATTCCGTGGAAAGCCTTGCAGGGCGCGGATTCGGCAAGTTACACCCGGAGTTTTCCACAACTCCGTCCACACGCACCGGGGATAAAAACCCGGTGCCCGAGGGGCATGCAAGTGCAGGCATACTTGACGGCTCGCCTCGGCTTTCCCTCTCTTTCCCCATGCCCCGCCTGCACGCTCCCAGCAAGGATGACAGCCGCCTGCTGCCGCCTTTTGCAGCCCTGCCCGAGCGCTGCATCCACGTGCCCGCCACCGACGCCGAATTCGCGGCCGCACGCGCGGCGCTGATGGCAGCGCCCGTGCTCGGCTTCGATACCGAGAGCAAGCCGCTGTTCCACGCCCGCCAGACCGACACCGGCCCCCATGTGGTGCAGCTGTCCACCTGCGACCAGGCCTGGCTGCTGCAGCTGCAGCATGCACAGGCACGCCAGCTGGCGGCCGACGTGCTGGCCAGCGAAGCCATCTGCAAGGCCGGTTTCGGGCTGGACCATGACCGCAGCGCGCTGCCCGCGCGCCTGGGTGTTGCACTGCACAACGTGATCGACCTGGACCGCGTGTTCAAGCGCCACGGCTATGCCAGCTCGGTAGGAGTGCGCGCGGCCGTGGCCCTGGTGCTGGGGCAGAACTTCCACAAGTCCAAGAAGATCTCCACCTCCAACTGGGCTGCACCGCAGCTGAGCCTGGCCCAGCGCCACTACGCGGCCAACGACGCCCACGGCGCCGCCATGGTGCATGCCGCCCTGCCCGCCTGGGAACAGCGCCAGCCGGCCGTGGCCGAACGCCCGGCCAGGCCCGCCAGGCCTGCGCCCGAACCCCGCGGCCCCGGCAGCTCCAGCGGCCCGCAGGGACCACGCAGGCCCCACGCGCCACGCGAGCAGGACGCACCGCATATGTCGCACGAGCCGCACGCGCCGCACGAGCCAGATGCACCGCGCGAGTCCAGCGCCCCACGCCCATCGCCACGCCCGTCCCGCACCCCACGCCTGCTGCAGGCGCCGGTCACACCGGGCAAGCCAAGCCCTGGCTAAGCCCCTTCCTCCTGCGGCACCAGCCGCACCCGGTCGCGGCCTGCACGCTTGGCCTCGTAGAGCATGGCGTCGGCACGCGCCAGCGCCTGCTCCAGCGTCTGGCCCTGCGCCATCCAGGCCACGCCAAAGCTGGCCGTGATGCGCATGTCGTCGGGCAGCGCGCTGAAGCCCATCAGGCGCAGCTGGGTCTGTATGCGCCGTGTGATCAATTGCGCGGCCAGCGGATCGGCGTGCGGCAGCAGGGCCACGAACTCCTCCCCGCCAAAGCGTGCAACCAGGTCCTGCTGGCGCGTGCTGCGAAGCAGCAGGCGCGCAAAACGCTGCAGCACCTCGTCGCCCGCCGCATGGCCCCAGCCATCGTTGACGCGCTTGAAATGGTCCAGGTCGCAGACCAGTACGGCGGCCGACAGCTGGGGCTGCTCGGCCCGCCGGTGCTGCACGGCCTCCTTGAAGGCGCGCCGGTTCAGCAGCCCGGTCAGCGGATCGCGGTCGCGCTCCTTGTGCAGCTCCTGCACGGTGTCGCGCACCGCCACTGCCAGAAACAGCATGGCAAACAGAAGGCCGAACACCAGCAGGCTCAGCTGCATCGCCATCCACGAGGAAGAAATGCCCAGCCATTCGCCGGCCACGCTGGCCGTGACCGGATTTGCGCGCGGCACCGCCCACAGCGCACGCACGAAAAAACTCAGGGCAAAGGCCACGAACACCCACAGCAGCAGCCGGTCCCAGCCTGTGCAGGGCTGCCGGGGCGGCAGCCGCCACAACGGCAGGGCCAGTTGCAGCCCCAGGCCGAAATTGAGCACATGCTGGCGCGCCTGCGCATCGGGCACGGCCCAGGCGTAGTAGCCCAGCACCAGCAGCACCGCGCCGCCGAAGCCGGCCGCCAGCGGTGCATCCGGGCCCACGCCCTGGCGTATGGCCATGGCCTCGGTGACGAACCAGGCCGCGCATAGTTGCAGCGCGGCCGTCGTCAACACATTGACGGGAACGGCCGCGGGCCGCTCAAGGATCTGCAGCAGCAGCGCCAGGCTGAAGCCGGTGAAGGCGAACGACATGCTGCGCAACTCGCGCCGGGCACGCAGATGCCGCCAGCAGACATAGAAACAGCCGGCCAGCAGCAAGGTGCACAGGGGCACCGCCAGCGCCAGAAGATGTCTTGCTGTCAACGTCACCATCAACTCCCTGATGGAGTCTAGCGATCCGGTCACGTTGTCGCACACCGTTAACAAAATTACACAATCACTCACAGCCCGGATGCCGTGAGGGCAGGCAGATCCGGTCGCGGCCGGACAGCCCTGCATACTGGCATGTGCGCGCCGCATATGTTCGTAACCAACGCATCGTTGGACGCGTCAGGCAGGCAGGCCACAATGCCAACCGTCCTCCGCTTGCAACAACCTCAGGACTTGCGCAAACAGGATGCGAGAACGCGCCGCGCCCCATGGCACATCGCACGCCTCTGCCCTTGTTGCGTAAGCCGTCACCAGAAAGGCAACTCTCCATGCGCATTGAAACCCTGGCCGTCCACGCCGGCTACTCGCCCGACCCCACCACCAAGTCGGCCGCCGTGCCCATCTACCAGACCGTGGCCTACGCCTTCGACAGCGCCCAGCATGGCGCCGACCTGTTCGACCTCAAGGTGGCCGGCAACATCTACACGCGCATCATGAATCCGACCACCGACGTGCTGGAAAAGCGCGTCGCGGCGCTGGAAGGCGGCATTGCCGCCGTGGCCGTGGCCTCGGGCATGGCCGCCATCACCTATGCCATCCAGGCGATTGCCGAGGCCGGCGACAACATCGTCTCGGCCAGCACACTGTACGGCGGCACCTACAACCTGTTCGCCCACACCTTCCCGCAGCAGGGCATCACCGTGCGCTTTGCCGATCCGCGCGACCCGGCCAGCTTCGCCCAGCACATCGATGGGAAGACCAAGGCCATCTTCATCGAGTCCATCGGCAACCCGCTGGGCAATGTCACCGACATCCGCGCGCTGGCCGACGTGGCCCACGCCCATGGCGTGCCGCTGATCGTGGACAACACCGTGCCCAGCCCCTATCTGCTGCGCCCCATCGAGCACGGCGCCGACATCGTCGTGCACTCGCTGACCAAGTACCTGGGCGGCCACGGCAACAGCGTGGGCGGCGCCGTCGTGGACAGCGGCAAGTTCCCCTGGGCCGAGCACAAGACACGCTTCAAGCGCCTGAACGAGCCCGATGTCAGCTACCACGGCGTGGTCTACACCGAGGCCCTGGGCGAGGCCGCCTACATCGGCCGCGTGCGCGTGGTGCCGCTGCGCAATACCGGTGCCGCACTGTCGCCGCACAACGCCTTCCTGATCCTGCAGGGCATAGAGACGCTGGCCCTGCGCATGGACCGCATCTGCGAGAACACCCAGAAGATCGCCGAGACGCTGCAAAAGCATCCCAAGATCGAATGGGTGCGCTACGCCGGCCTGCAGGACCACCCCGACCACGCACTGGTGAAGAAGCAGCTGGGCGGCCGCGCCTCGGGCATCCTCTCGTTCAGCCTCAAGAACGGCAGCGGCGACAGCGACACGCGCGCCGCCGGTGCGCGCTTCCTGGACGCGCTGCAGCTGTTCACGCGCCTGGTCAACATCGGCGATGCCAAGTCCCTGGCCACGCACCCGGCATCGACCACGCACCGCCAGCTTGATGCCGAGGAGCTTGCCAAGGCCGGCGTGACCGAAGGCATGGTGCGCCTGTCCGTGGGCATCGAGCACATCAGCGACCTGCTGGCCGACCTGGAGCAGGCGCTGGACAAGGTCTGAGACGCCGTCAGGGCCTGCGCGAGCGCTCGCGCAGTTCCTGCGAGGAGTAGAAGATCAGCGGATCCGGCGTGCGCTGCGGATTGGCGCAGGGCTCGATGGCATGGCCGCGCGGCGGGGCGCAGCGTGCCAGGTCACGCAACTGGGCCTGGGTGCGTTCGGCGTGGCGTGCGGCGGTCTCGCCTTCGGAGGGGCGGCTGCCGGGCACGATCAGGCGCAGTTCCATCTTGCGGATGGCCGGCTCCACGGCGTACGTGCCCTGGAACTGCAGCACCACGCGGCGCCCGGGCAGGTCCACCGTGGCCAGCACGGCACGCATGGGCACGGGAATCATCGCTCCCGACTGGTAGCGCACCAGCACAAAGGGCGCAAAGGGCTCGGGCAGCTTCAATGCCAGTGTCTGGCCCTTGCCGTTGCCGTTACGCCCATCGGCTCGCACGCGCAGTTGCCCGCCATCGGGCAGATAGCGGTCCAGCCGCCAACCCGTGGCCACGCGCTGCGCGCCCACACAGGGCGCGTAGTAATACTCGGTGGCGTCGGCATCCTTGCCTGTGTAGAGCATCTGGGCGCCCTCGTGCTCGGTCAGCGCCTTGGTGCCCACATCCGCGCCGTCCGCCTGGGCGCCGACCAGCGTGCCGCCGCGTACGAACACACCCGTGTACGGGAACCAGGTAGTGCGCTGGTTGGCCACGGCGCCATAGGGCTTGCATTCGGTGGACATGCTCTGGTCCTGCATGTCGGCATGGGGGGCCACGGGCTCGCCGCCCTGCCCGCCGCCCTGGTCGGCCAGGCTCAGGCGGCCATCGGCCTCGATGGTGAAGGTGGCCTTGGCCACCATGGAGTAGTAGCGGCCGGCTGCGTCTTCGCCGATCAGCAGCAGGCTGGGCAGGGGCGTGAGGTTGGCGACCTCGGGCTCGGCGCGTGGCGTGTCGGCCGGGGCCTGGGCAGGCACCTGGGGCCGGGGCTGGTCCTGTGGCTGGCTGGGCGCCGGTGCCTGGGGCGGCGCAGTGGCGCAGCCGGCAAGGACCAGGGACAGCGGCATGGCAAGAACAAGCGAACGCAACAACATGGAACTCCCTCGGATCATTGAGGCCGACGATGCTACTGCATGCGCCGGCGCGCGATGCAATGCCAGGCAACGCGGCACGGGTAGGCTCAGGCCAGGTCCCTTGCCAGCCGCAGGCCGGTCATCTGCCAGCGCGCCTGGGTGGGGAAGAAATTGCGGTAGCTGGCGCGCGCATGGCCGGGCGGCGTGAGGCAGGAGCCGCCACGCAGCACGTACTGGTTGACCATGAACTTGCCGTTGTACTCACCCACCGCGCCCTCGGCCACCACAAAGCCCGGGTAGGCGGTGTAGGCCGACTGGGTCCACTCCCAGACCTCGCCCAGCGCATGGCTGCCGGGCTGCATGGTGCGCGGGTGCACGGGGCCCGGTGGCTCGCCGTGCTGCGGGCGCTGCGCCATCTGCGCGGCAAGGGCCGCCTCCCATTCCGCCTCGGTGGGCAGGCGCGCGCCAGCCCAGCGCGCATAGGCATCGGCCTCGAAGTAAGAGAGGTGGCAGACGGGCCTGCGCCCGTCCAGCGCCAGCGCGCCATGCAGGCTGAATTCCTGCCATATGCCGTCCAGCACGCCACCGGCCTGGCGCCGCCAGTACCACGGATGCTCCAGCTGCTGCGCGCAGCGCCAGTCCCAGCCTTCGGCCAGCCACCACTGCGGCTGGGCATAGCCGCCATCCTTGACGAAGCGCAGGAACTCGGCATTGCTCACGGGCCGCCGCGCCATCTCGCAGCCCTGCAGGAACACCTCGTGGCGCGGGCGCTCGTTGTCGAAGGCAAAGCCCTCGCCCGCATGGCCCACGGCGTGCATGCCGCGCGGCACGGTCAGCCATTGCAGCGGCGGGGGCAATCCATCGGGCTCTTGCGGCGCAGGCACGCCCTCCTCCTGCGCCCGGTAGGCAGGCCACAGCGGGTGGCAGGACAGCAGGTGCTTGATGTCGGTCAGCAGCAGTTCCTGGTGCTGCTGCTCATGCTGCAGGCCCAGCTCCAGCAGCGCGGCCAGCCGTGCAGGCGGCTGCATGCCCCAGTCCTCGAACATCTGCAGCATGCGCTGGTCCACGGCCTCGCGATAGGCCAGCACCCGCGCCAGCGAAGGGCGCGTCAGCAGCCCGCGCTGCGCACGCGGATGCCGCTCGCCCACCTGCTGGTAGTAGGAGTTGAACAGCACGCGAAAGTCGGCATCGAAGGGCGGCACGCCGGGCGCATGCTCGGCCAGCACAAAGGTCTCGAAGAACCAGGTGGTATGCGCCAGATGCCATTTGGCCGGGCTGGCGTCTGGCATGGACTGCACGCAGGCATCCTCGGCCGACAGGGGCGCGGCCAGCAGCACGGTGCTCTGGCGCACGGCCTCGTAGCGCTGCACCCAGCGGAAGACGGCGGGCATTTCACGCATGGGCATGGATGACGGCAAACCACTGGCGCTCATCCGTCCAGATCTGGCAGGGCCCGAAGCCCGCGCAGGCCAGCATGCCGAGGAATTCGGGCAGCGGGTACTTGTAGCTGTTTTCGGTGTGGATGGTCTCGCCGGCCGAGAAATGCCGCAGCCCCTGCGGCCAGCCCACGATCAGCGGCCTGCGCGCGCGCAGGTGCATCTCGATGCGCGAATGCTCGGCGTTGAAGAAGGCCACATGCTCCCAGTCGTCCGGGTTGAAGTCGCTGCCCAGCAGGCTGTTGACGTGGCTGAGCAGGTTCAGGTTGAAGCGCGCCGTCACGCCCTGGGCATCGTCATAGGCGGGCTCCAGCCATTGCGTGGACTTGGGCAGGTCTATGCCAATCAGCAGGCCACCGTCGTCGTTGACCATGGCACGCATCTGGCCCAGCATGCGCCGGGCCTGTACCGGATCGAAATTGCCGATGGAAGAGCCCGGATAGAACAGCAGCCGCCCGGCCTGCGGGATATGGGGCGGCAGGGTCAGCGGCTCGGTGATGTCGGCCGTGACGGCATGGGCCTGCAGTTGCGGAAATTCCTCGGCCAGCCGCCGCACGGACTGGCGCAGGAAAGCGCCCGCAATGTCCACGCCCACGAAATGCCGTGGCCGCAGGCTGCGGCACAGGCCGCGGACCTTCTCGCAATTGCCGGCGCCCAGCTCGATCAACACCTCGCTGCCGCGCAGGGCCTCGGCCATGGCGGCGCCCGAGTCGGCCAGGATGGCGGCCTCGGTGCGCGTGGGGTAGTACTCGGGCAGCCGTGTGATCTGCTCGAACAGGTCGCAGCCGCGCGCGTCGTAGAGGTATTTGGGGGAAACCTGGGCCTGGGGCTGCATCAGCCCGTGCTGCAGCTCGGCGCGGGTCGCGCGCAGTGCGTGGTCCGCCCATTCCGGGGCCGCCTCGCGCCTGCCGCCCTGGGCGGGCGCACGGGGCGCCGAAGGCAAAGGCAGCGGCACGCGCTGGGCGCGCGATGCCAGGGCAGAGGAAGACACGGTAGGTTCGTGGGCAGACAGCATGGTGGGGGCCTCGCGTTGTGCGCCGCCCGCCGCAGCATGGTGAATGCCGCATCCCGGCTTGCAGCAGGGCGCGGTCGCCAAGGGGCGGACAGCCAATGGTGACTGACGCCTGCCAACGGCAAGCGAGCCTCGCAAGACTCGCACCGGCAGGCCGAGGCACCAGCCTAGGCGCCTGCCCCGGGCATGCGGGTAGGACAGTTTCCCCCGCGCGTGATTTTTTCGTGACCTGTCCGGTGGTGCGCCGCAGCATGCCCGAAGCAGGCCAGGGCGCCGGTCGGGACGAAAAAAATCCGGTATGCCGCGAACGGCATACCGGACCAAGTACCCATCCTTGCCTCACTACGCGCTGCCGGATGAAGCAGCGCGTGCCTCGCTCATGATCCGGAGATCAGAAGCGATAGCCCAGTCCCACACCGACCAGCACCGGGTTCACCTTGAAGGTGCCCACCTTGGTGCCGGCGGAGCTCACGTCCGTTTCAATGAAGACTTTCTTCACGTCGAAATTCAGCGACCAGTTCTTGTCCAGCGCGTAGTCGAAACCGATCTGCAGCGCGCCGCCGAAACTGTTCTTCTTGATCGAGGGGTTCAGCGCGGCCTGCACGGCAGGGTCGAAGCTCACGCTCGAAAAGCGGGTGTAGTTCACACCGGCGCCGACGTAGGGCTTGAAAGCGCCGAAATTGGTGAAGTGGTATTGCGCCAGCAGCGTGGGCGGCAGGTGCTTGAGGCTGCCGATCTGGCCCAGGCCGTTGGCACGCAGGTCGTGCTTTTGCGGGTAGGTCAGCACCAGCTCGGCCGCGATGTTGGGCGTGAAGAAGTAGGACACGTCCAGTTCGGGCATCCACTTGTTGTTGATCGACAGGCCCAGACCCGTGCTGTCCTTGTTGGCGCTGTCCAAATTCACGGCGCGCACGCGCACCATCCAGGGGCCTTCGGCCTGCTGCGCAAACGCGGCACCCGACGACAGGGCGCAAACGGCAGCAACGGCGAGCAGAGTTCTTTTCATGATGGAGAGTCTTGGAGTAGCCCGGGGCAAATCCCGTAGCTGTATTGCATCAGGGGCGGGCAAGGCCGGTCTTGTCCTAGCTCAAATCCGAAGGTGGGCGCCGCCGCATGGCCGGATCGCGTTGGATGCATGCAACGCATCGCACTGCAGGCCAGCGGCAACCGATGCGAGGTGACTGGCTTGAGGTTGGAGCTGCGATGCCGTGGCTGCATCGCTTCCATGACTACATGCTCACTGGATGCATGCTGTTGCGCCTCGGCGATGTCCTGGACTTTGCGCCGTCTGCATTGGTCAAGGAGATGGAAAAGCGCATGAAGGTGATCGGCCAGGGCGGCGATACGGCCAGCGCCTGACTGCTTTCGCCATGAAGGGAAGCCGGCCGCTGGAGCGCCGGGCCGGCATAAGCAAAGACGCAGATGCCGCTTGCACGGCCGTGCAATACGCACTAATTTGGAGGGCCGGCCCGGCCATCGGCGCCGACGGCAGACTCTGCACGTACCCATCCCTACCCGCCTCTTTCATGACCACCCTCAAGCTCTACTACGCGCCCGGCACTTGCGCCCTGGCCTCCCGCATCGCCCTGATCGAAGCCAATGCGCCCCACGAAGTCATCAAGCTCGACTTCCCCAAGGGCGAGCAGCGCAGCCCCGAATACCTGGCCATCAATCCCAAGGGCCGCGTGCCCGCCCTGGTGACCGAGCGCGGCGTGCTCACCGAAACGCCGGCCCTGCTCGCCTACGTCGCGCGCCGCTTCCCCGAGGCCCGGCTCGCTCCGCTCGATGATGCCTATGCCTTCGCCCACATGCAGGAGTTCCACGGCTACCTGTCCTCCACCGTGCACGTGGCCCACGCCCACGGCCGGCGCGCGGGCCGCTGGGCCGACGACGAACCGGCCATTGCCTCCATGCAGCGCAAGGTGGCGGCCAACATGGCCGAGTGCTTTGGCGTGATCGAGCGCCATTACCTGGGCGATACACCCTGGGTGCTGGGCTCCGACTATTCCGTGGCCGACGCCTATCTGTTCACCATTGCCGGCTGGCTGGAGGGCGACGGCGTGGACATCGCCGGCTTCCCCAAGGTACAGGCGCACTTCAAGCGCATGGGCGAGCGTGCTGCCGTGCGCGGGGCGCTGGGGGGCTGAGAGGGGGAGGCTGCCCGCGATACCCGCAATGAAGGTGCTTGGTCAGGTATCTATCGCAGGTTTGCGGCAGATGCCGTTCACTTGCCGATTCATCGGGAAGGAACGCTGGCGCGCAATGCCTTGCCCACATCGGCAGCGCCTCGGCCAGCACCTGGCTGCGGAAGGCCTCCGGCAAGGCACTGGGCGTCAGCCCATCGACCGACACGCCCAGCAGGCGCTGCAGTTCCTCCTGGATGGCGGCCTCATCCATCAGGGTCGCACGGTGGGACTCGACCACATGGCGAATCCCGGTACGGTTCAAAGCCAGCGCTTCGGAAGGTTTCATGCATTCCTCGCCATGCATGGCCATCGCACAGCAGATGCCGCGTCGAGTGCATCCACTCCAGGTCGCCGGGTCAAAGCGCCTCGCAACCGCCTTGGCACATCCGCCAAATTCAACAGAAAACCCAGCATCTCCGAAAGCCATTCGTAAATTTTCCTTGGCAGTCCACCAAGCCCCGAGCCTCTACCGCCGTCCCCAAGCCTTGCCTACAGTCGCCAGGACAGGCAGGGGCGTTGCACAAGGCGGCGCCTTTTCGCCATTCCAGAAACGACGGATTCAGACGACAGGGCGGAGCATGCAAAGACAAGCCAGGGTGATTGCCATCAACAACCAGACGGGGCTCATCGGCCTGCAGCCGGAGGGAGAGGACAGCTGCGTGCTGGCGCAGCAGCTCGATACCCGCCCCGTGAATACGGGCCAGATGCTGTCAGGGGAGATGGACAGCGTGGGCATGGAGACGTTTGTGAACGCGCAGACGCAGGACCGCATCGAGGTCTTTGTCGAGGCCTACGGGTTGTCTCCAGAGGCGGTGGAACTGGCGATGCGCTGAGTTGGCTGGAGGGTGCTGGAACTGATGCTGGCGCTGGCGCCGGTGCGGCAGTCTCAGGGCCGCGCCCACTGCGCCAGCATGTGCCGCGCCAGGGCCTCGACATCCAGCGGAGACCGGGGGTCCACCGCCAGCTCTCCCAGCATCACCATGGCCTCGGGGATCTGGTTGCGCTCGCGCAGCAGCACGGCCTTGTCCAGCAGCAGAAAGCCACGGGTCTCGGCATCTGGGTCGGCCTTCAGGCCGCTGTCCAGCAGGGCGAGACGTTTTGCGGGATCGTCCTCCAGATGGGCGACGGTCTTCCAGGCGGGAGCGAAGCCGGGCGTCTCGCGGGTCATGGCCAGCGCGGCCTGGCGCGCCTTGTCGCGGTCGGTTTCCCACTCCAGGGCAAGGTAGCGCAGATAGGTGCCTTGGGGGAGCT
Organism: Delftia sp. UME58; assembly: GCF_014170385.1. Lineage (NCBI taxonomy): Bacteria > Pseudomonadati > Pseudomonadota > Betaproteobacteria > Burkholderiales > Comamonadaceae > Delftia > Delftia sp. UME58. Next base: position 119,753 of record NZ_LZZV01000106.1, read on the forward strand.
TGCCATCGCGCTCCATGCGCAGGCTGTGCACGGCCGTCTTGGCGGTGAAGAAGCCCCTGGGCGCCAGTGCATCGACGCGCCGGTAATGCCGATAGGCCGCATCGAAGTCCTTTTGCAGCAGGTAGGTGAATGCGGCGTCGTAGACGGGATAGGGCCAGCGGGGCGCCAGCTTCGAGGCGGTCTCGAAATGTGCCAGGGCGGCACGGTGATCGCCGCTGTGCCCGGCAGCGCGGCCCAAGGCATGGGCATCGCGCGCGGCCTGGCTGACGGGTTTGGCGGAGGGCAGCTCCCAGCTGAAGCGGCCATCGGCCTTGTCCAGGTCGCTGCGCCTGAGCACGCGACCGGCGCTGTCCTTGAACACGATGTCGTCGGCCGCCAGGGCGGATGCGGGCGCCAGCAGCTGCAATGCCAGGGCCACAGCGGCCAGCAGGGGAAACGTCATGGTGTGTCTAGCCTTGTTCGGAAGCCCCGATATTAGGGCGCCGCCGCCGTATTGATGGCGGACACCGATGCAACGACAGAGGCAGCCGCAGCAGGCCGCTCCCTGGCCTGGCTGCGCTTGCGGGCCAGGTGATTCATTTGCCATTCCAGCGACTCGGTGTCGAAGTCGAAGGCGTCGAGCAAGGCAATGGCCTTTCTGGCCTCCCTGAAGTCGATGTCCGTGATGGGCGGGCTGTGCCTCAGCGACAGGTCGTGCTTGAGCAGCCACTCCTGCAGATCGGTCAGGGCGATGATGGAGACGCCCTGGTTGATGAGCTGTGACGCGCTGACCTGCGCGAGCATGGCCGGCGTCAGTTGCCTGGACGAGCGCAGGCCCAGCACCTGCTTGAGCTTGGCCACCAGCGGCGTGCGCAGCTCGAACTGGGGCAGGCCCTCGAAGTGGACCAGGGATTCGAGGTAGAGATCTGGCTCCGCGTGTATGGCGGCCAGGTCGTTGGGCAGATGCAGCAGCTCGCAGATGCGGTTGAGCGCCGTGCGTGCACGCTCGGTGCTGAGTTTCTCGGCCCTGCCCGCCTGCGCGAGCGTGCAGCCGGCGATGACGGACCGCAGCACCCTGGCCTTGGTGAGATTGGAAATCATGGACCCCCCCGATGAACACCCAGGGACCGGTGCGGATACGAATTCAGCCGCCCGGTCCCGACAACGGCTCCGCTGCGGCGCTGGACCGCTGTCGGAGCCTCGGCGGCCGGCAGGCGCAAACACATTGCGCCGCCGCCAAGGAACAGGAGGACGCCTGGCCCTGCGGAGTTCCAGGCAAATGCATGTGCTTGCGCCCACAGTCAAATGCGATGCGCTGAAGCGCAAATTCCATGCAAGCGGGGGCCTGCCGGCCCCCGTGGCGTGCCTTGCCGACTGCAGGGCCGGCCGGCGATGTTGCCGCAACTCAGTGGCGGCGCAGGCGCTTGATGCCTTCGACAGCTGCCAGCACGATGGCGCCGGCCACGATGCCGGCCACCGCGTTGAGCACATTGACGGCCAGCACCCGCCACAGGCCGCCCAGCGCGCCCTGGGCCACGGCCTCGCCCAGGCCCTCCACGGCGTGGTGCAGCGCAGGCACGCCGTGCACGAGGATGCCGCCACCCACCAGGAACATGGCGGCCGTGCCCGCAACGGACAGCCCCTTCATCAGCCAGGGCGCGGCGGCGACGATGCCCCGGCCCAGCGCGCGGGCAGCGGCGCTGGCACGCTGGCCCAGCCACAGTCCCAGGTCATCGAGCTTGACGATGCCGGCCACCAGGCCATAGACGCCCACGGTCATGATGAGGGCAATGCCCGCCAGCACGGCCACCTGCTGCCCGAACGGCGCCGAGGCCACGGTGCCCAGTGTGATGGCGATGATCTCGGCCGAGAGGATGAAGTCCGTGCGCACGGCGCCCTTGATCTTGTCCTTTTCCATGGCGACGAGGTCCACGCCCGCATCGGCATTGGCCTGGGTCAGGCGCTCGCGCTCCACGGCATCTTCCTCGGGCGAATGCAGGAATTTGTGGGCCAGCTTCTCGCAACCCTCAAAGCACAGAAAGGCACCTCCGACCATGAGCAGCGGCGTGACAGCCCAGGGAATGAAGGCGCTGATCAGCAGCGCCGCAGGCACCAGGATGGCCTTGTTGATCAGCGAGCCCTTGGCCACGGCCCAGACCACGGGAATCTCGCGCTCGGCCCGCACGCCCGTGACCTGCTGGGCGTTGAGCGCCAGGTCATCGCCCAGCACGCCCGCCGTCTTCTGCGCGGCCACCTTGGTCATGACGGACACATCGTCGGCCATGGCCACGCTCTTGCGTGCCGCGACCTTGGTCATGAGGGCCACGTCGTCCAGGATCGCTGCAATATCGTCCAGCAGCATCAGCAAACCAGCACCAGCCATCGCATTACTCCAGTGAATTGTTCGGGGAACTTCTTTTTGCCCGGGCGCCATCATGGGGCCTGGGCATGTCCTGCCCATGTAGGAGATGCCCGGCGGCCAGCCCGGTCACGGGGCCGACCGGCCGTCCGTCACTTGCTGGTCTTGAAGCCCTGCCCTGCCGCCCAGGCCGCCACGTCGTCGCGGCGGATGGCGGCGGCCATGAGCTGCGGGAAGGCGTCCGGCGTGCACGCGAACGAGGGCACGCCCAGCGCGGCCAGCTTGGCGGCCAGTTGCGCGTCGTAGGCAGGCGCGCCTTCGTCGCTGAGTGCCAGCAGGGTGATGAACTGCACGCCCGACTCCACCAGTTCGGAGGCGCGGCGCAGCAGGCCGCTTTCCACACCACCTTCATAGAGGTCGGAGATGAGCACGACGATGGCGTTGCGCGGCTCGCTGATCAGGCCCTGGCAGTAGCCTACGGCACGGTTGATGTCGGTGCCGCCACCCAGCTGCACGCCGAACAGCACGTCCACGGGGTCGGAGAGCTTGTCGGTCAGGTCCACCACCGCCGTGTCGAAGACCACCAGCTTGGTACTGACGGCCGGCAGGCTGGCCATGACGGCACCGAAGATGCTGGAGTAGACGACGGAGTTGGCCATGGAGCCGCTCTGGTCTATGCACAGGATGACTTCGCGCTGCGGGCGGCGCGCCTTGCGGCCGTAGCCGACCAGGGTCTCGGGCACGATGGTGCGGTAGTCGGGCTGCCAGTGGCGCAGGTTGGCGCGGATGGTGCGGTTCCAGTCGATCTCGGAGTGGCGCGGACGGCGGTTGCGCTGGCTGCGGTCCAGCGCGCCCGAGACGGCGCTGCGCATGGGCTCTTCCAGGCGGCGCATGAGGTCGTCCACCACCTTGCGCACGACGATGCGCGCGGTCTCCTTGGTGTTCTGCGGGATGACGGAGCCCAGGGAGATGAGGTCGGCCACCATGTGCACGTCGGGCTGCACATGCTCCAGCATTTCGGGCTGGAGCATGAGTTCGCGCAGGTTCAGGCGCTCCATGGCGTCGCGCTGCATGACCTGCACGACCTGGCTGGGAAAGTACTTGCGGATGTCGCCCAGCCAGCGCGCCACGCTGGGCGAGGAGTTGCCCCGCCCGCCGCGGCGCGAGAGGCCGCCGTCCTTGTTGTCCTCTTCGTAGAGCGCGGCCAGGGCCTTGTCCATCTCGTCGATGGAGCTGCCCTTGGGGCCCAGCCCGCCGCAGCTGGCCTCGGACGGCTGGCCCAGCACCAGGCGCCAGCGTTGCAGGCGGGTGGTGGGCTGGGGGGCGGTCTCCTGGGGGTCGGCGCCGGCAAGGGATGCATCGTTCACGGTGGCAGCGGTGTTCATGGCTGGGCCTCCTGCGGGCTGGACAGCAGTTGCGCGGGCAGGTTCAGGCCCAGCAGTTGATCGAGTACGGGAATGGCGAGCACGGCACGCGCCTCGTTCCAGGCGCCGTCGTCCCCATCGCCTGCCGCGCCTGCGGCACCTGCGGATGCTGCCGCCACGGCCGCACTGCCCTGCCCGCGCCGGGCCTTTTCGCCCAGGCTCTGGCGGTCATGGTTGGAGAAGGCCGAGAAGCTGCGGCGCACCAGGGGCAGGATCTGGGTGAACTGGGTCTCGCCCAGCTGCGCCAGCCAGGCATCGACGGCGCCCCAGATGGCGTCGTCGTGCAGCAGCACCAGGGCCTGGCGGTTGAGAAAGCCGTCCAGCCAGGCGGCGGCGTCCAGCGGCGGCACGCCCAGCGAGAGATTGCGGCCCAGTTGCGTGGCCACGGCCTCGCTGTCCAGGCGGTGGGCATCGAGCAGCAGGCGGCAGGCCGCGCCGCGCAGCAAGGCGGCGCCCGCGTCGCCCATGGCAATGCTGCGCAGGGCGCCGAACCAGGCTTCGCGCGGCTCCTCGGCATCGCGCAGGCGCAGGGCCTCGTGGGCCTGCAGCACCCTGGCCTGCATGTGTCTTGCAGCGTCCTCGTCCAGCGCCATGCAGGCCAGGGGCAGGCCGATGGCGGCGCGCAGCGCCATGCTGTCGATCACCGTGGCCAGGGCCTGGGTGTCGGTCTGGCGCACGCTGCCGTAGCGCAGCACATTGGCCAGCGGCGGCAGCGCCTGCATGAGCTGGGAGACGTCGCCGGTGCTGGCCGAGCGGTCGGCCAGGTCCTGCATGAGGGCATCGACCAGGTGCGGCAGATCGGCCAGCAGGGCGTCGTCGATGGTCTGGGCCAGCTCGGGCAGCGGGGTCTCGGGCGTCAGCGCCTGGCGCACCTTGGCCGCGGCGGCCTGCACCAGGGTGCCGCCGTAGCGGCTGGCCTCGATGATGCGCACGGCCAGCTCGGGCTCCCACTGCAGCTGCCAGCTTTCGCGGAAGGTGCCGCGGTTGCGCTGCTGGTCGGTGGTGACGCTGCCCCACTCTATGCCCAGCAGGCGCAGGCGGTGCAGGAAGTGGCTGCGTTCGCGGTCCGTGTCCTTGCGCAGGTCCAGGGCCAGGACCTTGGCGGCCGCCTCGGGCTTGAGGCGCAGGCTTTTTTGCTGTTGCTCGATGTCGCGCTGCAGCGGCACCTGGGGCACGTCGGCGGGCACGCCGCCGATGCGGTCGCCCACGCTGAGTTCGCGCTCGATCAGGCGCAGCGGCGTGCGCTCGCCCATGCTGATGACGGTGACGATGGCCTCGTCCAGCTCGGGCAGGCCGGGGCTGGCGTGGCCGCGCAGGGCCGCCAGGCTTTCGGCCAGGCGCGTGGCTTCGATGATGTGGGCGCTGGAGCAGTCCAGGTCCTTGGAGCGCAGCAGATGGGCCACGCGCGCCAGCCAGCCGACGGTGCGCTGGGTGCTGCCGCGTGCCGGGTCGGCAGCAGGTGCGGACTGGAGCAAGGACTCGGGCACAGGCTCGGAGCAGCGCCACAGATGTTCATACCAGCCCGGCGAATCCACGCCCGCGCCATAGCCGCTGGACGAGCACAGGTTGCGGTAGGTCCAGGGCGCCCAGGTGGCCTGGACCTTGGCCTTGGGCAGGCCCTTGAGCGTGGCGGCATCGGCCTTGGCGGTGACCTGGGCCTGCAGGGCGGGCACATGCCATGCGCCGCAGACCACGGCAATGCGCTGGTGGCCGGCCTTGACGGCCTCGCGCATGCACTGGCGCATCCAGGCTTCGCGCAGCGCCTCGCGCCGGGCATGGCGTGCGCCGCGCACTTCGTTGGGCAGCTCGGCGCGCACCACGGCCATGGCTTCGGCAATGCCCTCGAACAGGGTGGCGCCGTCGCCGCGCTCCTCGACCATGCGGTTCCACCAGCTTTCGCCGTCGGGGTAGCCTGCGGCCTCGGCCAGCAGGTCCAGCGGATCGTGCCAGTCCTGCGGGGATGGTGCCGAGGGATCGACGGCAAGGTCGGCAGCCGGCACGGACTGCGTGGTGTCGTCGCGGTCCAGGGCCTCGGCGGCATTGCTCTGGAGCTGGCTGCCGTCTGCCGCAGCGGCGACGGAGTCGGAGCCCGAGTCGGCATCTGCATCTGCATCCTGGCCTCCATCGGCCGCATCCGCGCCTGCATCAGCTGCATCTGCTGCCGCCGCCTCGGCCCGGCGCCGTTCCTGCTCGGCCATGTCCAGCGCCATGCGGTGGGTCTGGGGCAGGTCGATGAAACGCGTGGCCACGCCCTGGCGCGCCGCCCATTGCAGGGCCTGCCATTCGGGCGAGAACTCGGCATAGGGATAGAAGGCGGCATGGGCCGGGCTGTCCTGCACATAGACCAGCATGGCCACGGGCGGCTGCAGGTCGGCATGCTGCAGCATGGGCAGCAGGGACTCGCCCTCGGGCGGGCCCTCCACCAGCAGGCAGTCGGGCTGCAGCTGCTCCAGGGCCTGCAGCAGGCTGCGCGCGCAGCCCGGGCCATGGTGGCGGATGCCGAAGAAATGAAGCGGATTGGCAGAGGTGGCCATACGGGAAGTGCGCAGGAGATGCGCAGAAGATGCGGTCGGTCAGCGGTGCGGGAGTGCGGGCTTCAGAGCTGCTCGCGGCAGGCGCGGTACAGGTCCTTCCAGTCGCTGCGTTCCTTGACCACGGTCTCCAGGTATTCCTTCCAGACCACGCTGTCCTGCACCGGGTCCTTGATCACGGCGCCCAGCAGGCCCGAGGCCACATCGCCCGCGCGCAGCACGCCGTCGCCGAAATGCCCGGCCAGCGCCATGCCGCTGTTGATGACCGATATGGCCTCGGCCGTGGACAGCGTGCTGCTGGGCGACTTGACTCGCACGGTCTTGCCGTCTTCGGTCTGGCCGTTGCGCAGCTCGCGGAAGATCTGCACCACGCGGCGCACTTCCTGCAGGGCCGGCGGCTCGGCGGGCAGGGCCAGGGCGCGGCCCTGCTCGGCCACGCGCTTGGTGACGATCTGCACCTCTTCGTCCTGCGAGGCCGGCACGGGCAGGATGACGGTGTTGAAGCGGCGCTTGAGCGCACTGGACAACTCGTTCACGCCCTTGTCGCGGTTGTTGGCCGTGGCGATGACCGAGAAGCCCTGCACGGCCTGCACTTCGCTGCCCAGCTCGGGCACGGGCAGGGTCTTTTCGGACAGAACGGTAATCAGCGTGTCCTGCACGTCGGCGGGGATGCGGGTCAGCTCTTCGATGCGGGCGATCTTGCCCAGCTTCATGGCGTTGACCAGGGGGCTGGGAATCAGCGCCTTCTCGGACGGGCCGTGGGCCAGCAGCTGGGCGTAGTTCCAGCCGTAGCGCAGCTGCTCCTCGCTGGTGCCGGCCGTGCCCTGCACCAGCATGGTGGAGTCGCCGCTGACGGCGGCCGACAGGTGCTCGGACACCCAGGACTTGGCCGTGCCGGGCACGCCGTACAGCAGCAGGGCGCGGTCGGTGGCCAGGGTGGAGACGGCGATTTCCATCAGGCGCGGATTGCCGATGTACTTGGCGCTGACCTCGAAGCCGTTGCCGAGCTTGCCGCCCATCAGGTACTGGAGCACGGCCCAGGGCGAGAGTTTCCAGTTGGGCGGACGCGGACGGTCGTCCACCTTGCGCAGGGCTTCGAGTTCTTCGGCGAATTGCTGTTCGGCATGCTGGCGCAGGACTTGGCTCATGGTGTGCTTCCGGGAAGGGGTAAGGGTTGGATTCGGTTCGGTTCGGGGTATGCGGCAGGACGGGCGCGCCTCAGGCCTGGCCGCGCAGCGCAACAAAGGCCTGGTGCAGGCCCAGGCGCAGATCGACGATGCGCTCCAGATGGCCGCGCATGCGCTCTTCATCCCAGGGCCGCACGCGGCTGCGTTCGAGGCGCGCCTGCTGCTGGGGCGTGAGGGGAATGCTTGCCGGTGCGGCAACTGCAGCGGCTGTGGCGGCAGCGGTGGCCGTGACTGCTGCCGCAGCAGCAGGTTCGGGTTGCGGCTCGGGCTCAGGCTCGGATTGCGCATCCAGCACCGAGGGCTTGCGCCACAGGTCGGCAAAGCGCTCCAGCGCGGTCACGTCCAGCATGCGCGCACAGGACAGCAGGGCCTGGTCGGCGCGGTAGCTGTGCCAGTTGCCCGTGATCTGCTTGCCGCCCACGGCCACGTGCAGTGCCTCGGTCAGCCGCGCCGACAGCGCGGGCGAGAGCAGTTCGGCACCGCCCAGCGACTGGGACATGCCCTCGATGGCGTCGATGAGCTTGTGCCTGTCGCGCTCGAACTGGGCAATCCAGCGGGACTCGCGTTCCTCGCGGGACAGCCGGGCCATGAGGGCGGGCAGGAGCGCGTCGTGGCGCATGTCGCGGCCCATGGTCTGGGCGGCATCGATCCATTCCACGTCCAGCTGGTATTGCAAGGCCCGCACCCAGCCCTGGCGCAGCGAGGATTTCCAGTCGCTGCGCCGGCTCCACTCCATCACTTCCAGGGGCGTCAGGCCCAGGGCGCGGGTCCAGAAGGACACGGGCGTGAGCTGCACCATCTGCTCCAGCAGCCAGGCCTTCTTGCCGCCACGGTGGTAGGCGTCGGGCTTGAGCGCGATGCCGTCGCGCTCCCATTCCTTGGAGCCCTCTTCGGGAGGCTCCACGATCCACTGGCCCTTGTCGTCCTGCTGCAGCATGGACTGCATCCAGCCCATGACGCGCTGGCTGTGCGCGCTGTCCGGCAGGCACGAGAGCATTTGCGCGGCGTTCTCGCGGATCTCCTTGCTGCGGTCGGACAGCAGTTTTTCGAGCAGCGGCTCATCGTCCATGCCCAGCCCCACGGCCAGGGCCTGGACCAGGGGCAGGCGCTCCTTGGCGCCCAGCTCCTTCAGGCTGCCTTCCAGCCGCGTGCGGGCCTTGGCGGCATCGGTTGCGCGCTCGCTGCGCAGCAGGGCCACGCGCTGCTCCACCGAGCCCTCCTGCCAGACCAGCTCGGGGTCGGCGGTTTCCTCCACGCCGCTGGCATAGCCCCATTGCGGGTTGAGCGCGCCCAGCCAGCGTCCGCGCTCGCCCAGCACGGGGGCCAGCCACTGGCGCAGCTCCACGGACTGGCGGCCCTGCTCCAGCGCGGGCACCAGCAGGTCATGGGGCAGGCGCTGGCCGGCCTGGTCCAGGGTGCGCAGCATGGAGGCCTGCAGCTCGAACGGGCCGTCCTTGAGCACGTCGCCCATCAGGGTGTGCAGGCGCGCATCGGCAGGCGCGGTGCGCGACTCCGCAGGCGCTGCGGCGGGCACGGCCAGCGGTGCCGTCAGGCGCACCTGCGCGCCAGGCTGCCAGCCTACCCGCTCGAACACGGCCGCCACGGCGCTGGCGCGCAGCAGTTGCTGGGCGGGCGAGTCACCGGGCAGGTCGGCGCGGGGCTGCAGCGCCGCCTGCACGGCCTGCTGCGACCCGGTTGCGGACGGGTCCACGCCCGAAGCCAGCGCAGGCGGCACGGCCAGCCGGTCCGAGCCGACCATGGCCGATTGCTGCAGCGCAGCCCAAAGTTGTGCGTTGCTCATACCGGATCACCCTGGTTCTGCCAGATACATTGCTGGGCGCCGTCGCCCTCGCGGGCCTGCCAGGCGCTCAGCAGCCGCCAGCGGCCCACGGCCGGGCCGGGTTCCCATTCGCCAAACAGCTGCATGGGCGCACCGCCGCTGAGCGCCAGCAGGTGCCAGGCCTGGGCATCGTCAATCGCCACGGGGACGGGCTGCACTGGCGCCGCCGTGCCAGGGGCGACCGGCGATGCATCCGGCGCTTGGGGCCAGGCCGCGAACCACTGGCCCTGGGCGGGCACCAGCCGCAGCCGGTCCTGGCACAGCGGCTGCGTGGCCTGCAGCGGGTTGGCGGCAATGCGCTGGCCCAGCAGTTGCAGGACGTCGCCCACGGCCGAGGTGGCCAGCGGGCTGGCGCCATCGGCAGGCAGCGCAGGCCCGTTGCCATTGGCCGCAATGGCGCGCAGCGGCGCGTGGCCCGGATAGAAATTCAGCGCGCAGCCGTAGCGATGGCCAGGCACCCAGGCCGATTCAAAGCCGCGCCCGCCCTGCGCATAGTCCAGCACCAGGGCCATGCGCCCCGTGCGCTGGCCCTGCAGCCAGACGCGCCGCTCCATAAGCCGGCCTTCGCGCTCGATCATGCGCAGGCCGGCCACCAGCCATTCGTCCTCGACCGACTGGCCCCTGGCCTGCACCTCGGCCTTGTCCATGGGCCAGCCCAGCGCCGCCATCACGTCGGCCTTGACCTCGGGGCTGAGCGATTCGCGTCGGCGCACGGCGTCGATGATCAACTGCCAGTGGCCCAGCTGCACCAGCATGTCGCGCGGCCAGTCGCGGTGGCTGTCCACCAGATCCCGGCAATCCTTGATGCGCGCCGCCATGCCCGTGGCCTGCGCATCGACCATGCGCGCGGCCATGTTGTTCCAGCGCTGGCGCATCTGCGCGTCGCCGGCCTGGTTGGCCAGGCCCGCACGCACCATGTCCTGCATCCACAGCGACAGTTCCTGCAGGCCCGCCTCCACCTTGTCCCAGCGCTTGTCTTCGCGCCTGGCCTGTTGCCTGGCCGCGACTTCGGGGTCGGGCGGCGGCTCGGCCGCTGCGGCGGCAGCCTTGGCCTCTTTCTTCTCGGCCTTTTCCTGGCGGCTGTCCAGCCAGGTCTGCACCCAGGCGGGCGGATCGCCGCCTTCGGGGACTTGCCCGCCGGCACGCATCAGCATCAGCGCCAGCCCGTGCTTGCAGGGGAATTTGCGGCTGGGGCAAGAGCATTTGAAGGAAGGCCCCGACAGGTCCACCTGGGTCTGGTAGGGCTTGCTGCCGCTGCCCTGGCATTCACCCCATACCGCCACATCGTTGGCGCCCATGGCGGGCCATTTGGCGGGCGATTGCAGGCCCTTGGCGGCCTTGCTGGATGAGGCGTCCGGCGACAGCGCCAGCACTTCGCTCTCTGTTCCTAATACACGCGACACCGAAGCTCCCTCTCCAAGTGTTTGTCATCGCCGGGCGCATTGAATGAAACGGCACTGCCCGGCAAACACGAAAGCCTATCAGCAATAGTTATCGGCAACTTGAAACAAATCACAACAACACCAAGCCTCTCTCCCAGGAACGGGGAAGCCCATGGCGCACAGCAAGCGCGCTATATCGGCGCGTGCGTTGATGGCACCAGGCCATGCCAGCCTTCAAGCATTGCGAAAGACGCAGGAAACACGCATTCACCATTTCCCGTGATGCACACCACCCATTCATTGAAAGCGAGCACTCATTCCGCACTGAAAGCGGTTTCATTCCATTGCACTACCAACCATTGCAATCCGCTTGCCATGGCGATAGCGCGACGGCGTGTTCAACCCGGAGCCAGGCAAGGCCTGACCAGACCCTGGCCGAGGGATGGGCTCTCGGAAAATCGGGTGTGCCAGGTGAATTTACTGTATATTCATACAGTCATGGAGCTGCAACGCAAACTTTTCATCCTCGCCGACGCCGCCAAGTACGACGCCAGTTGCGCCTCCAGCGGCTCGCAGGGGCGCGACTCGCTGGACGGCAAGGGCATGGGCTCGGTCACCGGCATGGGCATCTGCCACAGCTATGCGCCCGACGGGCGCTGCATCTCGCTGCTCAAGATCCTGCTGACCAATGTCTGCATCTTCGACTGCCGCTACTGCATCAACCGCAAGAGCTCCAACGTGCAGCGCGCCCGCTTCACGGTGGCCGAGGTGGTGCAGCTGACGCTGGACTTCTACCGGCGCAACTGCATCGAGGGGCTGTTCCTGTCCAGCGGCATCATCCGTTCCAGCGACTACACCATGGAGCAACTGGTGGAGGTGGCGCGCCGGCTGCGCGAGGAGCATGACTTTCGCGGCTACATCCATCTGAAGACCATCCCGGATGCCGCCCCCGAATTGCTGGCCCGGGCAGGCCGCCATGCCGACCGCCTGAGCATCAATGTGGAGTTGCCCACGGCCAGCGGCCTGGCGCAGTTCGCGCCTGAAAAGGATGGACAGCGCATACGCCAGGCCATGCAGGGCGTGGACCGGCAGGTGCAGGCCTGGCGCGCGGCCACGCGCGAGCAGCGCCAGGCGCAGTCCCTGCCCGGCGCGCCTGCGCAGCGCGCCGCCGTGCCGCGCTTCGCGCCGGGCGGGCAGAGCACGCAGATGATCGTGGGCGCCGACCGCGCAACCGATGCCGACATCCTCGAATCCAGCCACACGCTGTATGCGGGCTACGGCCTGCGCCGCGTGTACTACTCGGCCTTCAGCCCCATTCCCGATGCCTCGCGCGATCTGCCGCCGCAGGCGCCGCCCCTCATGCGCGAGCACCGGCTCTACCAGGCCGACTGGCTGATGCGCTTTTACGGCTACGGGGCGGGCGAGATCGCGGCGGCCAGCCGCCACGGCATGCTGGACCTGGAGATCGACCCCAAGCTGGCCTGGGCACTGGCCAACCGACAGCAGTTCCCCGTGGACCTCAACCGTGCGCCGCGCAGCCTGCTGCTGCGCGTGCCGGGCCTGGGCACGCAGACGGTGGACCGCCTGCTGGCGGCGCGCCGCGTGCGCAGGCTGCGGCTGGACGATCTGCTGCGGCTGCGCGCGCCCGTGCAAAAGGCCCTGCCCTTCGTGCTGATCGACGGCCACCGGCCCCTGCTGGGCGAGACCGACTCGGCCGCGCTGCGCACCCGGCTGATCGCGCAGTCGCAGGCCAGCCAGGCCCAGGCGCGGCACAGCGGCATGCGCGTGCAAAACGCGGTGCAGGCCAGCCTGTTCTAGAACCTGGAGCACGCCATGCAAGCACAGGCTCTCACCATCGAACTCGACAGCCCCGACGACTGGCCCGGCTTTCGCGCAGCCTGCAGGGCGCTGCTGGCCCATGGCGCCGACCCCGCTGTGGTGCGCTGGCGGTGGCCCGACACGCGGGGGGCGCAGCAACTCGGCGCGGGCGTGGACCTGTTTTCCAGCACGCCGCAGCAGGCCATGCCCGCCTCGGCACTGGCCGGGCTGGCCGGCCCCGGCGAGGCCGGGCTGTCCCTGTCGGACACCCAGATGTCCGCGCTGCGCCATGCCTGCCTGCACCGCGCGGCGGGCCGCTTCGAGCTATGCCACCGTTGGCTGGCGCGCATGCAGGCCCGGCCCGAACTGCGGCTGGATGCACTGGATGCGGACTGGCGCGCCATCGAGGCCCTGGCCCGCCCCGTCTCGCGCGAGATCCACAAGATGCACGCCTTTGTGCGCTTTCGGACCACGCAGCGGCCGGACCAGCCCGAGCTGCACATCGCCTGGTTCGAGCCCGAGCACCACATCGTGCGCGCGGCAGCGCCCTTCTTCTGCAAGCGCTTTGCCAACATGCACTGGGCCATCCTCACGCCGCAATGCAGCGCGCACTGGGACGGCCATGCGCTGCGCCTGGCGCCCGGCGCGCGCCGCAGCGATGCCCCGCCAGCCGACGCGGGCGAGGCCCTGTGGCTGACCTACTACGCCAGCACCTTCAATCCGGCGCGCCTGAAGGAGCAGGCCATGCTGCGCGAGATGCCGCGCCGCTACTGGCACAACCTGCCCGAGACGGTGCTGATCTCCACCCTGGTCCAGCAGGCCCGCGCGCGCACAGGACAGATGCTGGAGCAGTAAGGGCAGGCGCCAAAAAACAAAGGCCCCGAAGGGCCTTTGTCTGCTTTGCAGCGTCGCTCAGTGCATCAACCCAGCCACTTGCGGGCGTTGCGCCACACGCGCATCCAGGGGCTGAATTCCGACTTGTCGCCGTTGGTCCAGCTCATCTGCACGTTGCGGAACACGCGCTCGGGGTGGGGCATCATGGCCGTGAAGCGGCCATCGGCCGTGGTCACTGCCGTCAGGCCGCCGGCCGATCCGTTGGGATTGAACGGGTACTGCTCGGTGGCCTTGCCGTGGTTGTCCACATAGCGCATGGAGGCGATGGCCTTGTCCGCATTGCCGCGGAAGCGGAAGTTGGCAAAGCCTTCGCCGTGGGCCACGGCGATGGGCAGGCGGCTGCCGGCCATGCCCTGCAGGAACAGGCTGGGCGACTCCAGCACTTCCACCATGGACAGGCGCGCCTCGAAGCGGTTGCTCTGGTTCTGCGTGAAACGCGGCCAGTCCTGGGCACCGGGAATGATGTCGGCCAGCTCGGCAAACATCTGGCAGCCGTTGCACACGCCCAGGCCGAAAGTGTCGCTGCGGCCGAAGAACTGCTGGAACTGCGCGGACAGGCTGTCGTTGAAGGTGATGGAGCGCGCCCAGCCGATGCCGGCGCCCAGAGTGTCGCCGTAGCTGAAGCCGCCGCAGGCCACCACGCCAGCGAAGTCCTGCAGCTGCGCGCGGCCGCTTTGCAGGTCGGTCATGTGCACGTCCACCGCGTCGAAGCCGGCTTCGGTGAAGGCGTAGGCCATTTCCACATGGGAGTTCACGCCCTGCTCGCGCAGCACGGCCACGCGGGGGCGCGCGCCCAGGTTCAGGAAGGGTGCGGCGGGGTTCTCGGCCGGGTCGAACGTCAGGTGCAGGTGCATGCCCGGGTCGGCAGGCTCGCCGGCTGCGGCGTGCTCGCTGTCGGCGCAGGCCGGGTTGTCGCGCTGCTGGGCGATCTTCCAGCTCACGGCATCCCAGACCTGGTGCAGGTCGCTGAGCGAGGCGCCGAAGACGGACTTGGCATCGCGCCAGACCTGCAGCTCGCCCTTGCCCGCATCGACTTTGGACGAGACGGGGCGCGTCTTGCCGATGATGTGGCTGCAGGTGGACAGGCCATGCTCGCGCAGGGTCTGCAGCACGGCGGCGCGGTCGGCCGTGCGGATCTGCAGCACGGCGCCCAGCTCTTCGTTGAACAGTGCGCGCAGCGTCATGTCGTCGCGGCGGCCGCTGATCTGGGAAGCCCAGTTCTTGCCTTCGCCCGAGTCCATGCGGCTGTCGCTGATGCCGTCGCCTTCGGTGACCAGCATGTCCACGTTGATGGCCACGCCCACATGGCCGGCGAAGGCCATCTCGGCCACGGTGGCCAGCAGGCCGCCGTCGCCCTTGTCGTGGTAGGCCAGGATCTGGCCCTTGGCGCGCAGGTCGTTGACGGCATCGACCAGGGCGATCAGGTCCTTGGCGTCATCGAGGTCGGGCGTTTCATTGCCGGACTGGCCCAGCACCTGGCCCAGGATGGAGCCGCCCATGCGCATCTTGCCGCGGCCCAGGTCCACCAGGACCAGGGTGCTGTCGTCTTCCGAGGCGTCCAGCTGGGGCGTGAGCGTGCCGCGCACATCGTCGATGGAGGCGAAGCCCGTGATGATCAGGCTGACGGGCGAGGTCACCTTCTTGACCTGGCCGCCCTCGTTCCACTGGGTGCGCATGGACAGGCTGTCCTTGCCCACGGGGATCGAGATGTCCAGCTGCGGGCACAGCTCCATGCCCACGGCCTTGACGGTGGCGTAGAGCGCCGCGTCTTCGCCGGGCTCGCCGCAGGCCGCCATCCAGTTGGCCGACATCTTGACCTTGGACAGCTCGATGGGCGCGGCCAGCATGTTGGTGATGGCCTCGGCCACGGCCATGCGTCCCGACGCCGGGGCGTTGATGGAGGCCAGCGGCGTGCGCTCGCCCATGGCCATGGCCTCGCCCTTGAAGCCACGGTAGTCGGCCAGGGTCACGGCCACGTCGGCCACGGGCACCTGCCAGGGGCCGACCATCTGGTCGCGGTGCGTGAGACCGCCCACGGCGCGGTCGCCAATGGTGATCAGGAAGCGCTTGGAGGCCACGGTGGGGTGGGCCAGCACGTCGATCACGGCGTTTTCCAGCGGCACGCCGGTCAGGTCCATGGGCGGCAGCTCGCGCTGCACGGTGGCCACGTCGCGGTGCATCTTGGGCGGCTTGCCAAGCAGCACGTTCATGGGCATGTCCACGGGGAACTTCTGGTCGCCCGAGGCCACCGCCGTGTCCTCCAGCACCAGCTGGCGTTCTTCCGTGGCCGTGCCGATCACGGCAAACGGGCAGCGCTCGCGCTCGCAGAAGGCCGTGAACTCGGCCAGCGATTCGGGAGCGATGGCCATCACATAGCGTTCCTGGCTTTCGTTGGACCAGATTTCCTTGGGCGCCAGGCCGGATTCCTCCAGGTTGACGGCGCGCAGGTCAAAGCGCGCGCCACGGCCCGCATCGTTGGTCAGCTCGGGGAAGGCATTGGACAGGCCGCCGGCACCCACGTCGTGGATGGCCAGGATGGGGTTCTTGTCCCCCTGGGCCCAGCAGTGGTTGATGACCTCCTGGGCGCGGCGCTCGATCTCGGGATTGCCGCGCTGCACGGAGTCGAAGTCCAGCTCGGCCGCGTTCGTGCCGCTGGCCATGGAGCTGGCAGCGCCGCCGCCCATGCCGATGCGCATGCCGGGGCCGCCCAGCTGGATCAGCAGGGTGCCGGCGGGGAACTCGATCTTCTGAGTCAGCTCGGAGTCGATCACGCCCAGGCCGCCCGCGATCATGATGGGCTTGTGGTAGCCGCGCATCACGGCATCGGCACCCACGCCGACCTGCTGCTCGTACTCGCGGAAATAACCGGTCAGGTTGGGACGGCCGAATTCGTTGTTGAAGGCCGCGCCACCGAGCGGGCCCTCGATCATGATCTGCAGCGGGCTGGCGATGTGCTCGGGCTTGCCCACTTCGCTGCCCCACAGCTTGGAGACCGTGAAGCCCGACAGGCCGGCCTTGGGCTTGGAGCCGCGGCCCGTGGCGCCTTCGTCGCGGATCTCGCCGCCCGCGCCGGTCGATGCGCCGGGGAAGGGGGAGATGGCCGTGGGGTGGTTGTGCGTCTCCACCTTCATCAGCACGTGGTTGACGGCCTGCTTCTTCTGGTAGCTGGGCGCCTTGATCTTGTCCAGGGCCGCCTCGAAGGTGGCGACGAAGCGCTCGACCTCATGGCCTTCCATGATGGAGGCGTTGTCCGAGTAGGCCACCACCGTGTGCTGGGGCGAGACCTGGTGCGTGTTGCGGATCATGCCGAACAGGCTCTTGTCCTGGGCCACGCCGTCGATGGTGAACTGGGCGTTGAAGATCTTGTGGCGGCAGTGCTCGCTGTTGGCCTGCGCGAACATCATCAGCTCCACGTCCGTGGGATTGCGTTGGAGGCCCTTGAAGGCATCGACCAGGTAGTCGATCTCGTCGTCGGCCAGGGCCAGGCCCCATTGGCGGTTGGCGGTCTCCAGCGCGGCGCGGCCGCCGCCCAGCACATCGACGAACTCCATGGGAGCGGCGTCCAGGGCGGAGAACAGTTGCTCGGCCTCGGCGCGCGTGGCGAAGACCGATTCGGTCATGCGGTCGTGCAGCAAGGCGGCGATCCGTGCAGTCTGCTCGGCCGAAAGTTCAGGCGCGCTGCCCAGCACATTGCTCAGCAGGCCGGTCTTGAAGGCGATGCGGTATTCGGTGATGCGCTCCACGCGGAACACGCCCAGGCCGCAGTTGCGGGCAATGTCCGTGGCCTTGGAGGCCCAGGGCGAGATCGTTCCCAGGCGCGGCGTGACCACCAGGGCGGCACCGTCGGCCGGGCCTTCATAGGGGTCTCCATAGGTCAAGAGCGCCTGGAGGCGCTCTTGCAATGCGGGCGTAGGTGCGGCGTCCGTGGCCACCAGGTGCACGAAGCGCGCGGCAATGCCGGTGATTTTGGGATGGATGGAGACCAGTTCGGTCAGGAGCTGCTGGGCGCGGAACGAGCTGAGAGCGTTTCCACCCTCCAACTGTGTCAGATGCAAGGTCACGTGGCGGCCTGTTGGGTGAGGAGGCTTGTGAAAAGCGCCCTGCGGCCCCGCCCTCCGGGGGCTGGCCGCAAGGCGCTGAATCGGTGAGGCCGCTATTTTACCGGGCTGCGCCGTCCCGATGGCGACAGCCGCCCCTTACCCCTGCACGCCCGAAGGCGCAATGGGATAATTGCGGGCATGAGCATCACCATCAAGAGCGCTGAAGACATCGCAGCCATGCGCGTGGCCTGCCGCCTGGCTTCGGAAGTGCTGGACTACATCACCCCCCACATCAAGCCCGGCATCACCACGGCCGAGATCGACCGCCTGGGCGCCGAATGCATGGCGCAGCAGGGCACGGTCTCCGCCACCATAGGCTACCAGCCGCCCGGCTACCCTCCCTACCCCGGACATCTGTGCACCTCGGTCAACCATGTGGTCTGCCACGGCATTCCCAATGACAAGCCGCTCAAGAAGGGCGACATCGTCAATGTGGACGTCACGGTCATCACCAAGGACGGCTGGTACGGCGACAACAGCCGCATGTTCATGATCGGAGAGTGCTCCATCGCGGCCAAGCGCCTGTCGGCACTGACCTTCGACGCCATGTGGCTGGGCATCCAGCAGGTCAGGCCCGGCGCCACGCTGGGCGACATCGGCAACGCCATCCAGACCTTTGCCGAAGGCCACGGCCTGTCGGTGGTGCGCGAGTTCTGCGGCCACGGCATCGGCCAGAAATTCCACGAAGAGCCCCAGATCCTGCACTACGGCCGCCCCGGAACGGGCACCGTGCTGGAGGAAGGCATGGTCTTCACCGTCGAGCCCATGCTCAACCTGGGCAAGCGCGAGATCAAGGAACTGGGCAAGGACGGCTGGACCATCGTGACCAAGGACCACAGCCTCTCGGCCCAGTGGGAACACACCCTGGTGGTGACCCGGACCGGCTACGAAGTCATGACCCTGTCGGCCGGCTCGCCCGCGCTGCCCCCCTTCGTTACCACCACGAGCTGCTGAGGCTCGGCATGTTTCTTGCGTGATGCGCAGGCAAAATGGCATGGCGTCCGGGGCACCCGCTCCCGGCGCCCTCCCTGCCCTCGCCGCGCATGAAACAGACCACTGACCACACTCCTTCCCACGCTGCGCCCTCTGCCCCGGACTCGCTGGAGCAGTTGCGCGCGCAGTACGCCCGGGATCGCGGGCGCTGGATAGGCTCGCTGCTGGCGCCCACCATGGGCCGGCGCGGCGTGCGCCTGGTGCTTCAGCACCTGAGCGATCTGGCCGACACGCTGCTGCGCGCGCTGTGGCATCGCGCCGGCATGCCGCCCGAGGCCTGCCTGGCCGCCGTGGGCGGCTTCGGGCGCGCCCAGCTGTTTCCCTATTCCGACATCGACGTGCTGGTGCTGCTGCCAGCCGCCGGCACGGCGGATGCCGAACTGGCCTCGCGCATCGAGAAATTCATCGGCAGTTGCTGGGACGCGGGCCTGGAGATCGGCTCCAGCGTGCGCACGCTGGCCGAATGCCTGGAGGAATCCGAGCGCGACCTGACGGTGCAGACCGCCCTGCTGGAATCACGCCGCATCTGCGGCAGCGAGCCGCTGTTCGCCGAGTTCCAGACGCGCTACCAGGCCCAGATGAACGCGCGCGCCTTTCTGTCCGGCAAGCTGCTGGAAATGCGCCAGCGCCACAACAAGTACGAGAGCACGCCCTACTCGCTGGAGCCCAACTGCAAGGAATCGCCCGGCGGGCTGCGCGATCTGCACACCATGATCTGGCTGGCCCGTGCCGCAGGCCTGGGCAGCAGCTGGCAGGCCCTGGCCGGCAAGGGGCTGATCACCGATTTCGAGCGCCGGCAGCTCGAGGACAACGAAGCCCTGCTGAGCCTGATACGTGCGCGCCTGCACGCGGTGGCGGGCCGGCATGAGGACCGCCTGGTCTTCGACCAGCAGACTGCCGTGGCCGAGGCCTTCGGCTACCGCTCCACCTCGGCCGAGGGGCGCAAGCTGGCCATGCGCGCCAGCGAGACGCTGATGCGCCACTACTACTGGGCGGCCAAGGCCGTGACCCAGCTGTGCCAGATCCTGCGGCTGAACATCGAGGAGCGGCTGAACCCGCGCCCCACGCCGCGCATCCGGCTGAACTCGCGCTTCTACGAGAAGGCCGGCACCATCGAGGTGGCCAGCGACGATCTCTACGAGCGCGAGCCGCACGCCATCCTCGAAACCTTTCTGATGTACGAGACCCATGTGGGCCTCACCGACCTGTCGGCACGCACGCTGCGCGCGCTGTACGGCGCGCGTGACCTGATGGACGCGGCCTTCCGGCGCGACCCGGTCAACCGCGCCACCTTCATGAAGATCCTGCAGCAGCCCAGCGGCATCACGCACGCCATGCGGCTGATGAACCAGACCTCGGTGCTGGGGCGCTACCTGTGGCCGTTCCGGCGCATCGTGGGCCAGATGCAGCATGACCTGTTCCACGTCTACACGGTGGACCAGCACATCCTCATGGTGCTGCGCAATGTGCGGCGCTTTTTCATGGCCGAGCATGCGCATGAGTACCCGTTCTGCTCGCAGCTGGCCAGCGGCTGGGACAAGCCCTGGCTGCTGTACGTGGCCGCGCTGTTCCACGACATCGGCAAGGGCCGGGGCGGCGACCACTCCATCATCGGCGCCGTGGAGGCCAAGCGCTTTTGCCGCGCCCACGGCATTGCGCGCGCCGACGCCGAGCTGATCGAATTCCTCGTGCGCGAGCACCTGACCATGAGCCAGGTCGCGCAAAAGCAGGATCTGTCGGACCCCGAGGTGATCCAGGCCTTTGCCGAGCGCGTGGGCAACGAGCGCAATCTCACGGCCCTGTACCTGCTGACCGTGGCCGACATCCGCGGCACCAGTCCCAAGGTCTGGAGCGCCTGGAAGGGCAAGCTGCTGGAGGACACCTATCGCCTGACCTTGCGCGTCATGGGCGGGCGCGCGCCCGATGCAGCCGCCGAAATCGAGGCCCGCCGCCGCGAGGCCCTGGTGCAGCTGGCACTGACAGCCCAGCCCTTCGAATCGCACAAGAAGCTCTGGGACACGCTGGGCGTGGACTATTTCATGCGCCACGAGGCGGCCGACATCGCCTGGCACACGCGCCACCTGTCGCGCCACGTGGGCACCACCCGCCCCGTGGTGCGCGCGCGCCGCTCCCTGGCCGGCGAGGGGCTGCAGGTGCTGGTCTACGCGCCTGACCAGCCCGATCTGTTCGCACGCATCTGCGGCTACTTCGACCGGGCGGCCTTCTCCATTCTGGATGCGCGCGTGCACACGGCCCACAACAGCTATGCGCTGGACACCTTCCAGGTGGTCGCGCCCGCCATGCAGGAGCAGTACCGCGAGCTGATGCACATGGTCGAGAACGACCTGGTCGCCGCGCTGATGCAGGGCGGGCCGCTGCGCGAGCCATCCCCCCGGCGCCTGTCGCGCCGCGTCAAAAGCTTCCCCTTTGCGCCGCGCGTCACGCTGCAGCCCGACGAGAAAGCCCAGCACTGGCTGCTGTCCATCTCGGCCACGGACCGCGCCGGCCTGCTCTACACCGTGGCGCGCATCCTGGCCCAGCACCACCTGAGCGTGCAATTGGCCAAGGTCAGCACGCTGGGCGAGCGCGTGGAAGACAGCTTTCTGATCGAGGGCGCCGAACTGCAGAACAACCAGCGCCAGCTGCTCATAGAAACCGAGCTGCTGCAGGCCTTGGCGGTCTGAGCTTGCGGCGAAAAAAAGGCCCGCCCTGTCAACCAGGGCGGGCCTTTTGCATCCAGGCGCTGGCGCGGGTGCGGCCGTCAGTGCATGGCGGCCGCAGGCGCCGACACCGTGGCCACTTGCTTGCCCTCGCGGTCATAGAGCTTGCCATCGACCACCCGGTCGCCATCGGCCAGGGCAGACAGCACGGCCTCGCTGAGCACGCGCTCCGAACCTGCGCCGAACACCGAAGGCTGCTCGGGGTTGCCCTGCTTGAAGTGGTTGAAGACCAGGTTCAGCAGCAGCACGGTCACCGCCGTGGAGCTGATGCCCGAATGGAACATGGTGGCGAACCAGTCCGGGAAGTGGTGATAGAAGTCCGGCTTGACCATGGGCAGCACGCCCATGCCGATGGACGCCGCCACGATGATCAGGTTCATGTTGTTGTGGTAGTCCACCTTGGCCAGCGTGCGGATGCCGCTGGCCGCCACCGTGCCAAAGAGCACCAGGCCCGCGCCGCCCAGCACCGAGGGCGGCACGCAGGCCACGATGCGCCCCATGATGGGCAGCAGGCCGAAGGCGATCAGGATGAGGCCGCTGAAGGCCACGACATAGCGGCTCTTGATGCCCGTGACCGCGACCAGGCCCACGTTCTGGGCAAAGGCGCTCTGCGTGAACGAGCCGAAGAACGGGGCCACCACGCTGGACAGCATGTCGGCGCGCAGGCCGTCGGCCAGACGGCGCGAATCCACGCGGGTGCCCACGATGTCGCCCACGGCCAGGATGTCGGCCGAGGTTTCCACCAAGGTCACCAGGATCACGATGGACATGGAAAGGGTCGCCGCCAGGCTGAAGGTCGGCCAGCCGAAGTGCAGCGGCATGGGCACGGCGAACCAGGCGCCGCTGCCCACCTCGGAAAAGTCGGACTTGCCGATCATGGCCGCCACCGCCGTGCCGATGACGATGGCCAGCAGGATGGACAGGCGCGAGATCATGGCGTTGCCCAGCTTGCTCAGCGCCAGCACGATGACCAGCGACAGGCCCGCCAGCCCGATGTTGCCCATGCTGCCGTAGTCGGCTGCCTGGGGATTGCCGCCCATGGCCCAGTGGGCCGCCACCGGCATCAGCGACAGGCCGATGATGGTGATCACGCAGCCATTGACCAGCGGCGGGAAAAACCGGGTGAGCTTGGAAAAAATGGGCGCAATGATCAGGCCGAACACCGAGGCAAAGAGCACGGCGCCCAGCACGCCCTGCATGCCGCCGCCCGTGTGCAGAATGCTGACCATGGTAGCCACGCCCGAGAAGGACACGCCCTGCACCAGCGGCAGGCGCGAGCCGAAGAACGGAATGCCCAGCGTCTGCAGCAGCGTGGCCAACCCGCCCATGAAAAGGCAGGCCGTGATCAGCAGGCCCGTGTCCGAGGCCGACATGCCGGCCGCATTGGCCATGACCAGGGGCACGGCCACGATGCCTCCGTACATGGTCAGCACATGCTGCAAACCATAGAGGGTGTTGGCCGTGAGGCCGAGTTGCTCGTCCTCCGGGCGGATGTCTGCGCCCAGGGCCGGCGCATTGCCAGAACTTTTTTCCATCGCTGTCTCCTTGTCCTCTTGTTCACAGAACGCCGGACAAGTTCGCGGCAGCCGGGGGGCGTCAGGCACGCCCCCGCGCACCCTTGGCCGCCGACCCGATAGGCCGCGCTCTCCTGCATCCTGCATCGCGAAGCCCGGTGGCTGCTTGGCAGCTCTTGACGGGCGAACGCACACAATCCCCGCCTTGGCGGGAAGTGCCAATGTACGGCGCCAGCATGGAAAAATTGTCTACCGATTTGTATACAAAGACCTGACCGCAGATCCTTGAATACGGGCGGCGACCGCCCGCTCAGTCGTCCTCGGCCGCGCTGATGCCGGGGAACAGCACATCGGTGAAGCCGAACTGGCTGAAGTCGCGCATGCGCATGGGATAGAGCTTTCCCCAGAGGTGGTCGCACTCATGCTGGACCACGCGCGCATGAAAGCCATCCACCGTGCGGTCGATGGCATCGCCAAACACATCGAAGCCCGTGTAGCGGATATGGTTCCAGCGCGGCACCATGCCGCGCATGCCGGGCACGGACAGGCAGCCCTCCCAGTCGAGCTGTTCATCCTCGCCAATGGGCGTGATGACCGGGTTGATGAGCACGGTGCGCGGCACCACGGGCGCGTCGGGGTAGCGCGGATTGGGCAGGCCGGAGCCGAACACCACCATCTGCAGGTCCACGCCAATCTGCGGAGCGGCCAGCCCCGCGCCGTTGGCTGCATGCATGGTGTCCAGCAAATCGCTGAGCAGCAGGTGCAGTTCGTCGGTGTCGAATTCGGTCACGGGCTGGGCGACGCGCAGCAGGCGCGGATCGCCCATCCTCAAAATGGTGCGGACAGTCATGGCAGTGCAAGGCTATGCATGTAAATGTGGGTTGCCAAGCATAGCGGCCGCCCGGCTCCCGGCCGCCCCCTGGCCACCTCTTGGCTACCTCTTGGCCGCCATGGCCACAGCGCGCTGGCACAATCGCAGCATGCCCAGCACCGCCAGAGAGTCATCCACCGCGTCCCCAGAGGACCGTGAGGCAGGCGCGCAGCAAATACCCACGGCACAGGCCCTGGAGCCCGAGGCCACTGCGCAGGCAGGCACGGCGCAGGCCTTCCATGATGACGATCCCCCTCCCCTGCACCGCATGCCGGCCGCCCCGTTGCGCTGGGCGCTGCAGCTGTTTGCCTGCCTGAGCCTGGCGACTGGCATTGCCGGCATCTTCATTCCAGGATTGCCCACCACGGTGTTCGTGCTCATGGCCGGATGGGCCGCAGCGCGCAGCTCGCAGCGCATGCACACCTGGCTGTGGCGCCATCGCCTGTTCGGCCCCATGCTGCGCAACTGGGCACGGGGCGGCTGCGTGAGCCGGCGCGCCAAATGGAGCGCCAGCGCCATGATGAGCCTGTGCGCCGTGATACTGCTGTGGACACGCCCGCCCGCCTGGGTGCAGGCCGTGGCGCTGACCTCCATGGGCTGCGTGCTGGTATGGCTGTGGTTCAGGCCCGAGCCTTGATGGCGCCGGGGAGCCCGAGGGGCCGCTGCTGCAGGCCCTTCCGAAAAAAATCCCCCGAGTTTTCTGCGACGTGTTTTTTACGTCATATAATCTAGGTCTTGTTCCTCAATAGCTCAGTTGGTAGAGCGCCGGACTGTTAATCCGTAGGTCCCTGGTTCGAGCCCAGGTTGAGGAGCCAAAAGAATTTCAAGATCTTGCAACCGCACAAGATCTCTGTCGATAGACGTGTATTCCTCAATAGCTCAGTTGGTAGAGCGCCGGACTGTTAATCCGTAGGTCCCTGGTTCGAGCCCAGGTTGAGGAGCCAAATTTCAGTGGCCTTGCAATCGCACAAGACCCAACGCCAACATATTCCTCAATAGCTCAGTTGGTAGAGCGCCGGACTGTTAATCCGTAGGTCCCTGGTTCGAGCCCAGGTTGAGGAGCCAGATGAAAAGCCCGCATGCCGACGCATGCGGGCTTTTTTGTTGGGTCAGGCTGCACGCACCATGCCCACGGTGGGCGTGTTCGGCGGCGACGCAGGGGCGGCGGGCTCCACGGTGACGGGCTTGCTGTGCCTGGCATGGGCGCGGCGCGAGACATGGGCGGCACGGGATTGCTCGACACCCTCTTCCCATGCGCGCAGCTCCTCTTCCAGCCGCGCGGCGCGTTCCGCATACATGTCGGCGGAGGACTTGTAGTACTCCGCGGCAATGGTGTGCTCCAGCATCGCCATGCGGGCTTCCTGCAGGTAGGCCCGGGTGCGACGGATATAGCGCGGCTCGGCAAGGCTTGCGCCAAAGATTTTGCTGAAAAACATCGCTCATCCTCCTTCGATGCCTTCACAGCGAAAGCCAAGCATCCGCAAGAAGACGGAACCAGCATAGCCCAAGCCTGCCATGCGGCACTGTCCCCTGGCGCGACAAGGCCGCGTAGGAGGTTCACCTACCCCGGCCAGGCGATTCCCTCGCATCCACGCAGCCCTCTTCAGCATGGTTTGTGCAAGACTGCGGCTGCAGAGAATACGAAACCATTTCCTCCGTCCGCACCCGATCATGTCCCATCCCCTCCCATGGCTCATCCCCCACCAGGCCTTCCCTCCTGTGGAGACGGCATGGGGACCCAACGACCCCATCCCGGGCCTGCTGGCCGCAGGCGGCACTCTGGATGCGGCGCACCTGCGCATCGCCTACAGCCAGGGGATTTTTCCCTGGTTCAGCGAAGGCCAGCCCACACTGTGGTGGTCGCCCGATCCACGCATGGTGCTGCAGACATCGCAGTTCCGGCTGCACCGCAGCCTGCGCAAGACATTGCAGCGCTTTCGCACCACGCCGGGCTGCGAGATCCGCATCGACAGCGCGTTCGAGACCGTGATGCAGCACTGCGCCCAGACGGTGCGCCATGACCAGGATGGCACCTGGATCGTGCAGGAAATTCTCGATGCCTATGCCGACCTGCACCACCAGGGTGCAGCCCACAGCGTGGAGACCTGGGTGGATGGACGCCTGGTGGGCGGCCTGTATTGCGTGGCACTGGGCCGCGCCGTGTTTGGCGAATCCATGTTTGCGCATGCCACCGACGCATCCAAGATCGCGCTGGCAGCCCTGGTTGCGCTGTGCAGACACCAAGGCGCCGCGCAGATCGATTGCCAGCAGGCGACGCAGCATCTGGCCTCGCTGGGCGCACGCGAAATGCCGCGCGCCCGGTTCCTGCAGACCGTGGCCGAGCAAAGCCAGCTGCCGCCCATGCGCTGGCAGTTCGAAAACGTATACTGGGACGCGTTGCTGCCACCGTCCGGTGAGGCCGGCGACACATCACCGGCTGCCGCCAGAACACCATGACGCACCCGAACGATCTTCCGCTGCAGGCCCTGCAGTTCTATGCCACCGCCGCTTACCCCTGCAGCTACCTGGATGGCCGGCTGGCGCGTTCGCAAGTGGCCACGCCCAGCCATCTGATCCAGAACAGCGCCTATTCGGAGCTGGTTTCACTGGGTTTTCGCCGCAGCGGAATGTTCACCTACCGGCCGTATTGCGACGGCTGCCGCGCCTGCGTGCCGATGCGCATCCTGGTCCACGACTTCCGCCCCGACCGCAGCCAGCGCCGCGCCGCCGTGCGCCACGCCGATCTCACGGCATCGATCCAGCGCCTGCACTACTCGAACGAGCACTACCAGTTGTACCTGCGCTACCAGCAAAGCCGCCACAGCGGCGGAGGCATGGACCATGACAGCGTGGACCAGTACACCCAGTTCCTGCTGCAAAGCCGCGTCAACTCGCGCCTTGTGGAGTTCCGCGCGCCCGCGGCCGATGGCGGCATCGGCACGCTGAAGATGGTCTCCATCCTCGATGTACTGGAAGACGGGCTGTCTGCCGTCTACACCTTCTACGAGCCCAACGACCCCGCCAGCTACGGCACCTTCAATGTGCTGTGGCAGATCGACCAGGCCCGGGCCATGAGCCTGCCCTATGTCTACCTGGGCTACTGGATCGCCGACAGCCAGAAGATGAATTACAAGGCGCGCTTCCTGCCCCATGAGGTGCGCGTTGACGAGCGCTGGCAGCGCGTGGATCAGCTGCCGCGCTGATACAGCATCACTCCCTCCCTTTTCCGCGACATTTCTTATGCGCATAGCCGCTGTTTGCTGGCGGCACATATGCCGCCATGCCATGGTCGCCGCTAGAATGACCGAATGCCGAAACCCCACTCCGCCTCATGAAAAAAAACGATAACGCGGCCTCCCCCAAGCCCAGCGTCCAGGTTCTGGAACGCATGTTCACGTTGATCGACGTGTTGGCCTCGCGCGAGGAAGCGGTATCGCTCAAGGAGATCAGCGAGCGCACCGGCCTGCACCCCTCCACCACGCACCGCATCCTCAACGATCTGGCCATCGGCCGCTTTGTCGATCGTCCCGAATCGGGCAGCTACCGCCTGGGCATGCGCTTCCTGGAACTGGGAAATCTGGTCAAGGCCCGCCTGAGCGTGCGCGAAGCGGCCCTGATTCCCATGCGCCAGCTGCACAAGCAGATCCAGCAGCCGGTCAGCCTCAGCGTGCGCCAGGGCGATGAAATCGTCTATGTGGAACGCGCCTACAGCGAGCGCTCCGGCATGCAGGTGGTGCGCGCCATCGGCGGCCATGCGCCGCTGCACCTGACCTCCAACGGCAAGCTGTTCCTGGCGGCGGACGACGCGCAGCAGGTCCGCGCCTACGCCACGCGCACCGGCCTGCCCGGCAAGACGCATTTCAGCATCACGCGGCTGGCCGACATGGAAAACGAACTGGACAAGGTGCGCCACCATGGCGTGGCCCGCGACAACGAAGAGCTGGAGCTGGGCGTGCGCTGCATGGCCGCCGGCATCTACGACGACCAGGGCAAGCTGGTGGCCGGCCTGTCCATCTCCGCCCCCGCCGACCGGCTGGACGAAAGCTGGATGTCCAAGCTCCAGTCCACCGCACAGGAGATCTCGGGCGCCCTGGGCTTCAACGCAACCCGCCCGGCAGCACCGCCACCCAACCCCTACGCGCGCAGCAGCCACTGATCAGGGCGCTGCAATCAGCAGGCGGCAAGACGACCAGCGATCAAAAACAACAAAGGCGCCCAAGGCGCCTTTGTTGTTGAGGGCAAAGAAACTCAGCCCTTGACCTTGTGGATCATGGAATCGCCAGCCACCTGACCCATGGACTCCACCCAGTGGCGCACGCGCTCGGCATCGCCGAGGCGGCTGAACTTTCCGGCCGAATCCAGGAAGACCATGATGATCTTGCGGCCAGCCACCTGCGCCTGCATCACCAGGCAGCGACCCGCCTCGGAGATGTAGCCGGTCTTTTGCAGGCCGATGTCCCAGGTGGGGCTCATCACCAGGCGATTGGTGTTGTTGTACTGCAGCGTGCGACGGCCCACGGCCACTTCGTAGCCGGGCGAGGTGGTGTACTCGCGCACCAGCGGATCGCTGTGCGCCACATTCACAAGCACAGCCAGATCACGGGCGCTGGACTGGTTGCGGCTGGACAGGCCGGTAGGCTCCACGTAGCGGGTATCGGTCATGCCAAGCAGGCGCGCCTTGGCATTCATCTGCTGCACGAAGGCATCCAGGCCACCCGGGAAAGTGCGACCCAGGGCATGGGCAGCACGGTTTTCACTGGACATCAGGGCCAGGTGCAGCATCTCGGCGCGCGTGAGCGTGGTGCCCACGGCCAGGCGAGAGCTGCTGCCCTTTTCGGTATCCACGTCGTCCTGCGTGATGGTGATGGTCTCATCCATCGGCAGATGGGCCTGGGAAATCAACAGGCCCGTCATCAGTTTGGTCAACGAGGCGATGGGCAAGACGGCATGGTCGTTCTTGCTCAGCAGCACCTCATGGGTGTCCTGGTCCAGGACCAGGGCCACGCTGCTCTTGAGATCCAGAGGATCGGCCACCGCATGCAGGCCGGCCATCTGGCCGAAGGACAGGCGCGGCTCGTAGGCAACGGCGCGAATGGGGCTGGCAACGCTGCGTGCAGCGATGCGGCTGGGCTGGCGCGCGCTCTTGGCAACGCGCTTGCCCTGAGGAGCGGCCGTGGCGCGCTCCTTCACCGCCTTCTTCTTGACAGGGGCCACGGCCACCTGTTTCTTGGCAACTTTCTTGGCGGGCGCGGCATGCGCGCCCGGGGCAGCAAGAGCACAACTCAGGGCAAGAAAAGACATGACCTGAGCAAATCGACCGAGGCGGGCACGGCGTAGGGTGGGCATGAGAAATGCTCCAAGCAGCAAGAATTTGTGACTAGACCTTACATTAATCGAAAAAGTCGCACTGTGACAATAACTTGTGCGACTTTTCGATAATTTAAATGAAATTATAAGGCGAGTGCTTACCCCTGCGCAGCCACGATCTCTGCATTGCTGTGTAATTTGTTCAGCGCGCTCAGATAGGCCTTGGCCGAGGCCACGACGATGTCCGGGTCCGCGCCCACGCCGTTGACCACGCGCCCGCTGCGCTGCAGGCGAACGGTCACTTCGCCTTGGCTCTCGGTGGAGCCGCTGATGGCGTTGACCGAGTACAGCAGCATCTCGGCTCCGCTCTTCACCTCGGACTCGATGGCCTTGAACGAGGCATCGACCGGGCCGTTTCCATCCGATTGCGCCTTGATCTCATGGCCGTCGCGGCTGAACACCACCGAAGCGTGTGGACGCTCACCCGTTTCGCTTTGCTGGGCCAGCGAGATGAACTGGAAGGGATCGGCCTGCTGATGGGCATCCTGCTCCGTCACCAGGGCCAGGATGTCCTCGTCGAAGATCTCGCTCTTGCGGTCGGCCAGCTCCTTGAAGGCAGCAAAGGCCGTATTGATCGCGGCTTCGCTGTCGAGCTCCACGCCCAGCTCCTGCAGGCGCTGCTTGAAGGCATTGCGGCCACTGAGCTTGCCCAGCACGATCTTGTTGGCGCTCCATCCCACATCCTCGGCACGCATGATCTCGTAGGTGTCGCGCGCCTTGAGCACGCCATCCTGATGGATGCCCGAGGCGTGGGCGAAGGCGTTGGCGCCCACGACGGCCTTGTTGGGCTGCACGACGAAGCCTGTGGTCTGACTGACCATGCGGCTGGCGGCCACGATGTGCTGGGCATCGATGTTGACGTCCAGGCCGAAGTAGTCCCTGCGCGTCTTGATGGCCATCACCACCTCTTCGAGCGAGCAGTTGCCGGCGCGCTCACCCAGGCCGTTGATGGTGCACTCGATCTGGCGCGCACCGCCGAGCTTGACGCCGGCCAGCGAGTTGGCCACGGCCATGCCCAGGTCGTTGTGGCAGTGCACGCTCCAGACCGCCTTGTCGCTGTTGGGCACGCGCTCGCGCAGGTTCTTGATGAAGGCGCCATACAGCTCGGGGATGGCGTAGCCCACGGTATCGGGCACGTTGATGGTGGTCGCGCCTTCGGCAATCACCGTCTCGATGACGCGGCACAGAAAGTCCGGGTCGCTGCGGTAGCCGTCCTCGGGGCTGAACTCGATGTCGGCGATCAGGTTGCGCGCAAAGCGCACCGACTGGCGCGCCTGCTCCAGCACCTGGTCGGGCGTCATGCGCAGCTTTTTCTCCATGTGCAGCGCACTGGTGGCGATGAAGGTGTGGATGCGCGCGCGGTTGGCGTCCTTCAGAGCCTCGGCCGCACGGGCGATGTCGCGGTCATTGGCACGGGCCAGCGAGCAGATGGTGGAGTCCTTGATGGCGCGCGCAATGGCCTGCACCGACTCGAAGTCGCCATTGGAACTGGCCGCAAAACCGGCCTCGATCACATCGACCTTCAGCCGCTCGAGCTGGCGCGCGATGCGCAGCTTTTCGTCACGGGTCATGGAGGCACCGGGCGACTGCTCGCCGTCACGCAAGGTGGTGTCGAAAATGATCAACTGTTCGGTCATGGGGAGTCTCGTCTTTCTTGTGGATGCGAAGCTCCTGCCCACGGGCAGGCGATGAAAAAAGCCGGTGCGCTTGTGGCTGCACCGGCTAGGGAACGGAATTTAAGCGGCAACCGCCTCCTGCGCCGCCGCCTTCTTGGAAGAAGGCACGCGCTGCAAGCCGGACATGATGGCCCGGAACGAAGCGGAGACGATATTCGCATCAACCCCGACGCCATAGCACACATGCGACTCGTCCACGCGCAGCTCCACGTAGGCGATGGCCTTGGCGTTGGCGCCCTCGCCGATGGCATGCTCGTTGTAGTCCAGCACGCGCACGGCCCGGCCGCAGTGCTCGCTCAGCGCCTGCACGAAGGCGTCGATCGGGCCCGTGCCCTCGGCCTCGACCGTGCGCTTGCCGCCCTCGACGGCCAGGTCGGCCGACAGGCTGACCACACCATCGTTCTCGCTCAGCCGGTAGTGCGGCGCCTGCATGGATTGCAGGCCGTATTCGCGCTGGAACAGATTCCACAGGTCGGCCGCAGCCAACTCCTTGCCGCTGGCATCCATCTCGCGCTGCACGACCTGGCTGAACTCGATCTGCAGGCGGCGCGGCAACTGGAGGCCATATTCGCTTTCAAGCAGATAGGCGATGCCGCCCTTGCCCGACTGGCTGTTGACGCGGATCACGGCCTCATAGCTGCGGCCCAGGTCCTTGGGATCAATGGGCAGATAGGGCATGTCCCAGACGTCGCCTTCCTTGCGGTCGGCGAAGGCCTTCTTGATCGCATCCTGGTGCGAGCCAGAGAAGGAGGTGTAGACCAGATCGCCCACGTAGGGATGGCGCGGGTGCACGGGCAACTGGTTGCAATGCTCGACCGTGCTGCGGATGCCGTCGATATCGGAGAAATCCAGCCCGGGCGACACGCCCTGGATGTACATGTTCAGCGCCACGTTGACCACGTCGAGGTTGCCCGTGCGCTCGCCGTTGCCGAACAGGCAGCCTTCGAGGCGGTCGGCACCAGCCATCAGCGCGAGCTCGGCCGTGGCCGTGCCCGTGCCGCGATCGTTGTGGGGATGGACGGACAGCACGATGGAATCACGGCGCTGGATGTGGCGGTGCGTCCACTCCACCATGTCGGCAAACAGATTGGGCGTGGAATGCTCCACCGTGGTGGGCAGGTTGATGATGCACTTGCGTTCGGGCGTGGGCTGCCATACCTCGGTGACGGCATCGATGACGCGCTTGGAAAACTCCAGCTCGGTGTCCGAATACATCTCGGGGGAGTACTGGAAGGTCCATTGCGTCTGGGGATAGCCGGCAGCGATCTCGTTGAACATGCGGGCATTGGTGGTGGCCAGCTCGACGATCTCGTCTTCGCTCATGTTCAACACCACGCGGCGCATCACGGGCGCGGTGGCGTTGTAGAGATGGACGATGGCACGGGGCACGCCTTCGAGCGCCTCGAAGGTACGGCGGATGAGGTGCTCGCGTGCCTGGGTCAGCACCTGGATGGTCACGTCATCGGGAATGCGGTTTTCCTCGATGAGCTTGCGCATGAAGTCGAACTCCACCTGCGAAGCGGAGGGGAAGCCGACCTCGATCTCCTTGAAGCCGATCTTCACCAGTTGCTCGAACATGCGCATCTTGCGATCGATGTCCATGGGCTCGATCAACGCCTGGTTGCCATCGCGCAGGTCCACGCTGCACCAGATCGGAGCCTTGGTAATCGTCGCGTCGGGCCAGCTGCGATTTTGCAGACGCACGGGAGCGAAAGCGAACGGACGGTACTTGGTCGAAGGGTTTTGCAACATGGCTGAAGTGCTTTCTATCGTCTAGGTAAAAACAAGACCCACCTGCTCCAGCGACCCCACAAATGCAAAACGGCCCGTCGCTGGTGCAAACGGGCCGTGAAAGTAGGTATGTACGCGCGCGCTACTGTCTCTGCCCGTTGGACATCAGTAGTAGAGCTAGCGACAGGTATTGCATTCGGATGACTTTAGCACAGGTTCACAAAGGCTGTGAAGATGCTGCACCGCATCACTTGTGCAGGCCGCGCTCCTCGGGCTCGTCGGTCGAAGTGCTGATGACGCTGGTGCGCTGGCCCTTGGCCTTGCGCCAGGCGTAGACGCCATAGCCCGAGAAACCGTAGAGCAGGAACACGCCGAACAGCACGATGGGTGGGTGGATGTTGATGATGGCGATGCCCAGGGCGATCAGCACGATGGCGGCAAACGGCACGCTCTTCTTGAAGTGCACGTCCTTGAAGCTGTAGAACGGCACATTGGTGACCATGGTCAGGCCCGCGTACAGCGTCAGGAAGAACATGATCCAGGTGATCTGCGTCCAGCTCAGCCAGGCATCCTGGCCGCGCAGCAGGCCCGCTTCGTCCAGCAGCCAGATGAAGCCCGTGACCAGCGCCGCAGCAGCAGGCGAAGGCAGGCCCTGGAACCAGCGCTTGTCCACCGTGCCGGTATTCACGTTGAAACGCGCCAGCCGCAGTGCGGCGCAGGCGCAATAGACAAAGGCGGCAATCCAGCCCCAGCGGCCAATGCCCTTGAGCGCCCATTCATAGGCGATCAAGGCCGGAGCGGCACCGAAGGACACCATGTCCGACAGCGAGTCCATCTGTTCGCCAAAGGCGCTTTGCGTATTGGTCATGCGTGCCACGCGGCCGTCAAGACTGTCCAGCACCATGGCGCAGAACACGCCTGCGGCAGCCAGTTCAAAGCGGCCATTCATGGCCATCACGATGGCGTAGAAGCCACCGAACAGCGCGGCCAGCGTGAACAGGTTGGGCAGGATGTAGATACCCTTGCGGCGCTTGCGCACCACCACGCCCTCAATCTCGTTGGACT
Source organism: Delftia sp. UME58 (assembly GCF_014170385.1). Classification (NCBI taxonomy): domain Bacteria; kingdom Pseudomonadati; phylum Pseudomonadota; class Betaproteobacteria; order Burkholderiales; family Comamonadaceae; genus Delftia; species Delftia sp. UME58. The sequence continues at coordinate 153,204 of NZ_LZZV01000106.1, forward strand.
CATTGTGGTTTTGCATCAATCCAGCCTCCAGCACAGCGCCTACAGGCGCGGGCAGCTATTAAAACGATAGTATTCTAAGGGAGCGGACCGCGCCGCCCCGAAAGAGTCAGTGTACCTTCGCGCTGCCCCCTTCCCTGCACGAAAAAGGCCACCCGTCGGGGTGGCCTTGTCCTGCACCTTGCGTAGGCCGCTTGCGCGACCCAGGCAAGATGGAATGCAGCAATCTCAGTTGCGGCTCTGGTCAACCAGCTTGTTCTTGGAGATCCAGGGCATCATGGCGCGCAGCTGGCCACCGACCTTCTCGATGGCGTGGTCGGCGTTCATGCGGCGGCGGGCCGTCATGCTCGGGTAGTTGGTGCGACCTTCCTGGATGAACATCTTGGCGTATTCGCCGGTCTGGATGCGCTTCAGGGCAGCACGCATGGCTTCGCGCGACTTGTCGTTGATGACTTCGGTACCCGTCACGTACTCGCCGTATTCGGCGTTGTTCGAGATCGAGTAGTTCATGTTGGCGATGCCGCCTTCGTACATCAGGTCCACGATGAGCTTGAGCTCATGCAGGCACTCGAAGTAGGCCATTTCGGGAGCGTAGCCGGCTTCTGTCAGGGTCTCGAAGCCCATCTTCACCAGTTCCACCGCGCCGCCGCACAGGACGGCTTGCTCGCCGAACAGGTCGGTCTCGGTTTCTTCCTTGAAGTTGGTCTCGATGATGCCGCCCTTGCCGCCACCGTTGGCCATGGCATAGGACAAGGCCAGGTCACGCGCCTTGCCGGACTTGTCCTGGTACACGGCGATCAGCGAAGGCACGCCGCCGCCCTTGAGGTACTCGGAGCGCACGGTGTGGCCAGGACCCTTGGGGGCGACCATGATCACGTCCAGATCGGCGCGGGGCACGACCTGGTTGTAGTGGATGTTGAAGCCGTGGGCAAAGGCCAGCGTGGCGCCCTGCTTGATGTTGGGGGCCACGTTGTTGGTGTAGACCTCGGGGATGTTCTCATCCGGCAGCAGGATCATGACCAGGTCGGCGGCCTTCACGGCGTCGTCGACTTCCGCGACGGTCAGGCCAGCCTTGGCGACCTTGTCCCAGGAAGCGCCGCCCTTGCGCAGGCCGACCACGACCTTCACGCCGCTTTCGTTCAGGTTTTGCGCGTGTGCGTGGCCCTGGCTGCCGTAGCCGATGATGGCAACGGTCTTGCCCTTGATCAGGCTCAGGTCACAGTCCTTGTCGTAGAAAACTTTCATGTTGGCTCCAGGCTTCGTGTGTGTAGGGGTTGAAAGGGGAAGGGGACAGGTTTCAGGTTCAGATGCGTCGCAGCGCATCAAACGCGCAGGATGCGTTCGCCGCGGCCGATGCCGCAGGAGCCGGTGCGCACGGTTTCCAGAATGGCCGTGCGGTCCAGCGCCTGCAGGAAGGCGTCGTTCTTGGATTGGTCGCCGGTCAGCTCGACCGTGTAGCTCTTTTCGGTCACGTCGATGATGCGGCCGCGGAAGATGTCCGCCATGCGCTTCATCTCCTCGCGTTCCTTGCCCACGGCGCGGACCTTGACCATCATGAGCTCGCGCTCGGTATAGGAGCCTTCGGTCAGGTCCACGACCTTGACGACCTCGATCAGGCGATTCAGGTGTTTGGTGATCTGCTCGATCACGTCTTCGGAGCCATTCGTCTGAATGGTCATGCGCGACAGCGATGCGTCTTCCGTGGGGGCCACGGTCAGCGATTCGATGTTGTAGCCGCGGGCCGAGAACAGGCCCACCACGCGCGACAAGGCTCCCGGCTCGTTTTCGAGCAGCACGGCAATGATGTGTTTCATGAAAGAAAGATTCCTCTTTTCGCTGCCCTCCCCCGGCGCCGGTAAACGTCGGGCTTGGCAGGCAATAGATTCGTCAAAGGGGCCGCCTCGAGGACGGCTCACTGGAACGGATGCGGCAGGAGTGACCCCGGGCAGATCCCGCAAGGGACCATGCTCAGAGGTCGTCAGCTCCCAGCAGCATCTCGGTGATCCCACGGCCGGCCTGCACCATGGGGAACACATTCTCGGTGGGATCGGTACGGAAGTCCATGAACACCGTGCGGTCCTTGAGCTTGCGTGCCTCGCGCAGGGCGGGCTCCACGTCCTCGGGGCGCTCGATCAGCATGCCCACGTGGCCATAGGCCTCGGCCAGCTTCACGAAGTTGGGCAGCGAGTCCATGTAGCTGCTGCTGTAGCGGCCCGAGTACTCGATCTCCTGCCACTGGCGCACCATGCCCAGGTAGCGGTTGTTCAGCGACACCACCTTGACCGGCGTGTTGTACTGCAGGCAGGTGGCCAGCTCCTGGATGTTCATCTGGATGGAGCCTTCACCCGTGATGCAGAACACCTCGGACTCGGGCTTGGCCAGCTTGATGCCCATGGCGTAGGGCAGGCCCACGCCCATGGTGCCCAGGCCGCCGGAGTTGATCCAGCGGCGCGGTTCGTCGAAGCGGTAGTACTGCGCGGCCCACATCTGGTGCTGGCCCACGTCGGACGTGATGTAGGCATCGGCGTCGCGGGTCATGTTCCACAGCGTCTCCACCACGTACTGCGGCTTGATGACCGAGCCATCGCCACGGCTGTACTGCAGGCAGTCGCGGCTGCGCCAGCCTTCGATGGTCTCCCACCATTGGCCCAGGGCCGCTGCGTCGGGACGGGCACTTGCCTCGCGGATCATGGAGATCAGCTCGGTCAGCACCTCCTTGACGTCGCCCACGATGGGCACGTCCACCTTCACGCGCTTGGAGATGGAAGAGGGATCGATGTCGATGTGGATGATCTTGCGCTCCACCGACATGAAATGCTTGGGGTTGCCGATCACGCGGTCATCGAAGCGTGCACCCACCGCCAGCAGCACGTCGCAGTTCTGCATGGCATTGTTGGCTTCGATGGTGCCGTGCATGCCCAGCATGCCCAGGAACTTGCGGTCGCTGGCCGGATAGGCACCCAGGCCCAGCAGCGTATGCGTGACCGGGTAGCCCAGCATGTCCACCAGCGTGCGCAGCTCGTTGCAGGCATTGCCCAGCAGAACGCCGCCGCCCGTGTAGATATAGGGTCGCTTGGCGGCCAGCAGCAACTGCAGCGCCTTGCGGATCTGGCCGGCATGGCCCTTGCGCACCGGGTTGTAGGAGCGCATCTCCACCTTCTCGGGGTAGCCGGCGTAGAGCGCCTTCTTGAAGGACACGTCCTTGGGAATGTCCACCACCACGGGGCCGGGACGGCCGGTGCGCGCGATGTGGAAGGCCTTCTTCATCGTGTCCGCCAGCTCGCGCACATCCTTCACCAGGAAGTTGTGCTTGACGATGGGGCGGGTGATGCCGACGGTGTCGCATTCCTGGAACGCATCGGTGCCGATGTAGGCCGTCGAGGTCTGGCCGCTGATCACGACCAGGGGAATGGAATCGGTATAGGCGGTGGCAATGCCGGTCACGGCGTTGGTCAGGCCGGGACCCGAGGTCACCAGGGCCACGCCGACTTCACCCGTGGCACGGGCAAAACCGTCTGCCGCATGCACGGCCGCCTGTTCGTGGCGCACCAGCACATGCTGAATGGAATCTTGTTTGTAGAGGGCGTCGTAGATGTACAGAACCGCACCGCCCGGATAGCCCCAAAGCTGCTTGACACCTTCGGCCTGCAGGGACTTGACGAGGATCTCGGAGCCCATCAGCTCCTGGGATGCATGGGACTGCGACGCCGCTGCTGCCGCGCTGGAGTACTCGGCTTTGGAAATTTCCATGATCAACCTTTGTGAATTTCTCTAACGAAAAACCTTGGGTGCCCCTTGCCTGAAGCCCTTGTGAGGCCGGTGCGGGACTTAGGACCAACAGACATGGGCGAGTGAGTAAACGCCGGACCGTGACCCGTTTGCCTTTTTGAATTGCAGCAGACATTATCGCACTGCAACAAGCCTGCGCGCCATCCTGCGAAAAAAATTGACAGTGCGGTGCGATAATCAGGCCCCGCACCCGTTCAGCCCCTCATCAACGAGCCCCTCATCCGGGCCTGCGTTCCTTTTGGCAACCGAGCAAGAACTATCCGACTTCCTCAAAAGCGTAGAAAAGCGAGCCTTCAAGCGCAGCTTTTTCCACGTCCGGGATGAGGAGGCGGCGCTGGACATCGTGCAGGACAGCATGCTCAAGCTGGCGCAGCACTATGGCGACAAGCCCATCACCGAGCTGCCCATGCTGTTCCAGCGCATCCTGTCCAACAGCACGCTGGACTGGTTTCGCAGGCAAAAAACGCAGAACGCCCTCTTCACCCGCATGAGCGACCTGGAGGCATCGGCCGGCGACGATGCGGACTTCGACTGGCTCGAAACCTATGCCGACTCCGGCCAGAACGGTGAAACCGCCCGCAGCGCCGAGGATCTGACCGAGCGGGCCCAGACTTTGCAAAGCATTGAAAAAGAGATACAGGAGCTTCCAGCACGTCAACGCGAAGCTTTCCTGATGCGTTATTGGGAAGAGATGGACGTCGCGGAGACCGCTGCCGCGATGGGGTGTTCCGAAGGAAGTGTAAAAACACATTGTTTCCGCGCCATCCAGACATTGAGCAAGGCACTGAAGGCCAAAGGAATCGAGCTATGAAGACTGCGCCCACTCTCCACAGCGAAATGGCGGCCGACCGCATCGCACGCCGGATCACCGCGCGCCTGGGCGACGGCGAGGCGTTGCTGCCATACGACATCACCGAACGGCTGCGGGCCGCGCGCGAGCGTGCCCTGTCCGTTCGCCGGCGCGAGCTGCGCGCTGCGCCGCTGCAGACCGCCAACGCAACCCAGGCCCAGGGCGGCACGCTGACGCTGGGCTCGGGCGACGAAGGCGGCACCTGGTGGCGCGCCCTGATCTCGGCCGTGCCGGTGCTGGCGTTGATCGTTGGACTGGTGGTCGTCAACGTGCAGACGGACCAGACAGGTCTGACCGAGGTTGCCGAGGTGGATACCGCCCTGCTGACCGATGATCTGCCGCCCGCCGCCTACGCCGACCCCGGCTTCATCCAGTACCTGAAGACTTCGGCCACCAACACGGAACGCTGATCCCCGCCTTGCCTGCCTGCATGCCCACTGATTCACGCGCCGCGTTCCACCGCCCAGCCGCCGCCATCCTGGCGGCGGTGCTGTTGATGGCGCTGGCCTGGACCGGCTGGCGCGTCGTGCAGCAGGTACGGCTGGCACCCAGCACCGTCTCGCCGGCCACGATCGCAGCCTCCAAGACCCTGCACGGTGATGCAGCCACGCGCCAGCGCGCCACGGACCTGGCCTCCGGCCCGCGCTGGGCAGAGCTGACACCGGCGCAGAGCAGCGTGCTTGAACCCCTGTCCGAGCGCTGGTCCATGATGGACGCGCTGCAAAAGCGCCGCTGGATGGCGCTGGCCGAGGGCTGGGACAAGCTCAGTGAAAAAGAGCAGGAAAAGCTGCGTGATCGCATGCAGACCTGGTCCAGCCTCAGCGCCCAGCAGCGCAGCCAGGCCCGCCTGAATTTCGCCCTGACCAACCGCCTGGCCACGGACAAGCGCGCCCAGTGGGAGGCCTACCAGGCGCTCAGCGACGAGGAAAAACGCCTGCTGGCCGCGCGCGCCGCGCCCAAGGCCAAGGGCGCCGCCACTGCCATAGAACCTGTTGCGCCCAAGCGGCTGGCGCGGATTCCGGCGGCCTCGGTGGCTCCGGCCACCATTCCGAATCCGCCGAAGATTCCGCCCGCCACCATCTACAACCCGCCGCTTCCCGTGCCCCAGGCCCCATCGCCTGCGGCGGTGGAGACCCATCCCGTGCGCCCGCCGGCGCTGGTGGAGACGGCGCCTGTCGAGGTGCCCTCGGCCACGCCCATGCCTTTGCCGCCCATGGAACTGCATGACAGCCCCGATGCTGCATCCCAGCCATCGCACGGCGAAGCGCCCCCCTCGCATTGACGCACTGACGCACCGATCTCCCCGTCCGCATGACGAACGCCACATCCCCCGCCTCCACCACGGCAGCCGCAACCGCAGCCTCCCCACAGATGGCCCCGCGACTGGCGCGGCGCATGGCCTGCTGGCTCTACGAGGGCATGCTGCTGTTCGGCGTGGTCTTCATTGCAGGCTATCTGTTCGGCACCCTGTCGCAGACGCGCAATGCCATGGACAACCGCCATGCGCTGCAGGCCTTCATGTTCGTGGTGCTGGGTATCTATTTCGTCTGGTTCTGGTCCAAGGGCCAGACGCTGGCCATGAAGACCTGGCACATCCGCCTGGTGGATGCGGCAGGCCAGCCCGTCAGCCAGTTGCGCGCGCTGCGGCGCTATGTGCTCAGCTGGATCTGGCTGCTGCCGCCGCTGGCGGCCTATTCGGCCGGCGTACCTGCACTGACCACGCTGATGCTGCTGGTGCTGTGGGTGGCGCTCTGGGCACTTCTGAGCCGCTTGCATCCGCGCCGCCAGTTCTGGCATGACGCATGGGCTGGCACCCAGTTGATCCACCAGGCACCGGCACCCAGGAAAAAGCGCTGACAGGCCCAGAGGCAGCGTCGCATCTCCTACACTCGCAAGCATGCCCGCCGCATCTCCCGACCCGACCGACAGTGCACCTGTCAATCCCCAGAAAAGCCGCACAGGCCTGACGCGTGTCTGGCACGCGGCGGGCTATTCGCTGTCAGGCCTTCGCGCCGGATGGAATGAAAAAGCCTTCCGCCAGGAAGCGCTGGCCGCCATCGTGCTGATCCCTGCCGCCTTCTGGCTGGCAAGCAGCTGGATCGAGGTCGCACTGCTGGCGGGCACGGTCTTGCTGGTGCTGATCGTGGAGCTGCTCAACAGCGGCATCGAGGCCGTGGTCGATCGCATAGGCCCCGAATGGCACGTTCTGTCCAAGCAGGCCAAGGACATGGGCAGCGCGGCCGTGATGCTGGCGCTGCTGCTGTGCGCCGGCGTCTGGCTGGCCGCCCTCTATCAACGGTTCATTGCATGACAAATCCCACGTTTTCCATTTGTGTGTATTGCGGCTCGCGTCCCGGCGACCAGCCCGGATTCATCGAGGCAGCCCGCGCCACCGGCCGCTGGATCGGCGAGCACGGCGGCCAGCTGGTCTATGGAGGCGGCCGCAGCGGCCTGATGGGCGAGGTGGCCGAGGCCACGCGGCAGGCCGGCGGCCGCGTCGTGGGCGTGATTCCGCAGGCGCTGGTGGACAAGGAATTGGCCAACCATGCCTGCGACGAGCTGCATATCGTCCAGACCATGCACGAGCGCAAGGCCATGATGGCCGAGCGCAGCGATGCCTTCGTCGCCCTGCCCGGCGGCATAGGCACCTTCGAGGAATTGTTCGAGGTCTGGACCTGGCGCCAGCTGCGCTACCACGACAAGCCCATCGGCCTGCTCAATGTGGATGGCTACTACGACAGCATGCTGCAGTTCCTGCAGACCTGCGTGGGCCACGGCTTCATGGGCGAGTGGCAGATGGGATTGATCGAAAGCGGCAGCGACATCCCCACGCTGCTGCAATCCCTGGTGCAGAACGCCGGCACGGGCCTGGAGACGGCCCCCTTGCGCGCCGTGATCTGAACCGAAGCGGAAACGAAAGCGGCCACCCTGCAGAGGATGGCCGCCAGCATCGAGACATCAGGAATGCAGGGCGCCGAATGCGCCCTGCCCTGCTCCCGGACTCAAATGGCTCCGTCGTCGAGCTCGCCGGTACGAATGCGCACCACGCGCTCCACGGCAGTGACGAAGATCTTGCCGTCACCGATCTTGCCCGTGCGCGCCACGTTGACGATGGCGTCCACGCAGCGGTCCACGTCCTCGGTGCGGACCACGACCTCGATCTTCACCTTGGGCAGGAAGTCCACCACGTACTCAGCGCCGCGGTAAAGCTCGGTATGGCCCTTCTGGCGGCCAAAGCCCTTGACCTCGGTGACGGTCAGGCCGTTGACGCCGCAGTCGGCCAGTGCCTCGCGGACCTCTTCCAGCTTGAACGGCTTGATGATGGCGGTGATCATTTTCATGGGGTGAACTCCTCAGTGCATGCAATACGGGGCAAAACGGCTGGCCGGGAAACCCCGCCGCCTCAGGTGCTTCAAGCGCGAAAGCGGTTGGTGATGGGGTAGCGCCAATCCTTGCCGAAGCTGCGGCGCGTCAGTCGCGGCCCCACGGGCGCCTGCCGGCGTTTGTACTCGTTGATCTGGATCAGGCGCGTCACTCGCTCCACATCGGCGCTGGCGTATCCGTCGGCCACGATGGAGGCGATGCTTTCGTTATTTTCCATGTAACGGCGCACGATGGCATCGAGCACCTCATAAGCGGGCAGGCTGTCCTGGTCTTTCTGGTCCGGGCGCAGTTCGGCGCTGGGCGGGCGCGTGATGATGCGATCCGGGATGGGGTCCAGCCCCGTGCCGAACGGATCGTTGGCATTGCGCCAGCGCGCCAGCGCAAAGACCTCGGTCTTGAGCACGTCCTTGATCACGGCAAAGCCGCCGGCCATGTCGCCATAGAGCGTGCAGTAGCCGGTGGACATCTCGCTCTTGTTGCCCGTGGTCAGGACCACGGAGCCGAATTTGTTGGACAGGCCCATCAGCAAGGTGCCACGGATGCGGGCCTGCAGGTTTTCTTCGGTCGTGTCCTCGGCGCGGCCTGCAAAGGCCGGGGCCAGCGCGGCCTTGAAGGCCTCGAACTGCGGTGCGATGGAGATTTCGTCGTAGCGCACGCCCACGCGCTCGGCCATGTCACGCGCGTCGATCCAGCTGATGTCGGCCGTATAGGGCGAAGGCATCATCACCGTATGCACCTTGTCCGCGCCCAGTGCATCGACTGCAATCGCCAGCACCAGGGCCGAGTCGATACCGCCCGACAGGCCCAGCAGGGCGCCGGGGAAACGGTTCTTGCCCACGTAGTCGCGCACGGCCAGCACCAGGGCGGACCACAGCGCCGGCAGGTGCCCTGGCTGCGCAACCACCTCGCCTGCCAGCACCAGCCCCTGCCCGCCCGTGCGGACCTCCACCCGCGGCAAGGCCTCGGCAAATGCCGGTGCACGCGCGGCAATGGAGCCGTCCGCCTGCACTGCAAAGGAGCTGCCATCAAAGACGATTTCATCCTGGCCACCGACCAGATGTGCGTAGACCAGGGGCAGGCCCATCTCGCACGCGCGCGCGGCCAGCGTGGCTTCGCGTTCGGCCTGCTTGCCCTCATGGAAGGGCGAGGCATTGATCACGGCCAGCAATTGCGCACCGGCCTGGGCAGCTGTGCGCGCGGGTTCGGGATGCCAGGCGTCCTCGCAGATCAGCAAGCCCACGCGCACGCCCTGCACTTCGATCACGCAGGGCGATTGGCCGGCCACAAAGTAGCGCTGCTCGTCGAACACGCCGTAGTTGGGCAGGCACTGCTTGGCATGGCTGCATTCCACGCGCCCGTCGCGCAGCACGCTGGCCGCATTGCGCAACGCGCCACCGGCGCCCGGGTCGCGCCAGGGATGGCCCAGCACCAGCGCCAGGCCCGGCCACTGCACGGTCTCCCGCGCGAGCTGCTGCACGGCCTGATCGCAGGCATCCAGAAAGGCGGGGCGCAGATACAGGTCTTCGGCTGCATAGCCGCACAGGGCAAGCTCGGGAGTCAGCAGCAAGCGTGCTCCCGTGGCATAAGCTTCACGGGCTGCGGCAATGATTTTCTGGACATTGCCGGGCAGGTCGCCCACGACAAAGTTGAGCTGGGCAGTGCAGATGGAGAGCGTCATGGAATGCAATGGAGCCAACAGGGCCGACAAGGCCACCCCACAGCGAAAGGCGGCAGCGCGCGTCACACCGGCCCGCAAGGAATGGCATGGCTGAAACCGCAATTATCACCCGCGTGCTGGACAGCGTGCAGCAGCTCGATGCCCAGGCCTGGAATGCGCTGCTGGCATCGCAGGCCGCGCCCACGCCCTTCATGCGCCACGAGTACCTGAGCGCTCTGGAATCCAGCGGCAGCGCCGTGCCGCAAACCGGCTGGGCCGGCCGCGTGGTCACGCTCTGGCAGGGCGGCGAGCTGGTTGCCGCCTGCCCGGTCTACGCCAAGGCGCACTCCTATGGCGAGTACGTGTTCGACTTTGCCTGGGCACGTGCCTACGCACAGCACGGGCTGGACTACTACCCCAAGGGCGTGCTGGCCGTGCCTTTCACGCCCGTGCCGGGCAGCCGCCTGCTGGCGCGCACGCCCTTGCTGCGTGCAGCCCTGGTGCGTGCGGTGCGCGAATGGGCCCAGGCGCAGCAGCTGTCCTCGCTGCACCTGCTGTTCAGCGATGCCGAGGATCTGGCCGCCTGCGATGCCGACGGCTGGATGCAGCGCAGCACCGTGCAGTTCCACTGGAGCAACCAGGGCGCCGATGGCGCCGGGCACGGCGATTTCGACCACTTCCTGGCGACGCTGAACCAGGAAAAGCGCAAGAAGATACGCCAGGAAAGGCGCAAGGTGCATGAGGCCGGCGTGCGCTTTCGCGCCCTGCACGGGCCGGACATGGACGCACAGGACTGGGCCTTTTTCTACCGCTGCCACGAGCGCACCTACCTGGAGCATGGCAACGCCCCTTACCTCGAACCGGCCTTCTTCGAGGCCATGGCGCGCCGGATGCCCGAGGCCTGGCTGATGTTCATCGCCGAGCGCGACGGCCAGCCCATTGCCTGCAGCCTGATCGCGCTGGATGCTGCGGCCGCAAGGCTGTCAGCGGGCCATCCGGACGGGCGCGCCCATGCGCTGCAGGCCCCGCAGGGAACGGCCTACGGCCGCTACTGGGGCGCACTGGAGCGCGTGGATTGCCTGCATTTCGAGGCCTGCTACTACCAGCCCATCGCCTGGTGCATAGAACGCGGCATTGCGCACTTCGAGGGAGGCGCCCAGGGCGAGCACAAGATGGCGCGGGCACTGCTGCCCGTGGTCACCCCCAGCGCCCACTGGATTGCCCACCCGTCCTTTGCCGATGCCATCTCGCGCTTTCTGGACCGCGAGGGCGAGGGCATGGCCGGCTATCTGCAGGAGCTGCAGGCCCACAGCCCGCTGCGCCAGGGGTAGGGCTCAGAAGGTTTCCCAGTCGTCATCGCCCTGCCCGGGCTGGCCGGGCTGGCGTGGCGCCGGCTTGCCGGCCTGCGCGGGTCCGGCGCGCGGCCGGATGGGGGGTATGGCATCGCGCTCAAGCCGGCGGGCCAGCGTCTCGCCACCTGCAGCCGCACCGCCGCCGCCCAGGGCCGCGGGCCGCGCAGGGCTGGCGGGCGGAGCGGGCCGGACAGGCGGGGCTGCGGGGCGCGCTGCGGTGCTGGCCGGTGCCGCCACCCTGTGCGGCACATGCGCATGGCTGTCCGTGGCGCCACGGGGCAACTGGAAGACGGCCACGGCCTCGACCAGGTCCTGCGCCTGCTTGCGCAGCGCGGCAGCGGCAGCCGCGCTTTCCTCGACCAGGGCCGCGTTCTGCTGCGTGGTCTGGTCCATCTGCGTGACGGCTTCGCCGACCTGTGCCACGCCGGAGCTCTGCTCGGTGCTGGCCGAGCTGATCTCGCCCATGATGTCGGTGACCCGGCCGATGGCGGCCACCACCTCGCTCATGGTCGTGCCCGCGCGGTCCACCAGTTGCGAGCCCTGCTCGACACGCTCCACGCTGGCCGTGATCAGCGCCTTGATTTCCTTGGCGGCCTCGGCGCTGCGCTGGGCCAGTGATCGCACCTCGCCCGCCACCACGGCGAAGCCCCGGCCCTGCTCTCCCGCGCGCGCCGCTTCCACGGCGGCATTCAGCGCCAGGATGTTGGTCTGGAAGGCAATGGAGTCGATCACGCCGATGATGTCGCCGATGCGCCGGCTGCTGTCGTTGATGCCCTTCATGGTCTCCACGGCCTCGGCCACCACTTCGCCGCCACGGCGCGCAACGCTGGATGCATTGAGCGCCAGCTGATTGGCCTGGCGTGCGTTGTCGGCGTTCTGGCGCACGGTGGAGCCCAGCTCCTCCATGGAGGCTGCCGTCTGCTCCAGGGCGCTGGCCTGCTCTTCCGTGCGGCTGGACAGGTCGGCATTGCCGGAGGCAATCTGCGCGCTGGCCGAGGCCACGCCTTCGGCGTTCTGGCGCACGCTGCGCACGGTCTGCACCAGGCTGGACTGCATGCGCTGCAGTGCGCCCAGCAGCAGGCCGGTTTCGTCATGGCGGTCGATGCGGATGGTCCCGCCCAGGTCGCCGTTGGCCACGCGGTCTGCGGCATCGACCGCATGCGCCAGCGGCGCGCGGATGGAGCGCGTCAGCCATAGGCCGGCCAGCACGGCCAGCAGCACGGCGGCCAGCGCCGCCACGCTGAGGACGACGACCGAGCGCCCGTACACGGCTTCGGCATTGCGGCTTTCCTGCAAGGCAGCATCGCTGTTGAGCTTGACCAGCAGATCCAGCGTGTTCGACGATTCGTTGTAGAGCTTCAGCGACTCGCCGCCCAGCACGGCCTGGGCCTTTTCCTTCTCGCCCTGGCGCGACAGCGCCAGCACCTGCTGGCTCAGCTGCTGGTAGCGATCGCGTTCCTGGAGCAGTTGCGCGTAGAGCCTGCGCTCTTCGTCGGAGGACAGCAGCGGCTCGTAGGCCTTCTTGCGCTCGGCCAGGCGGCGCTGCAGCTGCTCCAGCTGCTTTTCCGAATCGGTCTTGTAGGCGGCATCGTCGTTGTTGACATGGCGTACCTCCAGCAAACGGGTACGCACGACATCGGTGCCTATCTGGTTGATCACTTCCACGCTGGGCATGGCGTTGCCCGTGATGACTTCCATGCTGGCGCGCATGGAACGCAGTTGCACCAGGGCTGCGGCCACCACGGCCAGCAGCAGCACCACCAGCAGGCCGAAGGTGCCCAGCATGCGCGTTGAGATCTTGAGGTTTTTCACATTCATCTTTCTTGTCGAAGTCCTGCCATCTTGTTGTTGTGCCCGGCTTTGTGTTGCGCCATGGACAGGCGTCAACCAGGCCCGGCACGGACTTCGCAAAAACAGATCTGCCGCAACCGCGCAAGTCGGATCGTTGGCAGGAATCGGAGAGGGAGAGCCACCGCGGTGGCGCGGTCTGCTGGGAGACTGGTGGCCGCCAGGCCTGGCGGCCATGAGAACAAGGTGATCACGGGATATCCCTTCGTTCCTAGGGAGCGGCGCCAGAAGCCGCCGTTGTTCACGCTGTAAGAATAGGACTACATCCACTTACATTCTGCCAGTATCCAGGCATTGTTCAGGACAAGTTCAGGTACGGGTAGTAGGCAGAAACCTTCACTGGCAGATTTGTGCCACAGCCTCTCGCACCCTACCTGCGCCAGCTGAGCACCAAAAGCAAAAAGAAAGCGGCCCCATGCAAAGCATGGCGCCGCCAGAAAATGGAGCTGAACTGCGCGTGAGGCCTCAGAACGCGGCCCACTCCTCATCGTCGGCGGTGGTCGCCTTGGTGTTCTTGGTGGCCTTGGCCGGGGTGGCCGCAGCGATCTGTTGCGCCGGCCCGGCGGCCATGGGAGCCAGGGCCGGACGCGATGCCAAGGAGGCAACAACCGTTGCGCGCGATGCTGCGGCAGTCGCCACGGTGACAGCCGGCGCATCGGCAGCCGCCGTGCGGAATACCGAGACCGAGGCCACCATGGCCTGTGCCTGCTGCTGCAGCGACTGGGCGGCGGCCGCGCTTTGCTCCACCAGGGCCGCGTTCTGCTGCGTGGCCTGGTCCATCTGCGTGATGGCATCGCCCACCTGGGCCACGCCCGCGCTCTGCTCGCTGCTGGCCGCGCTGATCTCGCCCATGATGTCCGTCACGCGCCGGATGGCGGTGACGATTTCCGACATGGTCTCGCCCGCCTTGTCCACCAGTTGCGTGCCCTGCTCCACGCGCTGCTCGCTGGCCTGGATCAGCGCCTTGATCTCCTTGGCCGCCTCGGCGCTGCGCTGGGCCAGCGAACGGACCTCGCCCGCCACCACGGCAAAGCCCCGGCCCTGCTCGCCTGCGCGGGCCGCTTCCACGGCGGCGTTCAGCGCCAGGATATTGGTCTGGAAGGCAATGCCGTCGATCACGCCGATGATGTCCGCGATCTGGCGGCTGCTGTCGTTGATGCCCTTCATGGTGTCCACCACCCGGGCCACGACTTCGCCGCCACGCGCGGCGATGCCCGATGCGGAGGCGGCCATCTGGTTGGCCTGGCGCGCGCTGTCGGCGTTCTGCCGTACGGTGGCGCCCAGTTGCTCCATGGAGGCTGCCGTTTCCTCCAGCGCGCTGGCCTGGCTTTCGGTGCGCGCCGACAGATCGGCATTGCCCTGGGCGATCTCGCCCGCGGCCAGTGCCACGCCCTGCGCGTTGCCACGCACCTCGCCCACCAGCTCGGCGAGCTTGCGGCGCATGTCTTCCTGCGCGTTGATGAGCTGGCCCATTTCGTCGCGGCGGCGGCTGGTGACCGGCGTCTCCAGATGGCCGGCCGCCACGTTGCGCGCCACATGGACGGCCTGGGCGACGGGGCCGGTCACGGCACGCGTGATGGCCCAGCCCACCAGGGCGGCAATGGCCACCACCACGGCCAGCGTGCCCAGCACCCAGATGCGGGCGAGGTCAAAGCCGGCCTGCGCCTGCTGGCGCGCCTGCTCGCCCGCCTCGCGCTGCAGGGTCAGCAGGCGGCCGGCGCTTTCGGCCAGCTTGCCGAACTGCGCCTCGGATTCGCCGGCGAACATCAGCCCCATCTCGTCGGCCATGAAGGCCTGCTCCTCGGTGGTCGAGTAGTTGCCGGCACGCGCGCGCTCCAGCAGGCGCGCATGCATGGCCAGGAACTGCTGCTTGAAGCCGAGGTAGTCGTCAAAGGCTGTGCGCAGGCCCTCCTGGTCGATCAGCGCGCGCAGGGCCGTCTCATGCTCGCCAATGGTTTTCAGTCGGTCCTGCACCTGCTTGGCAAAGCCATCGACCTCGCCCAGGCTGCGCGCCGAGGCAATGCCGGCCTCATGGCGGCGCAAGCGGTTGTACTCGGAGCGCATGGCGCCCGCATGGAACATGCTGGGCAGGGCCACATCCGACAAATGCAACGCGTTGCGGTGCATCTGCGCCAGCTGCAACCAGGCCACCGCTCCCAGAACAGCCGAGAACAGGACCATGACGAGGAATCCCATGCCCAGCTTCGTGCCCATGCGCCAATCTGCCACCTTCATTTGCTCGCTCCCGGGCCGATGTCCCCATCAGCGCCTGATTGATCTGTCCAAACCCTGATCCACGACAAAACAAAAAACGCACCCGGCGCCTAGGCACCGGGTGCGTTTCAAATTGTATCAACTGCGAAGCGGGCATTTACCTCAGCGCAGTTGAGACTCCCTCGACGGGAGTGAAAGGGATCAGCCCTTGTAGTTGGCGATGCCGTCCACGACTTCCTTCTTGGCCTCGTCCACGCCCTTCCAGCCCAGCACCTTGACCCACTTGCCCTTTTCCAGGTCCTTGTAGTGCTCGAAGAAATGCTGGATCTGCTTGAGGGTGATCTCGTGGATGTCCTCCAGCGAGTTGATCTTGTCGTAGGCGGGCAGCAGCTTTTGCGTGGGCACGGCCAGGACCTTGCCATCCACGCCGGACTCGTCTTCCATCAGCAGGATGCCGATGGGGCGGCAGGCCACCACCACGCCCGGGGGCAGCGGGAAGGGCGTCATCACCAGCACGTCCACCGGATCGCCGTCGCCGGACAGCGTCTGGGGCACATAGCCGTAGTTGGCCGGGTAGTGCATGGCCGTGCCCATGAAGCGGTCCACGAAGACGGCGCCGCTTTCCTTGTCCACTTCGTACTTGATGGGATCGGAGTTGGCCGAGATCTCGATCACGACGTTGAAGGTTTCAGGAGCGTTCTTGCCCGGTGTGACTTTGTCGAAAGACATGATGGATGAGGAGAGTTGAAACAAAAAAGCCCCCGCAGGGGGATAGCAGCGTGATTTTAGGCGCAGGCACACGCCCCCACGGATGGCTCCGCAGGAACGCCCGCCATGCTACGGCGCCAAGCCTGCGCCAAGCTTGCAGCGCCCGGGCCGTTTTCAGGCGTGTGCGCCGCCCGCGCGCCGTTGCACGGGACCGCTGCGCTGCTCCACCGCCTGCTGCACTTCGCGGCGCAGGCCCAGGGCAAAGCCCAGCTCGGCCAGCACGAACAGCGGCCCGATGACCAGGCCCACGATGTCATCCAGGAAAGCCGGCTTGCGGCCTTCGTAGTAATGGCCCACGAACTGGATCACCCAGCCCACGGCGAAGATGCCCAGGCCCCAGCCCAGCCAAGCCCCCATCGGCAGCATGGCGATGGGCTGGGCCAGCGCCAGCATCAGGGCAAGCACCAGGGCCATGGCGATGCCGTAGCGCAGGTCCAGCAGACAGTAGTAGATGCCTGCCGCCAGTGCCGCCAGCAGGGCCAGGCTCAATGGCAGCTCGGGCAGGCCGTCGCCCAAGGGGGCGGCCCACTGCAGGCGGGCCAGCAAAATCACCACCGCCCACATGATCAGCGGCACGCCGACGAAGTGCGTGAGGATGTTGCGCGGATCACGGTGATAGTCCGCGTACTGGGACAGTTGGTCGATGAGGGTTTTCATAGGCTGCACCTGCGGTGGATGTTGCGCAACCATGGTGGTGTCATCAAGGATTGGCGTCTGTCATGGATCCGACACAAGCCTCATCGCGCACCTCGGGCTTACCCGCACCCGCCCCGGCAGCTCCGGCAGCCCACGCCGCCCCGCGCGGCGTACGGCGCCGCGCGGCGGCCGGCCCGCCGGACATGGCCGACCTCTGGGCCACCATCGAGGCAGGCCGCTGGTTCCACGCCCTGCCGCCAGAGCTGGCCGCGCAGCTCAAGGCACTGGCCCAGCCCCGCACGCTGGCCGCAGGCGACTGGCTGTTCCGCCGGGGCGACCCGCCCTGCGGCCTGTACGCGGTGGCGCGTGGTGCGCTCAGCATCTCGGGAACGGCCGCCTGTGGCGAGCAGGCCCGCACAGCACTGCTGACCCTGGTGGAGCCTCCCATGTGGCTGGGGGAAATCGCGCTGTTCGATGGAGCCGAGCGCACCCACGACGCCCAGGCAGCCACGGCCTGCACCGTGCTGCACGTGCCCCAGGCCCCGTTGCAGGCATGGCTGGCAGCCCATCCCGAACACTGGCAGGCGCTGGCCTTGCTGTTGACCGACAAGCTGCGCGTGTGCCTGATGGCGCTGGAGGAGCACACGCTGCTGCCTGCGCCGCAGCGCCTGGCGCGGCGCCTGGTGCGCATGGCCGAAGGCTTTGACCAGTGGCAGCCGGACGGCCTGGGCCGCCAGCGCTGGCGCCGCGAGCTGGATGTTTCCCAGGAACAGCTGGCGCGCATGCTGGGCCTGTCGCGCCAGACCACCAACCAGATCCTGCAGGAGCTGCAGCAGGCCGGCTGCCTGCAACTGCGGCGCGGCAAGATGGAGGTCCTGGACCGGCAGGGCCTGCGCGACGCGGGCTGGCCCGAGGACTGAAGCCGCTGGAGTCGCCAAGGCGAGCGAGGGGGCGGAACAACGCCCGGGACTGGACAAGCGGCGCGGGCACCCCACAATCGGGCTCCATGCAATACCACTACATCGGCAATGCGTCCGTGCCCACGGAATCGGGGCGCACGATCCCCGTGCTGGACCCGTCGGACGGGCAGGCTTTCGACGAGCTCCAACGCGGCTCGCCCCAGGACATCGACCTGGCCGTGCGCTCTGCGCGCGAGTGCCAGGACAGCGTCTGGAGCAAGCTTTCTGCCGCAGAGCGCGGGCGCCTGCTGATGCGCCTGTCGGGCAGCGTGCTCCAGCATGCCGATGAACTCACGGCCATCGAGCAGCGCGATTGCGGCAAGCCCACGCGCCAGGCCCGTGCCGATGTGCTGGCGCTGGCGCGCTACTTCGAGTTCTATGCAGGCGCCTGCGACAAGCTGCACGGAGAGACCCTGCCCTACCAGCAGGGCTACAGCGCCCTGACCTGGCGCGAGCCCCACGGCGTGACCGGCCACATCGTGCCCTGGAACTATCCCATGCAGATCCTGGGCCGCAGCGTGGGCGCGGCGCTGGCCGCGGGCAATACCTGTGTGGTCAAGCCCTCGGAAGACGCCTGCCTGTCCGTGCTGCGCGTGGCGCGGCTGGCCACCGAGGCAGGCTTTCCAGCCGGCGCCTTCAACGTGGTCACCGGCCTGGGTCACGAGGTGGGCGAGGCCCTGGCGCGCCATCCCGGCGTGGACCACCTGAGCTTCACGGGCAGCCCCGGCGTGGGCACGCTGATCCAGCAGGCGGCTGCCGAGCGCCACTGCCCCGTCACGCTGGAGCTGGGCGGCAAGAGCCCGCAGATCGTGTTTGCAGACGCGGACCTCGATGCGGCCGTGCCCGCCATCGTCAACGCCATCGTGCAGAACGCGGGCCAGACCTGCTCGGCAGGTTCGCGCGTGCTGATCGACTCGCTGATCTACGAGCCGCTGCTCGAACGCCTGGGCCAGGCCTTCGAGGCGCTGCGCGTGGGCCCGGCCGCCATGGACCTGGACCTGGGGCCGCTGATCCGCGCCAGCCAGCAGCAGCGCGTCTGGGATTTCCTGTCCGACGCCCAGGTGGCCGGCATTGCCGTGGTGGCGCAGGGCCAGATCGTCGAGGATGCGCCCGACAGCGGCTTTTACCAGGCGCCCACCCTGCTGCGCGACGTGCCGCCCGAGCACCGGCTGGCGCAGGAAGAGATTTTCGGCCCCGTGCTCTGCGCCATGCCCTTCCATGACGAGGACCATGCCGTGCAACTGGCCAACGGCACGGCCTACGGCCTGGTGGCCGGCCTGTGGACGCGCGACGGTGCGCGCCAGCTGCGTCTGGCGCGGCGCCTGCGCTGCGGCCAGGTCTTCGTCAACAACTACGGCGCCGGCGGCGGCGTGGAGCTGCCCTTCGGCGGCGTCAAGTCCAGCGGCCATGGCCGCGAAAAGGGCTTCGAGGCGCTCTACGGCTTTACCACGCTGAAGACCGTCGCCATACGGCATGGCTGATCTTCGCGCATGACGGAAAATCGCGGGATGCCCGGCGCCAGCCGTCAGCCCGCGACAGAAAGAATAGCTTCCCCCATGCCCTTGTCCCCCATTCCCGACCGCACGCCCCAGCATGAACGCGACGTGCGCTACCGCAGCTACGCCCGCGCCGACGGCCTCTGGGATATCGAAGGCGAGCTGCGCGACAGCAAGACCCATGACATCGAACTGAGCGGCGGCCGCCACATGCCCGCCGGCACGGCCATACACCACATGTGGATACGCACCACGGTCGATGCCCGCCTGGCGGTGCAGGCCATCGAGGTCGTCATGGACTCCCACCCGCTGGGCCACTGCCCCGAGGCCACGCGGGCCATGCAGAAAATGGTCGGCTGCAGCATGGCGCGCGGCTGGCGCAAGGCCATCAACGAGAACCTGGGCGGCGTGGCCAGCTGCACGCATCTGCGCGAGCTGCTGTTCAACATGGCCACGGCCGCCTTCCAGTCCGTTCCAGGCGTCTTTGGCGATGCCGATCCCAGCCAGCCGCCACGCCACCTGGGCCAGTGCCTTGGCTGGGACTTCAACGGCCCCGGCGTGGCGCGCTATTACCCGCAATTCGTGGGCTGGCAGCCCGGCACAGGCGGCGCCACCCCGATCCCGGCGTCCACAGCAACCACCGAAGCCCAGGGGGCCTGAACCCCGACCGAGGAGCAAAGCCCGATGCGTGTCCAGGACAAATCCATCATCGTCACAGGCGCCGGCAGCGGCATAGGGGCCGGCATCGCCCAGCGGATGGCTGCCGAAGGTGCCCGAGTCATCGTCAACGACATCGACCGCGAGGCCGGCATGCGCGTGGCGCAGTCCATCACCGCCGAAGGCGGCCGGGCACTTTTCGTGCAGGCGGACATGACAAGCAGCGAACAGGTCAAGGCCCTGGTGGAGGCCACGCTGCAGGCGCATGGCCGGCTCGATGCCTTCGTCAACAACGCGGGCTGGACGCACCGCAACCGCCCCATGCTCGAAGTCAGCGAGGCAGAGTTCGACCGTGTCTACGCCATCAACGTCAAGAGCATCTACCTCTCTGCCGTGCACGGCGTGCCCGCCATGCGCGCCAACCCGGCGCTGGCCGATGGCCGCCCTGGCGGCGGCAGCTTCATCAACATCGCCTCCACGGCCGGACTGCGCCCGCGCCCGGGGCTGACCTGGTACAACGGCTCCAAGGGAGCCGTCATCATCACCAGCAAGTCCATGGCGGCCGAGCTCGGGCCCGAGAACATCCGCGTCAACTGCATCAACCCCGTGTTCAATCCGGACACCGGCCTGGCCGCCGAGTTCGCCGGCGGCCCGGTGGACGAAGCGCGCCGCGCACGCTTTCTGGCGACCATTCCGCTGGGCCGCTTCTCCACCGCAGGGGACGTGGCCAATGCCGCGCTGTATCTGGCCAGCGACGAGGCCGCCTTCATCAGCGGCACCTGCATCGAGGTGGACGGGGCACGCTGCGTCTAGACACAGATCAAGAACTGCAGGCTTGCGCAGTGCCTGGACATAGGCATTCGGGCAAAATCGCAGGCATGGCAGAACGAGTGATCCCCCTGGTCGACGAGCGCGCCCCCACGCGCCCGGCCGCCGTGCCAAGTCTGCTGCAGACGCCCACCGGCGATCTGCAGGACAGGCTTGGCCGGTCGCTGCGCGACCTGCGCATCAGCATCACCGACCGCTGCAACTTCCGCTGCAGCTACTGCATGCCCAAGGAAGTCTTCGACAAGAACTACCGCTACCTGCCGCACGGCTCGCTGCTGAGTTTCGAGGAAATCACGCGCACGGCGCGCCTGTTCGTGCAGCACGGCGTGCAGAAGATCCGGCTGACGGGTGGCGAGCCGCTGCTGCGCAAGAACGTGGAAACGCTGGTGGAGCAGCTCTCCGCCCTGCGCACGCCCGGCGGCCAGCCGCTGGACCTGACGCTGACCACCAACGGCTCCCTGCTGGCCCGCAAGGCCCGCGCGCTCAAGGACGCCGGCCTGAACCGCGTCACCGTGAGCCTGGACGGGCTGGACGACGCGGTGTTCCGCAGCATGAACGACGTGGACTTCCCGGTCTCCGACGTGCTGGCCGGCATCGAGGCGGCCCAAGCCGCGGGCCTGACCAACATCAAGGTCAACATGGTGGTCAAGCGCGGCACCAACGAAGACCAGATCCTGCCCATGGCGCGCCACTTCCAGGGCACGGGCGTGACCTTGCGCTTCATCGAATACATGGATGTGGGCGCGACCAACGGCTGGCGCATGGACGAGGTCCTGCCCTCCGACGAGGTCATCGCCCGGCTGCGCGCCGAGCTGCCCCTGGTGCCGCTGCAGGCCAGCGCCACCGGCGAGACGGCCGTGCGCTGGGGCTATGCCGACGCGCGCGGCCTGCACGACCCGTCGCTGGGCGAGGTCGGCGTGATCAGCAGCGTCACCCATGCCTTTTGCGGCGACTGCAACCGCGCGCGCCTGTCCACTGAAGGCCGGCTGTACCTGTGCCTGTTCGCCTCCGAAGGCTGGGACCTGCGCAGCCTGCTGCGCAGCGGCGCCAGCGATGCCGAGGTCGCCGCCGCGCTGGCCCCCATCTGGCAGCAGCGCAGCGACCGCTATTCCGAACTGCGCGCCAGCCTGCCGGCCAGTAACGGCACGCAGCGCAGGCGCATCGAGATGAGCTACATCGGCGGCTGATCCGCGCGGCGCGCGCGGGGCGTCGGCGCCCTGCCATCGCCGCCTCGCCCCCTACTCCTTGCGCCTGCGCTGCGTGCCGTTACTGGCCGGCAGGCTGGCGCGCAGTTCGGAATAGCGGTCGCTGCGCTGCTGCCAGATGGGGGCCAGCGCGGCGGCGACCTCGGCATCGCTGGCGCCGCTGCGCAGCAGGCTGCGCAGG